>JAKAZV010000003.1 GCA_021826505.1 Acidobacteriota bacterium | reverse complement strand
CCACCACGCCCTCGGCCTGTTCATAAGCCACGCCTAATACCACGTTGGCGGTCTTGCGCGCCACGCCGGGCAATTCCAGCAATTCGGGCATGGCGCGCGGGACCTGGCCGTGAAAACGCTCCACGACGGCCTGCGCCGCGCCGATGATGGATTTGGCCTTGTTGCGGAAAAAACCGGAGGACCGGATCTCGGGTTCCAGTTCCGCCGGCGTCAGCCGGGCCATGTCCCGGACATCGGGAAATTTTTTGAACAGTCCGGGCGTGATCTGGTTCACCCGCGCGTCGGTGCACTGGGCCGATAAAATCGTGGCCACCAGAAGCTGCCAGGCGCCGGTATGCCGCAGCGCGCAGTCGGCCTCGGGGTAGGCCCGCCGCAGCGCGGCCAGGATTTTTTTGACCCGCTCGGGGCCGTCGGCCGCGGCGGGTTTCGATTTCTTGCCTGGTTTTTTGGGCATAAAAACAAGCCGGGTGACCATTATATAAAGCCGCTACTGGAAAAGCTGGCGCTGGGTTCGCGCTGTGCGAAAATCAAGCTATGGATGCAGTGGATATCGCCGAATACGGCGGCCCGCGCCAGGGCGAACGGCAGCGCCTGGACCGGCGGCTCTTCGTGCAGCTCCGCGTCTTCACCGGCCCGGAAGATGCTTCCAGTCTCATCGCCGGCCTGGAGCAAGCCGCGTTTCCTGCCGTGCTCTACGCCGACGCCCAGGATGCCTGGGGCGTCGGCCTCGTAACCTGGAACGAAGATCCGGAGTTTTTCACCGGCCCGCTGCGCCAGTTCCTGCGCCAAAGCCCATTCCAGCATCTGCGGCAGCGCCGGCGCTTCAATATGTTCGGGCGAACCTACGCCCTCGGCCATGAGCCGGATCTGGAGGACTGGCTGCTGCGGCACACCGTGCGCAACCTGCTCGATCCGGAAATGCAATGGGCCGTCTGGTATCCGCTGCGCCGCCAGGGCCGGTTTCAGCTTTTGCCGCCGGAAGAGCAGACGGCGGCGCTGCGCGAGCATGGCCGCATCGGCCATGCCTTCGGCGAGGCCGGGCTGGCGCGCGACGTGCGCCTGGCCAGCTTTGGCCTGGACGCCAATGACAGCGATTTTGTCATCGGGCTGCTGGGCCGCGAGCTGCATCCGCTCTCGGCCTGCGTGCAGGCCATGCGCAAGACGCGGCAGACGGCGGAATTCATTCAGGCCATGGGCCCGTTTTTTACCGGCCGGGTGCTCTGGCGGGCGAAAAAATAAGACTCGTTCGTAAACGCTGGCAGTCCCAAGCCGACGTATCGCGGGCTTTACGATTGCGGATGATTGCTTCAAGGTCGGCGGCGAATTCTGGATCCATTACCGGCTCAAAGCCCATCTCTTTCGCGTGCATTTCGGCAAGCGCAATGGACTCCGAAAGTAAGCGTCCACGCGGTTCCGCGGCCACGCGCAGCACGATGTCAGGCGAGTCTTTTTTCTCGATTACAATCTCTTCGCCGGCGCGTGCGCGGGCCAGCAGATTGGGTAAATCGCGAACTGCCTCGCTCTCCGGGATGTGAACCGTCGCCATATTCAGGATGATACTCGATTCACGTTTTTTTCTTGAATGGCTATGCCAATACTGCGCCACTAATATCGTAATGCTGCTCCGGCATCAACCAATTTTTCGATTCATTCATCAACCAAAGAGCATTGCAAAAAAAGTCATCATCTTCCCTACGCACCTACGCGCTCCCGCTAAGCCTTTGATTCCATGAGGATTACGCGCGCAGGGGGACGAATCCTCCACCTACGCGCCCATGCTTTCCCTACGCGGCCTTTAAAATCAATCACTTACAACCATCAATCCCCTTCAAGACACGATATTGTGATCATTTTTCACAGAATCAACCCTTTTCACAGCGATTAAACAACCCTGATGGCCCCGGGAAAAAGAGACATGCATACCAAATTGGGAAAAATTGATTTGCAACAGTCGGAGCCTTTTGCTCAATGAACTGGCGATTACTTTCCCGCTCATAAATTGGGAAAGCTGCCGGGCAAGATCGGTGGGCGAGCCATTCCATTCGGTCTTGTCGGACATGAACGTTTGCAGAGCCAGGGCCACGGGGTCCTGATTCAGCAGATCCTGGCTCAACTGGCCGGCATTGGCGGCCAGCACCTGCAAAAAGCGCTCCGGCGGCTGGCGGAAAACGCTCATCAGGGCCATGCCGATGCCGGCATAATCGGCCATGCGGGGAAAATTGTACATCTGCGGCAGCTTGCGCTGGGCGGCCAGGGCGCGGCTGAGCAGGTCGAGTACCAGCCCCAGGAATTTTCCCTGCTGGGCGCGGAACTTGTTCATGACCCGCATCTCCTGGGCGCACATCTCCGGCGGCCGGGCCTCCAGCCGGATGGCCACCGTGCGATCGAGCCAATCGGGCACATGGCTGGGCAGATCAAGCGCGGTCACGATGATGGGACGGCGAAAGCCGATCACTTCCGCCTCGCCGGCGTGGCGGGGCCGGGTTTTAAGATAGCCAAAGCCGGTGACGGCGCGGCAAAGGCGGTTGGATTGCTGCTGGGAAAGCTGGCTGAGATTATCCAGCACCAGCACCGCCTGATGCTCCAGCGCCAGGGCCAGGTCTTTTTCATTGGGCATGGCCAGCAGTTCGGCCTGATGGGGATCAATCAGGTTGCGCAGAATGCGGGCCAGCGTGGTCTTGCCGCTGCCCTGGGGGCCGAGCAGGGCCAGCATCGGCACCGGCATATTGGGAATATAGGCGGCCAGCAGCCAGGCCAGAACGAGCACCGCCTCATCCTTGCCGGGAATGCCCAGCAGCGCCTGCAGGGCGTGAATATCGTAAAACACTTCCGGTATGGGCAGCGGGTTCTGCAGCCGGTTGCGGAGAAAATAGACCGGCGGATGGGCGATCACCTCCCAGCCGTTTTCATCAATCCGCACCGCCTCGCCTTCCGACCGCGCCAGATCGAGCCAGAAGGCGGCGCCATCGGAGGCGCGGCGCAGATGCATGAAAGTGGTATCGGGCAGAAACCGGGCCTGGCCGTTGAGCACGCCAATGGCCGCCGCCAGCGAACGCGGCCGCGGCTGGCGCTGATGGAATTGGTAAAACTGCTGCGTCAGAAACGAGGAAAATTCGCTCGAGAGAATGGGCAGCACTAGCCGGGCATGCTCGTTATCCCAGGCCAGATGGCCGCGGTCGCGCTCATCGCGCAACAGCTTGCCTTGCCGGGCGATCGCCATGAGCGCGTCAAAATCGTCATCGGCCGGCGGCGCGGCGGCGGAGATTTGCCGCGTCATTTCATTGAGCCGCGCGGCCAGCTCGGCATCCGCCCGGGCTTGCCGGCGGGAATGAGCTGCAGCCACAGCCGCCGCGGGCTGGGCCGCGCCTTGGGTGAATGCGGGATTGTTTTCCGCCGAACGTTTGCGTTTGAACATGATTCTGCCTCCGGATTTTTTCCGTTTTATTCCCGGGGGGAGAGAATCTATCGCACGATTGAGACAGACTCGTGAATCACCCTAAGCACAACACAGCTTCAGATCAGGCGCAATTCCCCTAAACGGGGGGGTGACTCAGTTGATGCCTGTTTCGCTTATTGTTCGCTTCTACCGGCACTTGCATTACAGTGCGGTTCAGCCGTGAACACGACTCATTAGAGGCTCGATGAGCTCTCCAGCATTTATTTTTGCTGCTTCAGCCAGGCTTGCAGGGCGCGGGCGGCCTGGCCGCGATGGCTGAAGCGGGCTTTTTCCTCGGGCGTCAATTCGGCAAAGCCGCGGCCGGCGGCGGGAGAATAAAACAGCGGATCGTAACCGAAGCCATGAGCGCCGCGCGGCGATTCCAGAATCAGCCCCTCGGCCGCGCCCTGAAATTCCGCCTTCACTTCTCCGCCGCAAGCCAGGACCAGCACGCAGATAAAGCGTCCGGTGCGCCGCTCCGTGGGCACTCCGCGCAACCGCTCAAGCAACAGGCGGTTATTGGCCTCGTCATCGCCATGGCGGCCGCAGAAAAGAGCGGAGTTAACGCCGGGCGCGCCCCCGAGCGCATCCACTTCCAGGCCGGAATCGTCGGCCACGATCCAACCGGAATGGCTGGACAAGCGGCTGTAATGGCTGGCTTTGATGCGGGCATTGGCGGCAAAACTGCCGCCATTTTCGATGGCTTCGGGGAGTGCCGGGAAATCCGGCAGCAGTTGCAGCGGCAAATCCATGCCGGAAAAGTCCCGCAGTTTGCCGGGGTTGGAGCTGGCAAAGTAGAGGAGCACAGAAGAAAACACTAACCGTCAAGCGCGGACGTCGAGAATGATGCGGCCGCGCACGCCGCCGGCCAGGATTTCCTCCGCCAATTCGAAGATGCGCGACAGCGGTTCCACCCGGCTGATGGAATCCACCACGGAGGCGGGCAGATCGCGGGCCAGCCGGCGCCAGACCTGGGTCTGGGCCGCGGCCGGGGTCGAGCTGGAGCTGATGCCGAGCAAACCGACAGAGCGCAGGATAAAAGGAAACACCGTAACCGGCAAGTCGGCTCCGCCGGCCAAGCCGCAGGCCGCCACCGCGCCATGCGCAGCGGTGTGGGCCAGCAGATAGGCCAGAGTTTTGCCGCCCACGCTGTCAATGCCGCCGGCCCAGCGCTCATTTCCGAGCGCGGGCGAGGCCTGCGCCAGTGCGGAGCGATCGAGCACCTGGCGGGCGCCCAACTGCGTGAGATAGTCATGCAGGGCGGCGCGGCCGGTGACCGCGGCCACCGGATACCCCAAACGCGCGAGCAAAGCCACCGCCATGGACCCCACGCCGCCGCCGGCGCCGGTTACGACCATGGGGCGAGGGGTGGGCGCAAGGCCGTAGCGCTCCAGCGCCATGACCGACAGCATGGCCGTGACTCCCGCCGTGCCGATGCCCATGGCCTGGGCCAGCGAAAATGCCGGCGGCAGCGGAATCAATGACTCCGCGCGCACCCGCTGCCAGGGACTGTAGCCGCCCCATTCGGTTTCACTTAACCCCTGGCCGGTGACGACGACCGCATCGCCGGGACGAAACCGGGACGAACCCGAACTGACTACCCGGCCCGCCAAATCAATTCCCAGCACCATGGGAGATTGGCGGATGATTTTGCCGCGGCCGGTGACGGCCAGCGCATCCTTGTAATTCAGCGACGAATAGCGCACCTCGACCAGCACGTCGCGATCGGGCAGATCGCTCAGGGCGACCGGCGCGAAGCGGCAGCGATAGCCTTCGGCGTCCTGTTCGGCCAGCACGGCATCGAAGCGATCGGGAAGCGGATAGGAGCCGGGGTTCGACATAGGATTTGGTTCATTCAAGCCACGGTCACGCCGGCCGAGTGCAAGGCCCGGCGCTGCTCGGCCAAAAGCTGGCTGATGCCGCCGCGGGCCAGGCCGAGCATGGCTTGCCAGGCGGACTCGGGAAAAGGCTGGCGTTCGGCGGTGGCCTGGAACTCGATGAATTCGCCCGCACCGGTCATCACCACGTTCATATCCACATCGGCGCGCGAGTCTTCCTCGTAGTTCAGGTCGAGCAGGGGCTGGCCATCCACCTGCCCCACGCTGACGGCGGCCACCAGGCCGCGCAAGGGCAGTCGCTGCAGCGCTCCGCTCGCCACCATGGCGGCGAGGGCCAGATGCAGGGCGACGCAGGCACCGGTAATGGAGGCCGTGCGGGTGCCTCCGTCGGCCTGTATGACGTCGCAGTCCACCATCAGGGTGCGCTCGCCCAAAGCTGAAAAATCGAGCATGGCGCGCAGAGAACGGCCGATGAGGCGCTGAATTTCGTGGGTGCGGCCGCCGACGCGCCCTTTGCTGGACTCGCGCGGGGAGCGGGTCAGGGTCGAACGCGGCAGCATGGCGTATTCGGCCGTCAGCCAGCCCTGGCCCCGGCCTTTTAAAAAGGCCGGCACACCCGATTCGATGCTGACCGTGCAGATCACGCGCGTATGGCCGGCCGCAATCAGGGTCGAGCCTTCGGCGGTGGGCAAAAAGTTGGGTTCAATGCGCACGGGACGCAGTTGATCCGGGGCGCGCAGATCGTTCCGCACAATTATCTCCTGCCTGCCAATCAGCATCGCATAGCTTCATTCTCAGCCATTTGAACACACCCAGGGGCGCCACCGCATTGATCCGGTGAGATCAGCTTAACGGATGCGCGCGGCGGCCTGGCGCAGTTCGGCGGTGATTTCGGCGGCGGCCTGGCGCGCCGCCTCGACTTCGCCGGGCGGAAACGAGATGGCGCCGACGCGAGGATGGCCGCCGCCGCCGTAGCGTTCGCACAGATCGGCCAGGTTCACCATGTGCTCGGAAGGCTGCCAGGGGTTGGAGCCGACGGAAACTTTGGTGCGGAAAGAGCCGCAGCTGATGCCGACGCTGTAGATGCCCTTGGGGCAAAGATAATAGGGAATGAATTTGTTGTAGCCGTCAATGGCCTGGGCGGTTAAATCGAAGGTAATGACGCCATCACGGCATTCCAGCAAGCCGCTCAGCAAATCAATGGCCTGGCGGTGGCGCGCCAGCAGCGGCTGCAGCTCGGCCTGCACGTAGTTCTGGTCCAGAATCTGCCGCAGGGACAAATGCTGGTAGTCGTGGATGAGCCGGGGAATGAAGCCGGGGGTATTGGCGCCTTCCACGGCCAGAGTCAGCTGCAGCGCCGGCGAGCGCAACTCGACCGCGGCCTGCGCGCTCTCAAAGAGCGCCCCGTCCACGATATCGGCCCATTGGATCAGCTCGGCCAGCGGCGCGGAATCGAAATCGAAGCGCGTGCGGGCAATATGGGCGATAAAAGCCGTGCAGGAGCGGTAATGCGGATCGTAGAATTTTTTGCCTCCGCGGTCCTGGCGGAAATGAGCCGCGTCGGCCGGAGTCAGAAACGCGCTTTGATGATGATCAAACCACCAGGTCACGCGCGGATCGGAGCTGTACTTGAAGTCCACGATCGCGTTTTCCTGGCCGGCAAAATCTTCGGGCGCGAATAATTCCCCGACTTTATGGGAAACCCCGCGGTAATCAAATTGCGCGGTGGGCGCGATGCAGGCATGGTAAAACGCCGTAAAGACGGCGGCCGAAGTCGAGCCGTCGAAGCATTTATCGTGAAAAAAAACCCGCACCGAAGACATGAACCCGCAACCTCAACCCGCGCACTGCGATAGCAAAGCTAATAGAATGTACAACCCGGATGCTGAATGTCAAGACGGCGCAGCCGCTTTTATTTTGTGACCGGACAATCGGACGGTGAACCGGCGCTTGAGCTGCCGCACAGCGCGGCCGTGAGCGCTGGTAGTATTTTGGAAACATGCCCCATTTTTCCGCAATCACCCCATTCGTCCATTGGCGGGCGTGGCTCTACGGCGCGATCAGCCTGGCGGTGGCGCTGCTCATCGCCGAAATCGCGCTGCGGGTTCTGTTCGGGCTGGCGGCGCGCATCGCCCGCAGGCGGGGCGGCGATCCGGCCCATACCGCCCTGCGCCATATCCGCCGGCCGCTGCAATGGCTGCTGCCGATTCTGGCGGTTTCGGCGGTCTTGCCGGGGCTGCCGGCATCGAATCAGGCGCGCATCCTCACGGCGCATGTTCTGGGTTTCGCCTTGATCGGCGTGCTGGGCTGGCTGATGGTGGCGGCGCTGTATGTGGCCGAGGATCTGCTCAACCACCGCTTCCGCATTGAAACCCAGGATAATCTGCGGGCCCGCAGGGTGCAGACCCAACTGCATCTGGTGCGGCAGATTCTGGGCGTCATCATCGGGCTCATCACGCTGGGCATTGCCCTGATGACGGTGCCGGCGGTGCGGCAGATCGGCGACGGGCTGTTTGCCTCCGCCGGGCTGGTGGGGCTGATCGCCGGCATGGCGGCGCGGCCCACGCTGGCCAGCCTGATCGCCGGCATCCAGATCGCCTTCACCGAGCCGATGCGGATTGAAGACGTCGTGATCGTGGAGGGCGAATGGGGCTGGATTGAGGAAATTCATACCACCTATGTGGTGGTGCGCATCTGGGACCTGCGGCGGCTGGTCGTGCCGCTGTCGTACTTTATCGAAAAGCCGTTTCAGAACTGGACCCGCAACACCGCCAATCTGCTCGGCCATTTATATATCTATGCCGATTACACCTTGCCGGTGGAGGAGCTGCGGCAGCAGGTGCATGCGATCTTGAAAACCACGCCGCTGTGGGACGGCAAAGTCTGGAACCTGCAGGTCACCGACGCCAGGGAGCAGACGATGCAGCTGCGGGTTCTGGTCAGCGCGGCTGATTCCGGCAAGGCCTGGGATTTGCGCTGTTATGTGCGGGAACAGTTGATCGCTTATCTGCAAAAAAATTATCCCCAGGCGCTGCCGCGCACCCGCGTGGAACTGCCCGGAAAAGTGGAGGGCGAAGGGATAAGCGTCGCATAGCTGCGTTGCTCGTCGCTCAGCAATCCTCATGTACATTCATGTACACTCCGGTTGCCTCGCTCCTCACGCCTTGCTCTGCTCGCTTCTCCCTTCGCTTCGACGCTTTCGATAACGGAGACCTGAAATTAATAGGAAGCCCGGATCTCAATTTAAAATCTCAATAATGCAGGCGCCAGCGCAGCTCAAAATAAAACTGGCGGGGCAATTGCCAGTGCGTGCCGCCAAACGTATTGCTGTTGTCGAGCAGATATGAGGCATTCGTCAGATTTGTCACATTCACACTGGTGGCCAGGGAATCCGTCCAGTTTTTGCCCGCGGCCAGGCCCCAGATGGAGTTGGCGGGCAGATGCGCGGGGCCGTTGCCGTTGACAAAACCGGATCCGTAATTCGCGGAAAGCGCGGCCCAGGCGCGGAATGGCAGGCGTGAGGTCAGCACCGCGTTCAAGGTGTTGCGCTGGTCGTGATCGAGATAGAAATAGCCCGCGGACACGAACTCGAGCAGACCTCCCGTGACGGGTCCCCGGGCCTGGGCGATCTGATTGGAATAAACCAGATTGAGGCGGAGCCAATGCCAGAGTGTGGACGTGCGCAGGCTGGCTTCGGTGCCCCGGATGCGGGCGGCGGCATCGGTGAGCGGCAGAAAAATATCGGAATTGCCGATTTCATCGTGATCGAGAAAATTGGCGGAATGCGTGGCAAAGCGGTCGAGGTCCAGGCTCCAGCCTTGCAGCCATCCGGTAAGCGGCATGGTCAGGCCGATATCCCACTGCCGGTCAGTTTCGCCATGAAGCGGAATAAATCCATAGCCCTGCCGGCGGCTGAAGCCGAGCAGCGGACCTGAAATGGTATCCAGCGGCGGCGGCTGATAATAGGCGGCGTAATAGCCGTGCAGGATCCAGGGCACAAAGGGCAGATTCACGGCCGCGCCGGCGCGGGGATCCCAGGCGGTTTCATGAATCAGTCCGGCATAACGGGTGAAATGCAGGCCGCCATTGAGATTGAGCCAGGGCAGGACGCGGCGGCTGGCCTCGGCCCAGCCTTCCTCGGAATCGGCGGAAGAGGCGAACGGCTGCGTGACGATTACGGCGCCCGGGTTCTGCGTCAGGCCGAAAAAAGTATCGTCATGCTCGCCCCACAGAAAGGCGCCCGCGCCGATCTGATTGCCGCGCCAGGGGATTTGCCCGCTCGCATTAACGCCGTAATAATTGGAGCGGCGGTTGTCGTTCAGAATGAACGGCGTGTCCCGAGGTCCCCCGAGATAGTCCGCCTGATTGAAGTGGTAAAACGGCGCCAGCGTGAAAACCGCGCCGGAGGGCACGGTGTGGGTCCAGGTCAAGCCGAGCAGATTGTCCCGCTCGAGATCGCGGTCGGCAATGCCGGCCGACTGCTGGGCATAGGTATTGGGGATCTGATCATTGCTCGCCTGCAGCGAGACCACCGCGCGATATTGGTCCCGCACCGAGGCATTATCAATCCACGATAGAAACGCCCCCAGGCCCGCGGCTTGATCATGCAAAACCGCGGCGACCGGCGGGTACAGGCCCAAACGGGAAAAATTCCCGTCCAGGCTGGCATACCAGGCATGCGTATCGGTGTGATTGCCGAAGCTGAGCTGATCGTTGGTTTGCCGGTAGTTGCCGTAGGAAGCGATGAGCTGCGCCTGATGCGCCTGGTTGAAGCCGGAAGGGGTAATGACATTAAAGAGGCCAAACCCGCGATCGTCGTGGGCGGCGGAATAGCCGCCGGACTGAACCTGAAGCTGATCAATATTGTTGGGATTGATGACGGCGCCGACGTTGCTGGCAATATTGGTGTTGAGCACGGGAACGCCATCCACAAACCAGGCCTGCTGATGCCCGCCGCGCAGATGCAGCATGTCGTGCACGACATAGGCGCCGGGAACATAATCGGTGACCATGGCCAGGCTGTCGGCGGAATCGGCGCCGGGCGTATGCTCAATCCGGCGGCGCGTGATCTCGGTCTGCGTGGTCGAAGTGGTGGTATGAAGCCGGGCGGCCCGGGCGGTCACCGTAATCTGCTGCGTCTGGCTCCGGATCTGGAGCATGAGATGAAAAATGGGATTGCGGCCGGGACGAACGCGAATGGATACTGCGCTGGCTTGAAAGCCGGAGGCCTGGGCCGCAAGCTGGTATTCGCCGGCCGGAACGGCGGAAAAGCGAAATTCACCCACCGCATTGGCGCGCGTGGCGCGCCTGAACTGGCGTCTGCGCAAGCTCACCCGGGCATGCGGAATGGGCCGGTGATCGCGATCATGAACAATGCCGCGCACCGGCAATCCCTGACTGAACGCCACTGCCGGCGCGAGGATGATTAGAAACAATAACGTCTGAAATAAACGGCCGGAAACACGCATACCCTGCCCTTTGGAGAGCGAAGGGATAAACATCGCATAGCTTCGTTATTCGTCGCTCGGCAATCCTCATGTACTTCCATGTACATTCCGGCTGCCTCGCTCCTCATGCCTTGCTCTGCTCGCTTCTCCCTTCGCCTCGGCGACAATGCATGCCGCCGCATCAGTGGCTAAAAGAGATGAATAGCCGGCGCGGGGCGAGGAGGGCGAGGGGGCAAGGAAAGCGGCGGATATGCCCGCCAGGCAGGTGAAAATGGAGCCACCCAACCCAGACGGGCCGGGCGAAATCGGGCCAAAGGATGCGGGCTTAACCGCGGAGTTGAAACTGCCGTCCCCGCAACGGCGGGCCGGGAACGGAAGGAACAGGCGCAGGCCGCTCCCGAACAGCGATGCGGCATAGACATGCCGGCCATGGCAGATGCCATGGCAGCGCCGGCCGCGCGCATGGGACAGCTGCCATGACGGCAGCAGGCGGGCAAAGCCGGTGAACCGGGGCAGGATGCGGGAAAATTCAGAACTGGAATGGCAAGCAATAACGCCAGGCAAACCGGAATCAAACGATGCAGTCCGGGTTGGGCGTGATGCCGCACGGGGGGTGAGATGCGGCAAAGCCGCCGCACGTGACGATATTTGCCAGGGCTGAGATCAAGCCTGGGCATTGCGCGCCAGCGCTGCGTCAATCACCTTGAAATCCGCGTCCGTGAGGCGAAAATCGAGAGCCCCGGCCAGGGCTTCGATCTGGGCGGGACGGCGGGCGCCCACGATGGCGCCGGTCACGGCGGAGTGGCGCAGCGTCCAGGCGATGGCGACTTCGCCGGGCGCGCGATGATGCCGCGCGCCCACGGCGCGAAGCTCCTCCACCAGGGCCAGATTGCGGGCCAGGCGCGGTTCCTGAAATTCCTTGTTGTTGCGGCGCCAGTCGCTGGCCGGAAGCTGGGCCGCGCGCGCGGCCGTCATGCCGCCGGCCAGCATGCCGGAGAGCATGGGCGAATAGACGATGACGCCGATGCCGTGCCGCTGGCAATAGGGCAGAATTTCCGCTTCAATGCCGCGGCGGAGCATGGAATAGGGCGGCTGCAGCGAGGTGATGGGGGCAATGCGGCGGGCACGCTCCAGTTGCGCGGCGTTGAAATTGGAGACGCCGATCCAGCGGACTTTGCCGGCGGCCTGCAGTTCGGCCATCGCCGTCCAGCCTTCTTCAATATCCTCGTCCGGATCGGGCCAGTGCATCTGGTAGAGATCAATGACATCGCAGCCCAGGCGGCGCAGGCTGGCTTCACATTCGCGGCGGATGGAAGCGGCCTTCAGGGCGCCGCCGATGTTGCCGTTTTCATCCGCGGTGCGCCCGCATTTTGTAAAAACATAGGGGCGCGATGCGCGGCCCGCCAGGGCCTGGGCCACTATTTCTTCCGAATGGCCAAGGCCGTACACCGCGGCCGTGTCAATCCAGTTGATGCCCAGGTCCAGGGCGCGGTGAATGGCGCTGACGGATTCCTGATCGTCGGTCGGGCCCCAGGAAAACCGCCAGCCCGCTCCGCCGATGGCCCAGGTGCCGAAACCCACCGGGGTGATGCGCAGATCGCTTTGGCCAAGTTGACGCAATTCCATAGTGAACCCTCAGAATACAGAATACAGGAGGGACGGAGCAGCCGCTTTTCCCGGCGAAAGACCATTTAAAATTATCTATGGCCAAGACTGAAACCGAGCCCGTGAAAATGGGCTGCGTCTATCTGCTGGGCGCGGGGCCGGGTGATCCCGAGTTGCTGACGGTGCGTGCGGCCCGGATCCTGAGCCGCGCCGACGCTGTTCTTTACGACGAGCTGATCCAGAAACCCATTCTGGATCTGGCCCCGGCGAAGGCGGAACGGCTCTATGTGGGGAAGCGCGCCGGCTGTCATGCCGCGCCGCAGGCGGAGATCATTTCCTGGCTGGTGGAGCGGGCGCGGCAGGGAAAATGCACGGTACGGCTGAAAGGCGGCGATCCGTTCATTTTTGGCCGTGGGGGAGAGGAAGCGGAAGCGCTCAGCGCGGCGGGAGTCCGCTGGGAACTGGCGCCGGGGCTCAGCGCCGGGCTGGCCCTGCCGGAGCTGGCGCATATTCCCCTGACTCATCGCGGCATTGCCGCCAGCGTGGCCTTCGCCAGCGGACATGCGCGGGAAGGCGACGCCCCGCCCCTGCCCCAGGCGGATACCCTGGTGATTTTCATGGGCCTGGCTAATCTGGAGGAGTGGACGCAACAGCTGATTCTTTCGGGCCGGGCCGGCGACACTCCGGCCATCGCCATCGAAAACGGCAGCCTGAAAAACGAGCGGATCCTTGAAGCCCCGCTGCAGGAACTGGCGCAAGCCGCCGCGGCGGCGGAACTGCGCTCACCGGTTTTGATCGTTGTGGGCGAGGTGGTCAAGCTGCGGGCAAAACTGCTGGGCCGGCCGCCGGCTGTGCATGCGCCGTCCGACGTGCCCCGGCCCGGGCTGATTCTGCTCTCGCATGGCTCGCCGCTGGGCTCCTGGGAAGCCAGCATGCACCGGCTGCTGGAGGATCTGAGCGGTGCTTACCACTGGCGCCAGGCAGCCTATCTGGAGCCGGCCCGGCCGACGCTGGAGGAAATGGTGGTAAAAGCGCTGCATGACGGCTTGAAAGAAGTCATCGTCATGCCGTATTTTCTCGCTTCAGGCCTGCATGTCACCCGCGATATCCCGGAAGATGTCGGCCGGCTGCGGAAAAATTATCCGCAGCTTGCCATCCATCTGGCGCAGCCGCTGGAAGGGCATCCGGCGCTGCGCACGGCAGTATTGTCGCGGGCCCGGGAAGCCCGAGCCAGCAACTGAAGGGCGAAGCGCCTGGACGGCTCAGGGCTTGGCGGGAGCGGCCGCTGTCTTGACCGGATATTTCACGTTGTATTCGGCAATCAATTTCCTGGTCAGGCCCACTCCGGGCGCGGCAAATAGAATGGGATTGCGGGGCCAGGGCAAGCTGCGGTCGAAAACGAACGTGTAGCCATGCTGCTTTGCATACTGGTTCAGCAGGGCCGACATTTTCCGGCCGATGGAGTTGATGATCACGGTCTGGGCGCTTTGAAAGTCGGTCTGCGCCTCGCGCGCCCGGCGCTGCAGCCGCCGCTCGCCGCGGCTGATCTGGCTGGAGAGCTGCTGCTTGGCCGCGGCGCTTAAGGTGTCGGCGCCATCCTGCAGCTTTTTCTGCAATGCCTGAATTTGAGCATTTTCCGCCTTGAGCTGGTTGCTGCGGGGGGTGAACCGCGCCTTGAGCTGGGCAAATTTAGCCTTGCCCTGATCGCAGTTCACGATGGCGTACTGGATGTTGACCAGGCCAATTTTGGGCACCGCGGGCGCGGCGGGCGTGGTCTGGGCCATGGCGCCGGCGCTCAGCAGGGCGCCCAGGGCGAGGGAAACGAAGGTGGAAGACAATTTCATGCATTCACTCCAAGGTTAATCAGTATAAATCCCGATCATAAAAGCGTCAATATGCGCGGTTAAAAAGTGGTGCCGATGGTGAAGCGGAAAACATGCGGCGCTTCCGCGAAATGGAAGCCCGGCTGCGAGCGCAGATAATGCATGGTGTACTGAATGGATTGCAATACCTGGGCATTGTTCTGATAGGCCTGGGGAATGCCGCGCAGGAAATCCTGATAGGTGAATAAGGAGTTGGGCGGCGCATTCGGATTGATGTACTGGTTGACGCGCAGCGGATTCCAGGCATAGTACACCCGGAACGGCACATGCATGATGGGCAGCATCACCCGCAGTTCCAGGCCGGTGGACATCCGTATCTGCGAATTGGTGCCTTTGGCAAGCTGGATATGGGGATTGAAAACGCGGCCAAAATCGCTGAACAGCTGGTTGCTGACGGTCTGGTTGATTTGCAGCTGATTGCGGAATGAAATCATGTTGACCCCGGTATCCACAAAATATTCCAGGGTCACGGGCCCGACCAGGGGATGGCGGTATTCAAAGTTCGCCACCGCTTCCGTGTCGCCGCCCGGCGTGGTCACCTGATACTCCGGAATCGGCACGGTAAAGGTTTGATCAATGGTGTTTTGCGGATTCGTCGGGGTGGGATCGGGCACCGCGATCGAGAGCGGCAACCCGGTTTTGGGATCCAGCAATGCCTGCGATCCGATCGTGGGAATCAAGGCGATGGGGGTCACGGCCAAAAGATCGAATCCACGGATCGTGTCTTCACCGCCGATGAAAAAGCGGTCGAAGGTGGGCGGCGCTTCGCCGCCATACCCGGTGACAAAGGAGCCGAGCAGACGCATGGCAAACACGTCGTGCCCCCATGCGGGATGAAAATAGCGAAAAGTGAAGGTGGGGCGAATCAGCTTGACATTGCCGCCCAGACCGGCGATTTGCGCGGCCAGATCAATCGAATGACCCGCGGTGGGGCTGAAGGTGCCGTTGACGGTATTGAAGCTCAAATCCGGGGTAACGCTGCTGGTGCGAATGCCGCTCAGGCTGCTGGGGCCGCCAATGCCCTGATAACTGATCGAGCCGAACAGCAGGCTGGCTTCTTTGCTCAGCGGAGTGAGGCTGGATGTGTCGTAGCCGTAGCTGATGCCCAGGCGGGTGAAATTCTGCAGCGGATACCCCATGGAAATGTTGAATCCCTTGCTGGACTGCGCATAATTAAGCAGATTCTGGCTGCCCAGCGAAGAGAAATAGGGGACCAGGTTCTGTCCGTAAAAAATGGACGCCTGTTTGGCCTGATTGAAGTTGTAGCTGCTGTAGTATGCCTGGAACCCCAACTGGAAAGGCCGGTTCATAAAATAGGGCTGGGTAAAGCCAAAACTCAGGCTTTGCTCGAGCGAACCCCAGTCTTCTTCGACCGACAGCGTCTCACCCAGGCCCAGAAAGTTGTTGGTGGTATAGTTCAGGCCGAGAAAACTGCCGGTGATGCCGCTGACGCCGCCGGTGAGGCCGATGGTGTTTTTGCCTTTTTCGCTGACGTGCAGATTGATGTCCACATGCCCGATGGGTCCGCTGTTGTCCTGGGTAATGGTGGCGTCGCGGGGCGAGATTTTGGCGAAATAGCCCAGCTGGTTCAGGCGCAGAATGCTGTCCTGCCAGGCCAGAGAATTGAAGCGCCCGCCTTCCTGCACCAATAATGCCCGGCGGATCACGCTATCGCGGGTGGTATGGTTGCCGGTAAACTCGATGCGCCTGATGTAGTACGGCTTGCCCTCGTGCACGTCAAAGGTGATATTGACCGTGCGTTTCGCCTCGTTGGGATGAATGCGCGGATCGGCCACGAAATTGATGTATCCGTACTGGCCATACAGCTTGCGCAGATTTTTCAGTCCTTTGCGCAGTTTGGAAACATTCAGGGTCTGGCCCGGCTGCATGTTAAAGACATGCAGCAGCAAAGCCTTGTTGGTAATGAAGTGGTTATTGATGAAGTTCACGCGGCCGACTTTATATTTATGGCCTTCCTCGATGGGAATGGTGATATTGACCTGTTTGCCGATGCCGCCGCCAATAAAAAGAAAATGAAAACTATGGGTGGTGCGCAGCTGGAGCTGCGGGTCCTGCACCACCGCCTCGAAGTAGCCATGATCCTGATACGTTTCGCGAATGCGCTCAAGATCTTCCGATAAACCCGCCTGGCTATAGGTCTTGGAGAATAAATCTTCCAGGAAGATGGAATAGGGAATGCCGATGGGGCGCATGTTCTTCATGCTGCGCACCAGGGTTTCGCCGCCGATATGGCGGTTGCCGGTAAAGCGGATCCGCCCCACCTTGACCTTGGGGCCTTCCTTGATATGAAAAGTCAGGGCCACCGAACTGGGTGGCAGGGGCGTGACCTGAAGATGAATGACCGCATACTGGCGGCCATGCTGCGCCAGCAATTCGCGAATCGCATCTTCGGCCTGCTTGGCGACGGTGGGGTCAAACTGGCTGTCCATATCGAGATGGACATTGTCGGTGCTGTAGGCATCGAGCACATCGGATTCGGTCACGCTTTTCAAGCCCACATATTTGATGGACCGGATGAGTGGACGCTCGGTGACGTAGATTTCGAGAATGATGCCTTTATTGGTCTGACGTCTGCCGATTTTCAGGTTGTCAAAAAAACCGGTATTCCACAGCGACATGAAATCACGGTTGACCTGGGTGACCGAGTACAGATCGCCCGGTTTGGTGAATATTCTGGTTTTAATGGTCTGGCAGGGTACGCGGTGATTGCCGTGACAATGCACGGCGATCACCGTCCGGGGCAGCTGCGCCCAGGCCGATACTCCAAATAACCCCAGTATTAACAGCCACTTGCAAAAATATCGCCGGGCATGGCTCGGACTGGGAAGCTGGCTGAAGAAACGAAATCTCACCCGTTCAACACTCTTTTTCCAGCTCCCGCAACCAGGAGCCTGTTTGGGCCCAAAAGGATCATTATATCGGGCTTGTTCCATTCAGACATATGGAAAGATCGAGTCTCAGGTGGTTTTTTAGGCGGTCTGAGCCAAAAAAGCAGGAGCATGGGCATGGGAAGCTAATCGGGTAAAAAGCGGAAATCACCCGTCCGCGGGCAGGTGAATCGTCATCCAAACAGGAACGGGAGTGGGCAAAAGGCATGCAGGTGAAAGCTGGCTTTCAAATCAAGTGCGGGCGTTGCGGCCGATTTTTTTCTACCCCGGAATGCCAGAAGCTTGATCACTATAGCATTTATCGCGCCACCTGCCCCCATTGCCGCTGGCCGGGCCGCTATTTAGCCTCGGAACTGCATCGCCTGCGCACGGTGGCGGAGGAAAACCCGACCTGCCCGGCGGCTCCCGCGTCTAATCTGAATAAGCCGCCCGGACCTGCGGCAAAGATAATTGCAGCATGCGAATGAAAACACTGGTCAGCTCGGGATCAAACTGCAAGCCGGCCTGACGCTCGAGTTCGGCTAAAGCCGCGGCCGTGGAATAGGAAACCGGCTGCCGGTAAGGCAGCGGGTGGGTCATCGCATCGAAAGCTTCCGCCAAGGCCAATATCCGTCCGATCAATGGAATTTCATCCCCGCGCAGTCCACGCGGATAGCCGGAGCCATTAAACCATTCATGGTGCGCGGCAATGCCGGCCGCCACCACTTCACCGCCCTCTAAACCGGCAATCATTTCCGCTCCCCAGGCGGGATGCAGCCGCAGGGCGGCCCAATCTTCGGATGAGAGCTGGCTGCGATGGAGAAATTGGGTTGATAAGCCGCTTTTCCCCAGATCATGCAGCCGTCCCGCAAGGCGGGCATGCTCCTGCACGGCCTCATTCAGGTCCAATTGGCGGGACAGTTTCCAGGCCAGCGCGGCGACCCGGTCATGATGGCCCACCCCGAGCACATCGCGCATGTCCAGACTGGAGGTCAGGCTGATCAGGGCGGGCAGGGCGGACATCAGCGATACCGGCGCGGATTCATGGCGGCTGGATTTGGTTTCATCAAGCACGCGGCCATGCTGCTGTTTCTGGGCATACATATCCAGATCGGCCGCGCGCAGCACCTCTTCCGGCGTGGCGCCCTGTTCGGGAAAGCTGGCCAGGCCGAAGCTGCAGCTGACCTTGCGTTCCCGCAGCAATTGATCCTGATTCAGGGCCGTACTCAGGCGTTCAATCAGAACTCGCGCCTGATCGGCGTGGGTATCGGGCAGCAGGACGGTGAATTCATCGCCGCCAAAGCGGGCGATGATGCTCCCGGCCCGGCATTTTTGCTCCAGAATGCGGGCGGTGCGGGTCAGAGCCACATCACCTTCCAAATGCCCCAGAGTGTCGTTCAACTGCTTAAAGTCATTCAGATCAATCAGCACCAGGGCAAAGCCACGGCCCCCGCGCCCGGCCCGCTTCCATTCCGCCTGCAGCGATTCCATGAAAAAGCGCCGGGTTTTCAAGCCCGTCAGGCCGTCGGTAATCGCCTGCTGCTGCATGTGCTGGAACAGCACGATATTGTTGAGCGCCGCGGCCATCTGATCACTCAGGGTCTGGAGGGTTCGCACCTGCTCGGGAGGAAAACTGGCGGGATGCCGGCTCTCCATATAAAGCAAACCCAGCGTCTGACCGGCGTAGCGAACCGGCAGCGCCAGCAGTTTCCGGGCTTCGGGATGAAGCGGAGCGATGCCTTCGGCCATTCCGCCGCCATCACGCTCCCAGCGCAATAATTGACCCTCCCGCAAAACCGGCTGCCAGGCGGGAGAAGAGAGGGAAATTTCCGTGCCCGCCGGAGCGGGCGGCAAGCTGCTGCTTTCCGCGCGGAAGGCCAGATTGCGATCGCGGAACTGAATCAGGGCGATGCCGACAAAATCACATTCGAAGGTGGTATGAATCTCCCGGGTCACCGAACGCAGCATTTCATCGGCGTTGAGCGTGGAAATCGAGATATGGGCAATGCGGTTGAGAAATGAAAGTTCCCGGTTACTGCGCTGTTCATCGGTGAATAAACGGGCGTTGGCGAGAGCGACCGCGGCCTGGCCCGCCACAATTTCGAGCACCCGCAAGTGCTCGCGGTCATAGGCAAAGTCCCGCTCATAATTTTGCACGGCCATGACACCGCGGGCCTGGCCCTGGATGAAAATCGGCGCCGCCATCCAGCTGCGCGCCTCCCGTCCCTGACGCTCGAGGCCCATGCGGTCCAGGAACGCGCCCACCTGACTGGGAATGAGCAAGGCCTGGCCCTGGCGCAGAACATATTCGGTTAAGCCAGCCGCCGCCGCGCGGCGGCGCGGCGCCAGCGGAAAGCCATCTTCAATTTCCAGTTCAAAGAAAATCGCCTGGATTTCAGCATCCCGGAAAGCGACATAGAAATTCCGGACATCAATCAGCTTCTGCAATTCGGCATGAATCAGGCGCAGCAGGCTTTCACTATCCAGGGAAGAGCTGATCGCGGTGCCGATATGGGTGAGAATTTCAAATTCTTCTCCGCGGCGCAGGGATTCGCGCACCAGCCGCACATTTTCCAGCGCTACCGCGATTTGCGCCGACAATCCCATGGTCATGCGCAATTCGCCGGCCAATAAACCGCGCCGGCGGTCATGGCCCAGCAGGATGAAGCCCAACAACTGGCGGGAGCTTTGCAGCCCTATGCAGGTCAATCCGCGCACGGATTCGGCGCGGGCGCGGCGGCGTAAATCCACCAGCCGGGGATCTTTTTCCAGGCCCCCAAGCTCCTGCCGGCGCAGATCGCGCAAAACCAGAATGCCACCCAGACGAGGCAGCCAGTCCGAAAGCCAGTCGCCCCCGCTGGCTTGCAGATACGCGGAAAATTCCGGGGAAAACCCGCGATTCAAGCGCTGGTTATTGACCGACATTCCGGGCAATACCCAGATCAGGGCATGTGAGGAAATATTGCCTAAAATCCGGTCCAGCAATCCTTCCAGAACCTGCTGAATCTCTTCTGTCGCGGCCGCGCCCGGTCCGGTCAGATGCAGACTGGATAAAGCCAGAAGATGCCGGTTGGTGGTGCGTACTTCCTCCTCATAGATGACCAGCAGCATGCACAAAACCAGCAAAGTGCTTGTGGGCAGGGTCAGTCCCAGCTCCGGCCCCAAACCGGCCAGAAAAGGCAGCATGCCCGCCACGCTGACAACACCCCAGAACGCAATTGCCACGGCTAAAAAACTCTGGCTCCAGGAAGGACGCGACTCCCGCCGCCCGGCCAGCAAAAAACTCCCGCCGACCAAGGCAAAAGCCAGCAAGTGAGGAATCGCGGGACTGGACCAAAGGCTTGACGCCGTGCCCAAGTGGCGAGCCACTATGCTCCACCCCAAGCCGCCCAGGCCTAGCCATAATGGCGGCCATCCGTCGGGCCTGCCCCGGAGTTGCTGCGCGGAAAGCCAAAGCAGGCTGAGGCCGAAAAAGAGAAAGAGATCGGCAAAATCCGCCTGCAGCCGGGTGGAAATATGCCAGCCCCAATCCAGCGCGATCTGGCGCAGGCTCATGGCCAGCCAGAACCCCAGCCAGGAACGCAGATATTTATCCTGCCGGCGATACCAGACCAGGGAAAAAAAGACCCCCGATGACAAAACACTGAAGATCAGCGGGATGGAATGCGTCCACATGCGTCAGTCACATGGCAAAGCAAATGAAAATATGGCAAAAGCGGGCCGTCAGATCAGAACTTTGCATGCCTGGTTGAGCGGTATATGCGACATGGAACATATCGCATCGAACCACTATAAGCGAAGTACCCGCCGTTAGCGAAACCCGGCAATGACCAATTCCGCATGCGCGATTCCACTCTGCATTTCCAGAGCACGGCCGTGCCGGCATGGCAACCACGCATGACATAAGAAGCATTTCTATTGATATGAGGAAGGAGTAAACCCTTCCCAATCAACAAGGGGAAAAGGACATGAAAATACCTGGTGGGAAACGATGGGCGATTCTGGCGATAGCGGCGGGCATGCAATGGGGATTTCTGGCGGCTCAGCAAACCAGCGGATCCGGAACCATGAACTCCAGCGGCGGATCTCAATCCAGTCAGGCCAGCGGACAATCCGGCAGCAATGCCACGGGACAGGCCACGGGGCAATCGGGCCAGCCGGCCATGACGGATGCGCAGATTCAGCAGCAGGTGCAAAACGCCATTAATAACGATCCGCAGCTGCAAAACAGCGGCATTACAGCCACGGTGAGTAATGGCCAGGTGACGCTGATGGGCAATGTGGCCCGCCGCAGCTTGAAACAACACGCGGCCGCAGTGGTGCAATCCGTGCCCGGCGTGGTGAGCGTGACCAATCAGATTACCCATTCGAATTCAAGTTCGGGTTCGGCGAATCCATCCGGCTCGGCCGCGGCGGCAAACCCGTCGAATTCAGCCAGCGGCAGCACGAACCCATCCAATCAAGCCGGTCAAACCGACCAATCGTCGCAAGGACAAGCGCAGCCGGGCCAGAGCGGAAATGCTTCCGGTCAGAACGGCAATGCTTCGGAGCAGAGTGGCAATAGTTCCGGACAATCCAGTTCTGGCGCCAGCACACCGCCGGCCGGCAATTCGGGATCTTCCAGCGCTTCTTCCGGCATGAGCGGCAGCCAAAGCGGCAATGCGCAATCTTCCAGCAGCGGTAATTCCCAGGCCGCGGGCAATCCCTCCAGTTCAGCCACCACAGGGTCATCGCTGCAATCGCAGGTGAGCCAGGCGATCCTTTCCGATCCGGAACTGAGTCAATACACGGTGAATGCGGTTGCCAGCCCCAGCGGCAAGGTGACACTGTCGGGGGTGGTTCCCACCCATAGCGCGAAAAAACACGCGGCCGCACTGGTGAAAGCCATTGCCGGGGTCACCAAAGTAAAAAATCATATTACGGTCAATGAGAATGCCAGCCCGATGCAGAACCAGCCTTCGGGTTCATCCAGCCAACCCTCCAACGCAAATCCACCGATGCAGGGCGCGGGCAGCAATCCCTCCGGGAACGGCACCAGCGGCAGCGGAATGCCGAATGGCACCTCCGGAACACAACAGCCACCGGCAATGATGATTGCTTACCGTGTCCGGCAATCCGGGCAGAACGGACAATCGGGGCAATCCTCTTCTTCCGGTCAGTCCGGACAGTCGGGGCAAAGCGGGCAATCCGGACAGAGTGGGCAAGCGGGGTCTTCATCCGGCCAATCCGGACAGATGGGACAGTCCGGGCAAAGCTCCAGCGGCTCTTCCTCCAGCCAGGCGGCAGGCCAGCCCAGCTCAGGCAGCAACGTGCAGACTCAGGTGCAAAATCAACTGGCTTCCGATCCGGCCCTGGCAAACGTGACCGCGTCGGTTACCGGAAATCACGTCACGCTGAATGGCACGGTCAACAGCAACACCGACAAGAAACATGCGGTGAAACTGACCAAGCAAGCCGCGCCGGGCATGAAGATCAAAGATCATATCCAGGTTCAGTCCAACGGCGCAAATCCAGGAAATGGCTCCGCCAGCGGCGCGAATGCCGGCAGCAGCAGCCAGAATCCGCCCGCATGGAGCTGAATTTTTTTCATGTATAAACCCAGGCGGAGCCCGCATGGGCTCCGCTTTTTTATTACGCCACTACGCCCCAGCCTCCAAAACAGCGGCGAAAAATCCGTCGCCCGTTCCAGCACCGGGTAAAATCCGTATGCCGGAATCCAAAATCAGATCCGCGGGCACATGATGAATCGCTCCGCGATTTTGTAAATGCGTAAGGATCTTTCGGGAATCAATCAGGCGCCAGGCGGGAAATTCCAATAAGATATTGCGGATCAGATCCTCGCCTTCTATCGCTTCCAGCGAGCAGACGCTATAAACTACCCGGGCGCCGGGGCTCGCGCCACGCAGTGCCTGGCTCAATAAATCATGCTGGAGCATGGCCAACCGCGCGGGATCTTCCGGACGCAGACGCCATTTCAGATCGGGGTTGCGTCCCAGAGTTCCTGTGCCGCTGCAAGGCGCATCGAGCAGGATGCGGGAAGGAGAAAAGCGCAGGGGCCAGGGGCGGAGCGCGTCCGCAACCACGACATGCAAATTGGCCGCGGGGTACCGCTGCCGCATGGTATGCGCTCGCGAAAAATTCTTTTCCAGGCCGATCACCGTTCGATGCGGCTGGCGCAGAGCGCTCGCCGCGGCTTTGCCCCCGGGCGCGGCGCAGGCTTCGACCCATGCCATTCCGGGTTGATCATCATCATAGCCAGGCAGCAATGCGATGAACTGGGAAGCTTCGTTCTGCAGCCAGACGGCGGAGGAATTCTGGAAATTGCGGGTTTCTTCGGGTGACAGCCGGCGGGATCCGGAAACCCAGGCGCCGGGTTCACCCAGCGCAGATTGTCCGGCGGGATCACAAATAGTTTCCCCAGGCGCCCGCAGGTTCCATTCCGCCATGCGGATCGCGCTCGCCTCTCCCCAACGATTCCGCCAATGCTCAAGCAGCCAGCCGGGATGCGAAAGCCAGGCGCGCCAGCTTGCGTCATCGAGGCTCGGTGTGGCGGCTGGAGGCTGCGCCAATTGCGCTCCATCCATCCGGCGCAGCACCGCATTGACCAGCGCGGCCGCAGAACGCAGACGGGCGAGTTTGACCGACTCTACCGCCTGATCAATCACGACCGCGCGCGGCATGCGATTCAGCCAGCCTAGCTGATAGGCGCCCAGGCGCAAAGCATGCAGCACGGGCGGATCCAGTCTGGAAAAATAGCCGGCCCCGCCCTGCAATCGCGCTTGAATTTGATCATCCAGCCAGGCGCGACGGCGCAAAACGCCCAGCGTCAGGCTGGTGGCCAGCCGCCGTTCCACCGGCGGCAGAGCGTCGCTTTCAAAAGCCTGCCGCAGCCAGTCCGCGGCCCAGGCCCCCGCATCCACCGCCATTAATGCCCGCGCCGCCAGGCGGCGGCCGATCGTGACATCCATTCATTGATTGTGCCGCAGCACAGCGGTTCAATGCTCCAGCCGGGGGTCGGTTAAAATGAGAATCCCATGTCCGCCGCTGAAACATCCGCCCTGACTCCGGCCCAGGTCTATGCCATCTGGGGCGCCGAACCTGAAATCAATGCCTACGCCATGGCGAAATACAGCCGGTCGGCGCTTTCTTTGACTGAGAGCCTGCGCGAGATTGATGGACAAAAAGCGGAAAAATTTCTTAACACTTTTTATTTTCAGTATGGGCATCGCTCCATCGCCGATCTGGCGCACATCAGTTTTGCCATCGAAAAGCTCTCGCTGCTGGCCGCGATCGAGGTTTGCGATGAAACGCGGTGGGACGGCCAGGAACGCTCCACACGCTACCAGCAATTTCGCCCCGGCGACTGGCAGATCCCGCCGGACTTGAGCGGCGCCGAGCTTGCCATTTATGAACAGGCGGCGGGCACATTATTTTCCGCCTACGAAACCACCACCGCCGAAATATTCGAATATTTAAAAGCCCGCCAGACCCGGCCCTCTGATTGGAGCCAGGAACGTTTTGAGCGCACTCTGCGGGCCCGCGCCTTCGATCATAGCCGCTACCTGCTGCCCCTGGCCACGCTGACGAGCCTGGGGCAAATCGTCAGCGCGCGCACGCTGGAAGGCCAAATCGCGCGGCTGATGTCATCCGCCTGGCAGGAATGCGTCCTGCTAGGCCGGCAATTGCGCCAGGCCGCATGCGAGGCGGCCTGGGATCCGCGCCAGCCGCAATGGCAGCGGATTTTGGCCGCCATGCGGGAGGCGCGGATGCCCGCCGATGTGATCCAGGCGGCGGAAAACCTGGCCCGGCCCATTGCCACAGCCCCCACTCTGGTCAAATACACCGATCCCAGTCCCTATCAGACAGAAACCCGGCGCGAGCTGCGCGAATTGGCGGCGGCCATATTCAAAGACCAGCAGCCGCGGCCCGTGCCCCGGGTTTCCCTGGCGCCCAGCCATAGCCTGGAGCTGGAACTGGCGGCCAGCCTGCTTTATACGGTTTGCGATTTGCCCTACCAGCAAATTCTCGACGTGATCGGCGGATTCAGCGCCCCGCAACGGCGCGAAATTCTCGATCTCGGGCAGCGCCATCGCGGCCGGCACGACGAATGGGGGCGGGAGTGGCGGGCGGGATATGGTTTCGCATTCGACATATTGCAGGATGTGGGAAGCTTTCGCGACCTGCATCGTCATCGCCGCTGCGTGCAATTGCACCAGGAATATACCTGGACTCATGGACACGACACGCCGGAATTGTGCAACCAGGCCCAGGTGAGCCGCTACCAGCCGGCAATCGCGGCGGCGCGCGAGGCCGCGTCGCGGCTGCCCCCGGGCACGGGAGAATATCTCATGCCGCTCGCCCAGCGCAAGCGCACGCTTTTTAAAATGGATGCCGCCGAAGCCGCATACATCATTGAGCTTCGATCCGCGCCCGGCGGCCATTTCGCCTACCGCGAAATCGCCCAGGAAATGCACCAGGCGCTGAGCCGGCAACATCCCGGATGGGCTGATTATGTGCGGGTCTCGCCCATGGACTGGGAAAGCGATCTGCTGCGGCGATAAAAAACCCGACTTCTAAGGCGCCCGCTCTATATCGTTCCCCGCCCCGACCGGAAAAAATGAACTTCGGTCAGGGGGCTCGTCTGCGCATTCGTCCCGGTTTTCTGTTTACCTGCCTATGGGCGGCGGTGGCCGCCGCGGTTCCAGTTCCAGTCCATCAAAATGGACCCGCGGCCGTGCGGCTGCCTGCCTGGATCCTGGCCCAGCGCCATTACTTTTATTCCGGCCGGCAAGCGTCCATGAGCCGGCAGGATTGGCGCCGGCAAATCAGCGCCGGACCAGCCTATTTGCGGCAAGCCAACATCGTGGAAATATATCGCCTGCGGCTGGATCAGATCAGCACCCGGGGCCTGGACCGGGAAACCGTGCAGCGGCTCTTTTATGTCGCCACCGGGCAAGGCGCGCGCGAATTAGGGGATGACGATGTCTGGTACGACGCCGCGCGCGAACATTTTCACTGGGGTTATGCCCGCATATACCGGCACGGCCGCATGGTGGGTCAGGGACAGGACGACGGCGCGGGCCAGCCGGCCACCTCTGGAACCCAGGACCGCAAGATGGCTTTTCCGGGATTACAGCCGGGCGATATCGTGAGCCTGGCGTACTGGCTGACGCCGCGCAACGCCAGGACATGGCGTGTCTGGGGGCGGAAATATATCGGCGATATCTACGCCTTGCGGGGCGATCATGCCACGCTGCGGTCGCGGCTGGTGGTGCAATCGCGCCTGCCATTATTTGTCGCGCAATCCCGATTGTCGGCGCCCCGGCCGGCGCGGCGGGGACGCAATGAAGTCTGGGCATGGCAAGCCGGACCGCTGCCGGCTTTTTATTCCGAAAGCCATGGCCCTTCCATCACAGACCGCTCGCCGTATGTGCAATGGTCATCTTTTGCCGGCTGGAGGAAACTGGCGCAATGGTATAGCCAGCGGCTGCGGGCGAGAATTGAGATCTCGTCCGCATTGCGGCAGCGATGGCTGCAACTGGCGCCCCCCGGCGGCACGCCCCGGGAAACCGTGCAAAAAGTATGGCGCGCCCTGGCCCGGCGCCTGTTTTACTATGGCGACGAAATCGGCATCCATGCCTTCCTGCCCGCTTCACCCGGCGAGGTGTTTCATGCCCGGCGAGGCGACTGCAAAGACGGCGCCCTGCTGCTGTCCACCTGGCTGCGGATGGAAGGCATTCCGGCGGAGCTGGCCATGCTCCGCACCCGCCGCATGGGCGCCATGGCCAACGCCGCGGCCACGCTCTCGGCTTTTGACCATGCGATTGTATATATTCCAGCCGGCGTCATGGGCCGGCGCGCGCGTTGGATTGACACCACCGCACCGGAATACCAAACCCGCGCTCTGCCCCCCAGCGATCAAGGCGCCATTGCCATGCTGGTGCCCATCCATCTGGCGCGCGGGAAAACGGCGCGAATAGCCCGCGCACAATCAGTCGCATTTCATCCGCTCACACCCAGACCCCCGGGGTTAATCAAAGTTCCTTACGCCACATCGGCGCACAATCTGGCCCGGCGCAATTTCCGCCTGAGGTTCCTGAGACTCCATGGCGCATGGCAATTACGGATTCTGGGGCAATGGAGCTTTCGCGGCGCGGATGCCCCGGCCATGCGGAGCCGCTATGGAGCACCGCTGAGCCGGCAGGAGAATTTGCGCGCGTGGATGTCACGAAATTTTCCCGGAGCCCGGCTGGAATCCACGGCGGCGGAAGGCCTGGCGGCGGATGCATCCACATTCCGGCTGCGTTTCACCGCCGCCGCGGCCTGGCCCCCGGCGCGAGACTGGCGCACCCCCTGGACGGATTGGCACGTGGCGCGCCAGCTGGCCTTTACCGCCCGGCGGCATGATCGCCTGCGCCTGCGCTCACGCTGGCGGCGGCAAGATGATTGGCAGGTAAGCTGGCCGGCAACCCTTCAGGCGCCCGGTCTGCCCCCGTGCCTGCCCATTTCCACCCGCGCGCAATTGCCCGAGGTCGGGTCCTGGAAGCTGCGGGAAACCTGCCGGCCGGGAAACTGGCGGATCTTTACGCAAGTCACGCAGTCGGCAATCTCGATTCCGGCGCCGCAATATTTGCAATTTCGTCATTTCTGGCGGCAAGCGGACCTGCGCCTTGACGCCGTTCGGCCGGCTATCGTTCAGAAAATGCAAAATCCCGGCCCCCTGACGGCCGGCCCCGCGCCCATGGAAGCCGCCGCCAAGGCAACCGCCGCGCGATAAATAGATCATGCGCATGGCTCGTATCCGGGATAATAAATTTCATGCCCGGACCGGTCCCAGCGCATGCCCTGCAACTCGATACTCCCTTGCGCTATCTGCCGGGCGTCGGCCCGCGGCTGGCGCCTCTGCTGGAAGCTCGCGGCCTGAGCCGGGTGGAAGACCTGCTGTATTATCTGCCCTTCCGTTACGAAGACCGCAGTTTGCGCGCGCAGATCAACCAATTGCAGCCCGGAATCGCGGCCAACGTCGTGGTGCAAACCCAAAGTTTCGGCCTGTTGCGCACCCGCAATGGGATGCAGATGGCGAAACTGAAGGCCACCGATGCCACGGGCGTGATCACCGCCATCTGGTATAACGCCGGCTATCTGCGGGGCCGCATTCAGCCCGGCCAATGGCTGGCTTTATATGGCACGCCTGAAGCGGAGAGCGGAAACTGGCACATGCGGCAGCCCGAATTCGAGCTGCTTTCGGAAACCGCGGCACAGGAAGCCATGACTCCCCAACGGCGTGACGCTTCCCTGCGCCTGGGCCGCATTGTGCCGGTATACGAAAGCCTGGCCGGCAATCAACTGAGCAGCGGACGGATTCGCCTGCTGATATCGCGCGCGCTGGCCGGGCTACCGGCGGAGCTGCCGGAGAACCTGCCGGACTCGATTCGCGCCCGCCTGCATCTGGTCTCGCGGCGCGAAGCGTTCGAGCAGGCGCATTTTCCCCGGGATGGGAGCGCGCTGGCAGAGCTGAACCAGAGCCGCGGCGCGGGCCATTGCCGCTTGATTTTTGAAGAATTATTTTTTCTGCAGCTGGGCCTGGAAATCAAACGGCAGCGGGTCCTGCGGCAGCCCGGCATTCCCATTCACCCCTCGCTTGCGATTCGGGAAAAATTAAAGCAAATTCTGCCTTTTCATCCCACCGCCGATCAGAAACAGGCGCTGAAAGAAATTGTGCAGGATATGAGCAGCGGCCGGCCGATGCGGCGGCTGTTGCAGGGCGATGTGGGCTCGGGAAAAACCCTGGTGGCGCTGGAAGCCGCCGTTCTGGCGATGGAGAACGGCTATTCCACCGCCCTGATGGCGCCCACCCAGATTCTGGCCAGCCAGCATTATCTGGTGGCGCGGGAGCGGCTGCCGGGATATGCCGTGGATCTGATCACCAGCCAGACCCGGCGCAATAGGAAGGCAAAAAAAGCAGAGGCTCCGGCGCAGGCGCCGCAGCTCTGGATTGGCACGCAGGCGCTGCTGCATGAGCGCGCCGGACCGCATTTTTCGCCCGCCTTGGTCGTGGTGGACGAGCAGCACCGGTTCGGGGTTTTACAGCGCTTTCAGCTTTTGCGGCAAGGGGAACGCGTTCCGCACTTACTGGTGATGACGGCAACCCCCATTCCCCGAACGCTGGCGCTGGCGCTCTATGGAGATTTTGAAACCAGCACCTTGCGCCAGCGTCCGCCGGGCAAAATGCCGGTGACCACCCGCATCGCAGCCACGCAGCGGGCCGCCGAACTATATGAGATTTTGCGCCAGCACGCGGAGAGCGGGCGTCAGGCTTATGTGGTCTGCCCCGTGATCGAAGAATCGGAAAATTCGGCCCTGTACCCCGCCCTGGAAATGGAAAAAAACCTGCGTGAGGCCCTCCCGGAGATCAGCGTCGGACTGTTGCATGGACGGCTGGAGATCAGCGAAAAATCCGCCGTCATGCAGCGGTTCCAGGCGGGCGAAATCCAGATTTTGGTCTCCACCACCGTGATTGAAGTCGGCGTGGATGTGCCCAACGCCACCTTGATGGTCATCCAGCAGGCGGAGCGGTTTGGGATGGCGCAACTGCATCAGTTGCGCGGACGCATTGGCAGGCCGCAGCCCCGCGGGACCAGCCCGCGCGCGGGAGAAGCTGCGGTTTGCCTTTTACGCACCTCACCCGATCTCAACCCCAACGCGCAAGCCCGGCTGGAAGCCGTGCAAAAGCACGATGACGGGTTCGCATTAGCGGAATTAGACTTGAAAATGCGCGGGCCAGGTGAGTTTTTTGGCACCCGGCAGAGCGGACTGCCCGCTTTTCGCATCGCGCAGCCCATTCGTGACCAGAAATTTCTGGAACTGGCCCGGGCAGAGGCCCGCGATTGGTGGACACAGGCCGATGCCGCCTCGCGCCGCGGCATGATTGCCTACATGCGCGCCCATTGGCAGCGCAGTTACGGCCTGATCGAAGCCGGCTAAAGTGGCCGCCGCGCGGCAGTAGCGCGGCCCGCTCGGCCTTTATTGCAGCAGTTGCTGCAATTTTTCCGGCTGCAAATCAATCCATTTACGGGAATATTCCAGCATGCCCTGCTGGCGGAATTGATTCATATAATGGGTGATGATTTCGCGCGAGGTTGCGACCTGCTGGGCCAGCGCCTCATGGGTCAGCGGCGCCAGACGTAAGCGCCCGTCTTCCAGTTGCGTGCCAAAACGCTCACCATTTTCCAGCATGGTGCGCGCCAGCCGGCGGGGAATGGAGTCGTATGCCAGGCTTTCGATACGGTCCTGAGCCTGGCGCAGCCGTGTATTGAGACGCTTCGCCAGCCAAATGCCCAGACGGAAGTCGGTATCCAGATGCTGCCGCCACAGCGAAACCGGCCAGGCATCGGTAATCACCAGATCCAGGGCTTGCGCCTGTGCGGGCCGCAGAGAATCGTCCAGAACGGCCACCTCGCCCAGAATTTCGCCGGGTTTAAGGATTTCCAGAACTGTTTCCCGGCCATCCTGGCAGACACGGCTCAGCTTGACCCGGCCGGAACGAATCCGATAAACATATTCCGGTTTCGCATCCTGGCGATAAATCATATCTCCCCGCGGCCAGATGTGCTCCTGCCCTGGCGGCAAACTCAGCAATAGAGTATCCAGCGTGAAGGAATGAGAAGTTGAAGGGTGAATGGATGCTATGCGCACGTGAACCGTTCTCTCCTGTACGGAATTGGCTCTCTCAGGAAAGACGGCCCACACTGGATTAAGTTTCAGAATAAATAAAGAATTTGTGGCGGAGCCACTTTTTTTGCTTCGCCATTCCAGTGCCTGGCCTCGGTATCAAAACTATGAGGCAATCGTGTCGCGTAAAGTGCGCTGGAAGGTTTGCAGGCCCGACTGCAGATTTTCCAGATTATCCTGCAAGCGTTCCGTAAAATGCAGGAGCCTGGAAGACCAGCCATCATAACTGTCGCGCACATGGGAACTCACTGATTTTCCCTTGTCAGTACAAAGGAATATGGCGACTCCCACCACCACGCCTGCCGGAATAATCCACTTTTTCATATCACCTCCACATGCAATTAGAGGATAAAAGAGTTCAAAATGATTGCCCCCGCTCAGCGGGAATTTGCGGATGGAGCCGCAGCGCCGATTTTCCAGCGTGGCACATTTTCCATCGCGGCGCGGGGCCGCCCGCTGGCTTTCGGTTCCTGATCAGGCTCGAAGTGGGCGTCCATTGCGGTTTTCACGTACGTCCCGTACGAAAAAGTCTGATAAATATTGAGTGCCGGCCGGGGTCGGGTCGCGGGCATAGACAGTTGCTCTCCTTGAAAATGTACGGTCCCCAAAAGGCGCTACTCGCACCGTATGGCCATCAGTTCCGGCAGCACATTCCGGCGGGATTACAGCAACCGGAATCCGGCATGCCGGCACATCCATCCGTCTGGCTGTTGGCATGGGTCTGCACGGCGGAACGGGAATATTCCACCCTTTGCACGTGTTGACCGCCGCAGGCGCAGGTAATGGGAGCATCGCCTGGCTCTGCGTATTTCCAGCTCAGCCGTTCAAAACGGCGGCCGCATTCCTGGCAATCAAATTCATAAATGGGCATGGATTCAATGTAGCACCATCGCTTCCGGCCAGAACCCTGTAATTGGTATATTCGATAGACTGCCATGATCATTCCCGCCATAGACTTTGCCGCCGGAGCCGTCGTGCAGTTGATCCAAGGCGAGCGGCTGGCATTACGGCGTGACCTGGACGAAGTTCTGGATGAGTTTCGTGATTTTCCAGTGCTGCAGATTATTGATCTGGATGCGGCAAAAAATGAGGGCAACAACCGGAAACTGGTGGAAAAGTGCTGCCGGGCCGGACATCTAGTCAGGGTAGGAGGCGGAATCCGCACTCTGGAACGGGCCCGCGAGGCACTCGAGTCCGGCGCACAGCAAGTGATTTTATCCAGCGCTATTTTCCAAAAGGAAACCCCGAATCTCGCCTGGCTGGAGCAGATGCAGGTGCTGGGCCGGGAACACCTCATCCTGGGCATTGACGCCCGCCAGAATCAGATAGCCATTCATGGCTGGCGCACGCTGCTGCCCATAACGCCGGAACAGGCAATCGCCATATTGGAGCCATATGGGGATGAATTTTTGTATACCCATGTGGACACGGAAGGACTCATGCAAGGCATCCCCCTGGAGCGCATCCGTGAGCTGCGGGCCCGCACCGCGCGCCAGCTCACCGTCGCGGGCGGTATCGCCAGCATGAGGGAAATTGAATCCTTAGAGTCCATGGACTGTCATTGCGTGCTTGGCATGGCGATTTATACCGGCCAACTGGACCGGCAGGCTTTGCTGCGGCACATTCACAATTTCACCTCCCTGCCCGGCGCACGATGAAACTGTTAATCGCAGTTCGCCAATCCGATCCCGCCTGGGACTGGCCCGCAGGCGCCAGCGAGCGACTGCGGGAACATTTTCCGCAGCTGGACATTCAAGTTCTGGAGCATTGGGACAATCTGGAACCCGCGTTGCGCGACGCCGATATTTATTTCGGCTGGCGCATGAGCGAAGCAGCTTTTGCCGGCGCCCGCCGCCTGCGGTGGATTCATTCCCCGGCGGCCGGAGTGCAAAGCCTGCTCGTGCCGGCGTTGATTACGAGCGGCATACCCATTACGAATGCCCGCGCGGTGCACGGCCCGGTGGTGGCCGAACATGCCCTGGCCCTGATGCTGGCCCTGGCGCGGGGCCTGCACCGGACCCGCGACTTTCAGGCGCAAAAAAAATGGGCGGTGCGGGAAATGTGGCAGACCCCGGAAAGCATGCGGGAAATCCGCGGCTCGACGGTCATGGTGCTGGGTCTGGGGGAGATCGGCGGCGCCCTGGCGCGCCATTTGCGGGCTCTGGGCGCCCAGGTCATCGGAATTCGCCGCCATCCCGGCCAGGGTGCGGCCGGAGCGGATGAGGTTTATGCCCCGGAGGATATTTTGCGGCTGCTGCCGCGCGCTCATTGGGTGGTGCTGGCCATGCCAGTGAGCGAAACCTCCCCGGTCCTGGGCCCGCGTGAATTTGCCGCCATGCGGCCGGATGCGATCGTCATCAATGTGGGCCGCGGAGCGCTGCTGGATGAAGCCGCGATTACGCAGGCGCTGGCGCAGGGGAAAATCGCCGCCGCCGGCCTGGATGTGTTCGACACCGAACCGCTGCCCGCCAGCTCGCCGCTCTGGAGCATGAAACAGGTCCTGATCACGCCTCACCTCGGCTCCGCCACACACGCAGTCTGGAGCCGCGAACTGGATATTTTTGAAGAAAATCTGCGCCGCTGGCTGGCGGGTGAACCCCTGCTCTATACCATCAACCCCCGCCAAGGCTATTAATTCAAACATCCGCGTCATAACATTCCCGCCAACATTCGGGCCTGGACATGCGAAAATCGCCTATGCCGGAAAACACCATGAATACTCTCGAGCAAGTGCGGCAACGGGAACAGCAATACCTGCTTTCTACCTATGCCCGCCTGCCGCTGCTCGCGGTTGAGGGCAAAGGCGTTTATCTGATGGACAGCGAAGGCAGAAAGTATCTCGACTTTCTGGCCGGCATCGCGGTTAATGCCCTGGGCTACGCCCATCCTCGAATCGTGCGTGTATTACGTGAACAGGGCAAGCGGCTCATGCACGCCTCCAATCTGTACTTTAATGAGCACCAGGGAGAGCTGGCGGAACGCCTGGCCCGGATCACTGGAATGGAACGGGCCTTTTTTACCAACAGCGGCACGGAAGCCGTGGAAGCAGCACTTAAATTGGCCCGCGCACATGGCAAGCTGCTGGCGCCCGACGGAAGCAAATTTGAAATCGTAGCGCTGGAGAATGCCTTTCATGGCCGCACCATGGGCGCGCTCTCCGTCACCGGACAGGCCAAATACCGCCAGGCATTTGAACCATTGCTGCCGGGCGTCCGATTTGTTCCCATCAATGATGAAGCCGCTCTAGCCGCCAGCATTTCGGAGCGGACATGCGCGGTCATCCTGGAAGGAATTCAAGGCGAGGGCGGCATCGTGGGATGCTCTTCCGCATTTTTGCGCCTGGCTTGCCAATTAGCCCGCCAGCATCAGGCATTGCTGATCATGGATGAAATTCAGTGCGGGCTGGGACGAACCGGCAAATGGCTGGCTTTTCAAGACCAGGAGATCACTCCCGATATCGTGACTTTGGCTAAACCCATCGCCAGCGGATTTCCTTTAGGCTGCATGCTGGCGCGCGGCGCCGCCGCGAATGCCTTTCAGCCCGGGCAGCATGGCACCACGTTTGGCGGAGGACCGCTGGCTTGTCGCCTGGGGCTGGAATTTTTAAACATTATGGAAGAGGACGAACTTTTAAACCATATCGCCAGCATGGGAAATTTAATGCTCCATGGACTGCAAAAGCTGGCACGTAAGTCGAAAAGCATCACCGAAGTGCGGGGCCGCGGCCTGATATTGGGTTTGCAACTCAATCGCCCCGCCAAGCCCTTTGTGGATCGGGCCCGGGATTTGGGGTTGCTGGTCAATGCCACGCATGAGACGGTGGTTCGTTTATTGCCCCCCTACATCATTCAGCCCAAACATGTACGGGCAGCGCTGGCAATTTTGCGGCAATCCTTTGCCGAAGTGGAAAGCGGGCAGGCGTAAGCAACCTTGGCCCGCCGAATGTATCCAACAACGTAGAATCGCCTCTGTCGCTTCTGCACAAGTCCGAGGGATGCCGGTCAACGGCATCCCTCTTTTTTTTCATCCCACTGCATAAAATCTATCGGCTGCATGCGCATGTTATGATGAATTTATTCATACTGACGGGAGGAAATTTTCAGCAAGGGCGTCAACCACTTTGCTGTCGCTGAGCCGCTATGGAATGTGGCGGGAGGTATTTTCTGCCTTTTTTTCCCTTCTCCCTGCCGCATATGCACCTCGCCTTTGGAACATGCCGGCCGATTGCCGGTATGCCGTTCCTGCCTTGAAGCCGCTTCCCGCCCTCCCCATGCCCCAGCCTGTGTTCGCTGTGGAAGAGCCCGGGATGTAAGCAATCGCGATTCCGATCCTGCTGCCCAAGGGTGCAATTATTGCCGGGCCTACCCGCCAAATTATGATTCGGCTGCCTCGGCGCTGGGCTATTCCGGCACTGCGCGGGAAATCATTCTGCTTTTAAAATTTCAGAAAGTGCGTACGGCAGCTCAATGGCTGGCCCGCCAAATGGCGCCTTTGGTGCCGGCGGGCGTGGACTTTATAACCGCCGTGCCGCTCGGCCGCAAACGCTGCCGAAGCCGAGGCTTTAACCAAAGTGAACTCATAGCCCGAAGTCTGGGCCGCCATGCAGGTCTGCCGTATAGAAATGTCCTGCAAAGGCGGCGCGAAACCTGGGCGCAAGCCGGTCTGGAGCGGGATAAACGCCGGCATAATGTCGAAAATGCTTTTCGGGCCCACCCGGCGGAAGCCAACGGACGCCGCATATTGCTGCTGGATGACGTGCTGACCACCGGGGCCACCGTGAATGCCTGTGCGGAAGTCTTGAAACGCGCGGGAGCGATTGCAGTCCATGTAATCACCGCGACGCGTGCCGACCTGGAACTCCATGGACTGGGAATCAACTCAACTTCTGAACCATCCGGGGCACTGGCGACCCCATCAGGACTATGAACTACGAAAGTTCACATACGTTATTGCATCCTGTTCTGGTGCTCAACGCGACTTTTGAGCCCATTAATATCTGCGCCGCGCGGCGCGCAATTGTGCTGGTATTAAAAGGGGTGGCGCGCGCGGAAGAAATCCATGGCCAGCCCCTGCATTCGGCCCAGGCCCGTTTTCCTTTGCCCTCGGTCATTCGCTTGCTGGATTACCGCCGCATCCCGCATCGCGGACGGGCGCTGTCGCGCAAAAATATTCTGATGCGGGACCGTCATATTTGCCAATATTGCGGCGTCGCCCGGCCGGCGCAGGAATTGACCCTGGATCACGTGGTTCCCCGTTCCCGCGGAGGCAAAAGCAGCTGGGAAAATCTGGTGGCATGCTGTCAGGCTTGCAATCACCATAAAGGCGACCGCTTGCCGCAGGAAGCGGAAATGACACTATTGCGTTCGCCTCGTCCCTTCAATATTCATACCAGCCGGCATCTCATGCGCCTCATGGGCCACGGGGACGAGCGCTGGCGTAAATATCTATTTTTCTGAGTGGATGCGAGACCGGCGGCTGACCGCGCGGAACCGAGAGAGCCCATCATACGCCTGCGATACACTGTTGCGCATGGATATTTTATTTTCGCCCTGGCGCTATGGGTATATGCATGAACCCAAGCCCGAAGGATTCTGCGCTTTGTGCCATATTCAAAGCCAAACCCGGGATGAAAATAATTTCATTCTTCATCGGGGACAGAATGCCGCCGTGGTGCTCAACCTCTATCCCTATACCACCGGTCATCTGATGATTTTTCCGCTTCGCCACCTGGCGGATTTGAATAGCTGCAGTGCCGCGGCCCGAACCGAGATCATTGAGCTGGCCAGCCGGGCTGAAGCGGCGCTGCAAAGTGAATATCACCCCGATGGCATGAATGTGGGCATCAACCTGGGACGCGCCGCGGGCGCGGGCATCGTCGGGCATCTCCATCTGCATGTGGTGCCCCGCTGGCAGGGTGACGCCAATTTCGTATCGGTGATAGGCGAAACCCGGGTTATACCGGAAGATCTGGTTCGCACCTATGCGCGCCTGCGGCCTTACTTTAATTCATAAACCGGCCGCGGCCCGGGTCTCCGCCCCATGAATTTGCGCCTGGGGCAGCAATCGTTCTGATCGAGAGGCGGGCATCGGCGGCATGGCAGCCGTTTCGGCCTTAGGTTGTTGATGGCGTGATTTTCCGGCGATGAAGAACTCCTGATTTCTCCGCTACTCTCGACGAGATATTGTCGGGACCCGGCTCCCTAAAAGGAAGCTGGATGCCTGGGTGCGCCTGGATTTCCGATTTGGTTTATCGGCTGATAATAGAAATGAGCCTTCTCCCAGGAGCGATTCCATGCCCTCTTCCGCCCAGCCGGAATACCTGCATTTACCCTCTTCCTCAGGCGACATGGCAGCTTTTCACGCGCGCCCTGCTACTTCCAACGGACGCGGGTTGGTATTATTTCAGGAAGCTTTCGGGGTCAACGGTCACATCCGCGAACTGGCGGGGCGTTTCGCCCGGCAAGGCTATGAAGTGCTGGCGCCCGAACTCTTTCATCGCACCGCGCCGGGTTTCGCCGGTTCCTATGATGATTTTTCCTCGGCCCTGCCCCATATGCAGGCGCTCACCCAGGCGGGCATGTCCGAAGATATTACGGCTTGCTATGACGCATTGGCGCGGAACTGCGATCAGGTGGTTTGCTCAGGTTACTGCATGGGCGGCCGGGCGGCGTTTTTAGCGGCGAGCCTGCGCCCGTTTCGCGCCGCCGCGTCCTATTATGGCGGCAGTATTCCCAGTCTGCTTGATCGCGCGCCGCACCTGCAGGCCCCGGTTTTATTTTTCTGGGGCGATAAGGACACCCATATTCCCGCGGCGCAGCGCGAACAAGTGCTGGCCGCCCTGCGCGCGGCCGGCAAATCGTTTACCGATGTGACGTTTGGCGAGGCGGGCCATGCCTTTTTCAACGATGCCCGGCCCAGCTACCATCCCGCCAGCGCCCAGCAGGCCTGGGCCCACACGCTGGCCTTCTTCGACTGGCACTGCAGCCATTAAACCCGGTCCACAGCTTACGGGGCTTGAAAAAACACCGCCGCCAGCGGCGGCAGCATCAGCCGCAGCGAATACGGCCGCCCATGATGCGGAATGGCCTCGGCCATAACTCCGCCGGCATTGCCCAGGCCGCTGCCGCCATATTCGCCTGCGTCGGAGTTCAGCCGTTCGCGCCACCATCCCCCGACCGGCACTCCAACCCGATATTCCGGCCGCGGCACGGGCGTGCAATTGCAGACCGCAAGCACCGCACCGGCGGCGGAATCCGCCCGGGACAGACGCAGCCAGCTCAGCACGCTGGTGTCGGCATCGTTGCAATCCACCCAGGCAAAACCCTCGCTGGCGGTATCCATCTGATGCAGGGCCGGCTCGGAAGCATAAAGCCGGTTCAGATCGCGCACCAGATCGCGCACACCCCGATGCGGCGCATATTCCAGCAAATGCCAATCCAGACTCTGCTCGTGCTGCCACTCCGCCCAGGGCGCGATTTCGGCGCCCATGAAGAGCAGTTTTTTGCCCGGCTGGCCATACATATATGAGAACAACAGGCGAAGATTGGCGAATTTCTGCCAGTCATCCCCGGGCATCTTACCCAGCAGCGAGCTTTTGCCATGCACCACTTCGTCGTGGGATAACGGCAGCACGTAATTTTCGGTGAAAGCATACAGCATGCGAAATGTCAGTTCGCCATGATGAAAGCGCCGATGCACGGGATCGTGAGCCAGGTAGGCCAGCGTATCGTGCATCCAGCCCATGTCCCATTTGAAGCCAAAGCCCAGGCCGCCCAAATAGGTTGGACGCGAGACCGAGGGCCAGGCCGTGGACTCTTCGGCATAGGTCTGAATGCCAGGCTGCGCCCCATAAGCGGCCTCATTGAGGCGACGCAGAAACGTGATCGCCCCCAGATTTTCCCGGCCGCCATAGCGGTTGGGAATCCATTCGCCCGGCTGGCGCGAATAGTCCAGGTACAACATCGAAGCGACCGCATCCACGCGCAAACCGTCGGCATGATAGTATTCCAGCCAGAACAATGCGCTGCTGAGCAGAAAACTGCGCACTTCATGGCGGTCGTAGTTAAAGATGTTCGACTTCCAGTCGGGATGAAAACCCTGCCGCGGGTCGGAGTGCTCGTATAAATGCGTGCCGTCGAAAAAGTCGAGGCCGTGCGGATCATTGGGAAAATGGGAGGGAACAAAATCCAGAATCACCCCGATGCCATGCTGGTGCAACACGTCCACCAGATACATAAAATCCTGCGGCGTCCCGTAGCGGCTGGTGGGCGCGAAATACCCCGTGGTCTGGTAGCCCCAGGAGCCATAAAACGGATGCTCCATCACCGGCAGCAATTCCACATGCGTAAACCCCAGGTCCTGGACATGCGCGGCCAGCCGGGGCGCCAGTTCGCGATAGCTCAGCCATTCATTCCCCGCTTCCGGTTTCCGCGCCCAGGAGCCCAGATGAACTTCGTAAATCGCCTGCGGCGCTTCGGCGGCATTGCGCCCCTTGCGTTCCCGCATCCATTCCGCGTCCTGCCAGTCATATTCGAGGGGCCAGACTCGGGATGCCGTGCGCGGCGGCACCTCGTGCGCAAACCCAAAAGGATCGGCCTTTTCGGCGCGATACCCGGCATGCCGCGAACGGATGGCGTATTTATACAGCGTCCCGGGCGCCAGCCCGGGTATCCAACCTTCCCAGATTCCCGAATCACGGCAGGGCCGCAGCGGATGCCGTTCGCCTTGCCATTGATTGAAATCCCCGGCCACGCCCACGTATTCGGCATTGGGCGCCCAGACGGCAAAATAGACGCCCGGCTGGCCCTCCCGGGACATGAGATGGGCTCCTAATTTGTCATACAGCCGGTAATGGTTGCCTTCATTAAATAAATGAAGGTCATCGTCACCCAGCCGCGTCACGTCGTACCGCACCGGGTCCATGCGCGTTTCGCCTGGAGTTTTCGGCATGCTTTATCGTAACCCGCACCGGCTCAATGGGGTTTTGTGGGCTTGGGCACATCCAGCTGGATCAGGCCGGAATCGGGCTCGTCATCTTCGAATTCCGGATCAGGCTCGCCCGTAAGTATCGCGGCATGCACTGAGTCCGCCGCCAGCCGCAGGGTTCCAGACTCAAAGAAAAAAATTAATGAGCTGCCGTCACTCTCACCGCCGGCTTGCCCAGGGTCATGATCCGGTTCTTCGCGCCACTCCCAGCTTTCGAGCGGCCCCGGCATCTCCGCGCCGCTGATCGAGCTCTCGAACCGGTTTACCCCGCGGAATTCCAGCACCAGCCCGCTTACCTCCGGCAATTCCAGCGCCAGCCAGGCCAGAGTGGCATGACGCTCCTCCGGACCAAAGGTCACGCCCACCCAGCGGAATTGCGAGCGTAAATCGAAGCCCTGGCCGCCAATTTTGATGCGGGTGGTCGAGCGCGCCGGAGGAGCGCAATTTTCAAAGCGCATGCCTTACTGTAGCCTGTTTTAAAATGGCACGTCGTCGTCCGTAATGCCGCCTTCCACCGCCGGTGGCGCACCGCTCTCCTGGCTGAAATGGTCTCCCGGCCCTGTGCCCGCGCCCGCCGCGCGCGCCTGCTGCCCGCCGCCGCGCCCGCCCAGCATGACCATCTCGTTGGCGATGATCTCGGTCGAATAATGTTTTTTATTTTCTTTATCTTCCCAGGTCCGAGTCTGCAGCCGGCCTTCGATATATACGCTCTGGCCTTTCGTTAAATATTGGCTGGCCGTTTCCGCCAGCTTGCCCCAGCACACAACGGTGTGCCATTCGGTGCGCTCCTGGAATTCGCCATTTTTATCTTTCCAGCGCTCATTCGTGGCCAAGCCCAGACGCGTGACTGCCTGTCCGCCCGGAGTATATTTCATTTCCGGATCCCGGCCCAGATTTCCGATCAGAATCACTTTATTGACGCTGCGTGGCATATGCTTCCCTCTTTCGTAACAGATCCGTTCCGGACCTGTGGTTTGGATGTGCCTGGATTCAGCCCTCGCCCCCGCTCCAGGCTAACGGAAGGTAACCCGATCATAGGCTCAGTTGCGGTGACAGCGCAATCTATGAATTTAAAATTTGTCCCGGAAAAATCCCAAAATGAAACGGCTCTGGGCTTTCTTTTCACACTTTCCTAAAATAGTTTGGAACTGGTTTTAAACTCATGGCTCCCATGCCCACCATTCCCCTGCCCATAGATCTGCGCAGCGATACCGTCACGCGGCCCACCCTGGCCATGCGCGAAGCCATGCGCAATGCCGAAGTGGGCGACGATGTCTACGGAGAGGACCCCACCGTCAATCGCCTGGAAGCGCGCGCGGCCGAGATGCTGGGGCGCGAAGCCGCGCTCCTGGTTCCCACCGGCACCATGGGCAATCAGATTGCGCTGGCCGTTCACCTGCGCCCCGGCCAGGAAATCATCTGCGAAGCGCGGGCTCATATCTTCAATTATGAAATGGCCATGCCCGCCGTCCTAGCCGGCGGCTTGATCCGGCCGGCCACCGCCGCGGATGGCAAATTAACATGGCCCTGTATCGAACCCCATCTACGCTTGGACGCTCCCTATCACAAGGCGCGCACTGGTCTCATCGTGGTGGAAAACACCTTGAATCTGGCCGGTGGCGTGGTGCTGGGCCAGGCGGAAAGCGATGCCATCTGCCAACAGGCCCATGACCTGCAATTGCCGGTGCATCTCGATGGCGCGCGCATCTTCAATGCCGCCGCGGCCCTGCATACGACGGTTGCAGCCCTGAGCCGCAGCTTTGACAGCGTGATGTTCTGCCTCTCCAAAGGTCTCGGCGCGCCGGTCGGTTCGCTGTTGGCCGGCTCGCGGGAATTCATTCATCAGGCTCGCATTTTGCGGAAAAGACTGGGCGGCGGCATGCGCCAGGCCGGCATTCTCGCCGCCGCGGGGTTGCTGGCGTTGGAAGATGGCCCGGCGCAACTGCCCCGCGATCATGTCCTGGCGCGCGAACTCGCTGAAGGCCTGGCGCAATTGCCGGGCATCGGGCTGGATCCGGGCACCGTCGAGACCAATATTCTTATATTTGACACCCAAGCCACCGGCCGTCCCGCGGCGGTCTGGGTCCGGGATCTGGCTGCTGCCGGAATCTTGTGCGGAGCTGCGGGTCCCCATCAACTCCGCTGGGTCACGCACCGCGACGTCAGCCCCGAACAAGGCCATGCGGCGCTGGCGATCCTGCGCCGGTTGCTGTAAAAATCCGGATGCTACCATTTGAATATGGAAGACGCACTGGTGATTGCCGGCCGTTCATTGGCCTCCCGTTTATTAATCGGCACCGGCAAATACTCCAGCTTCGAGCAAACCGCGCGCTGCATTCAGTTGAGCGGCGCGGAAGTCGTAACCGTCGCGGTGCGCCGGGTCAACATCACCAGCCGTTCGGAAAAAAACCTGCTCGACTATCTGGATCTGTCGAAATTATTAATCCTGCCCAATACCGCCGGCTGTTATACCGCGGAAGATGCCGTGCGCACCGCGCGCCTGGCGCGTGAAGCGCTGGATAATCCCTGGGTCAAGCTGGAAGTGATCGGCGACGCGGCCACTCTGTTTCCCGATACCGCCGCCTTGCTCACGGCTACTGAAATCCTGGCCCGCGAGGGCTTTCATGTGCTCCCCTACACCAATGATGATCTGATCGTGGCCCAGCGGCTTTTGGATGCGGGCGCGGCGGCCATCATGCCGTTGGCCGCCCCCATCGGTTCCGGCCTGGGAATACAAAATACCGCCGCACTGCGCATTCTGCGCGAACGCATCACCCAGGTGCCGCTCATCGTGGATGCCGGCGTGGGCTGCGCCTCCGATGCCACGCGCGCCATGGAACTGGGCGCGGATGGCGTTTTAATGAATACCGCGATCGCCGCCGCCGCTCATCCGGAAAGCATGGCCCGGGCTATGAACCACGCCATCCAGGCCGGCCGGCTGAGTTATCTCGCGGGCCGCATGTCCGCCCGTCTGCATGCCAGCGCCAGTTCGCCCTTAACCGGCGTGATTGCCTGAATCGCCTGCCTGGGCACAAGATCCCGTCAACCCGGTCCAACTTGAGTTCTTTAGCGATGCCGGGATGATTTGGGGTAGGTGTAAATAATTTCGCCCGGACGGGTCAAATGCAGTTGCCGCCGCGCAATCCGGGCAATCGCATGGGGATTGCCGCGCAATTGCCGGATACTGGCATGCAGTTTCTGGTTATCCAGCGTCAAGCGGGCCAATTCCCGGGCATGGCTTTGGTAAATCGCCTGCTCGCGCCGAAAAGCCAGATAGCCGTCCGCGCCGAAAATTTCATGATGCAGCGCCAGCGCGGCCAACAAGGCCAGCCCATACAGCGGCAACCGGCGGCGCAAATGCCAAGCCCGGCGGCGTTCCTTCCATCCCTGCGGCCATGCTATCTTCATGCTGAATCCAGTAAAAATTTCCGCGCCGCGGCTTGCAATGCCGCCTGTTCCTGCAGCGTTCGCGATTCCACGTAGATGCGCACCACCGGTTCGGTTCCGGACGGGCGAAACAGGACCCAAGCGCCGTCATCCAGCAGCAGTTTCAGTCCATCGGTGCGGATGACTTCGCTGACCCGGTGTCCGGCAAATTGCCCCGGCGCATCTTCCAATCTTTGACTTAATCGCGAGCGCTGCTCCCGCGTCAAGCGGAAATTCTCGCGCGCGGGGTAAAAGGAACCTACTTTGGCAAACAGCGCCGCGATTTGCTCCCGCACTCCGGCGCGGCGGCTGGCCACCATTTCCGCGATCAAAAGCCCGGCCAGGATGCCGTCTTTTTCCGGCACATGCCCGAAGATCGTCAGGCCGGCGCTTTCTTCTCCCACCAGCGTGGCTTGATTTTTAATAATCAGCTCGCCCAGGTATTTAAAGCCCACCGGGGTCTCATACAGTGGAATTTTATGATATTCGGCCACCGCGTTGAGCAGATGCGTGGTGGCCACGCTCTTGCCCGCGCCGTGCCGCCAGCCCCGGCTTTCGATCAGATAATCCAGAAGCAGGGCCAGAACGTAGTTGGGTTGCACCAGCTCCCCGGTCTCATCAAGAATGCCGAAGCGGTCGGCATCGCCGTCGGTCACCAGGCCCAGGGTTGCGCCCGCGGCTTGCATCCGCTGGGCCAGCTCTCGCGTATTCTGGATTTCCGGCTCGGGCGCATGCCCTCCGAACAGCACGTCGCGATAGTCGTGCACGATCACACAAGGCACATTCGCTTGCTCGAGCAACTGATGGGTATAGCCGCGCGCCGTGCCCCAGAGCGGATCCAGTCCAATTTTCAATCCCGCGGCATGGATGACGTCGAGGCGGACCAGTTCCTGGAGCCGCGCCAAATACGGCGTTCGAATATCGGCTGGGACGAAGGACCCGGGCGGGTCTCCGCTCGGCGCCGCGGCCGTCCCGGGTATGCGGGCTTCGATCGCGCCCGTGATCTCGGGCGGCGCGGGCGCGCCTGCGGCCGTGGAAAATTTCAAGCCGTTGTATTCCGGCGGATTGTGCGAGGCGGTGAAGTTAATCACCCCCGCCAGCCGGTTTTTTACCGCATAGTAGGCCAAGGCCGGCGTCGGCGCGGCCGCCGCGGCTAGTTGAGCTTTCACGCCCATCGCTTGCAGTTGCGCGGCGGCAAAGCCGGCAAAGCGCTCGCCTAAAAAGCGGGTATCATGCCCCACCACCACTTCCGGCGGCCCCGCGACGTGTTCATGCAAATATTCCGCGATGCCCGTCAGCGCCCGGGCCACATTGAAAAAAGTAAATTCTTCTCCCAGAATGGCGCGCCAGCCGGAAGTGCCAAAATGTATCGAATCGGCCATGCTCTAAACATAGTAGATGAGGACAGGCGGGGAAAAGTGGAAATGCCCGCCGTAATCCGGTGGGTTTACGTGCCTCCGGTTTGTTCATTTTTGGAATCTGCCTTCGGTGACCCCTCCTGATGTTGCTCTGGATTCCGTTATGCTGAAGTGTGTCCGTTTTAGCTCATTTATTTCAGCTTGTCGAGCATCTGTTTTCCCGCTGGGGCGTCTGGGGGCTGTTTCTCATGGCCTTCATAGATTCCTGCAGCATTCCCATGCTGCCGGAAGTGCTGATGATCGCGCTGGTGCTGCAACACCCGTTTCGGCTGCCCTGGTACGCACTCGTCGCCACGGCGGGTTCCACCGCGGGCAGTGTCCTGCTGTTCGCGCTGGTGCGGCATTGGGGTGGACCCTGGACCGAGCGCCATTTGCCGGGAGAAAAATTCCAGCGCATGCATCGCTGGTTTGAGCGCCACGAAGTGCTGGCGGTGGCGCTGCCGGCGCTGTTGCCGCCGCCCTTGCCTTTTAAGATTTTTATCGTGGGCGCGGGGGCCTTTGAAATGTCGTATCCGCATTTCACCGCGTCCATGGCCGCCGGCCGCGGTCTCCGTTATTTTCTCGAAGCCTGGCTGGCGCTGCGGTTTGGCGCCCAGGCGCTGGCCGCTCTGCGGCATCACCCGGTTTCGGTCATGCTCGTCTCCTGTGCCCTGCTGGGGCTCGGCTATGGGCTGGGCCGGCGTAAAATAGCCTCAAGTTAGGCTTATGCTGCGGGCCGTCGAACATATTCGCCCCATGAAGGGAGGCGCGCAGTCGCATCTGCTGCGGGCCGACGACGGCCATTACTATGTAGTCAAATTTCAAAATAATCCCCAGCACCGGCGCGTGCTCGCCAACGAATATATCGCCGCGCGCCTGGCGCAATGGCTGGCGCTGCCCGTCCCGCCGTGTGATTTGATCGAAGTCCCGGCCTCCCTCATCGCCGGCTCGCCGGAACTGGTTTTGCGGGTGGCGGGCGAAGTCCTGCGCTGTTCCGCCGGCCTGCAATTCGCTTCCCGCCTGCCTTGCGCGGACCCGCACGCTCCGATCTTTGATTACCTGCCCGACGCGGGCCTCGATCTGGTGGCCAACCTGCGCGACTTTGCCGGCATGCTCTGCTTCGATAAATGGACCTGCAATTGCAACGGCCGCCAGGTGATTTTTTGCCGTCCCCATCCCCGGCGCCCCATGCGGGTTTTCATGATTGACCAGGGCTTTTGCTTTAATGCCGGCGACTGGAATTTCCCGGATAGTCCGTTGCGCGGCGTGTACAGCCGCAATCAGGTGTACCAGGCGGTGCGAGGCTGGGATTCATTTGCGCCCTGGCTGGCCCGCATCGAACAGTGCCCAGAAGAGGTTATTTACAGCTGCGGCGAGCACGTTCCTCCGGAATGGTACGGTTCCTGGGATGATCTGGAGCGCCTGTTGCGGCAATTGGCGCAGCGCCGCGAACGCTTGCGCGACCTGCTGGCAGCGGTGCGCGCCTCGGTGCGTAACCCATTTCCTCAGTGGCGCGATGACGTTCCCGCCACCGTCAGCCTCGCCGCCGGCGCAGGAGATTAATCATGGCCGACCCGCAACTTTTCGCCTGCCGCTATTTCCTGATCCGGGTTGCGCCCGACCCGGTGCGGCATGAGTTCATCAATATCGGCGTCGGTCTGTTCCAGCCGGATGGCGGCTTTTCCGGCCTGAAACTCATTGCCGATGATCGCCGTTTGCGTTGTCTGTTTCCGGATTTCCGACTCGACTCCGATCTCCCGGGACTGGAAAACCACCTGCGCGAGCTGATCCAGCATGACCCCGGCGCCTGGCTGGAAATGGCCGAGGATAAGTTTTCCCATGGCTTGACCGTAAGCGGAGCAAAAACCGTTCTCACCGCCGATCCCGCCGCCGAACTCGCCACGCTTTTCCGCCAATATGCCGAACCGCCGGTTGCCGCATCCGGCGAAGAGCGGACACAGAGACCACGCCGTCAAATTCTCAACGCCATGCACACGGCCTTCGAACAAAGCGGCATCCTGCCCCATCTTTCCACCCAGGTCCTCGCCCGGCAACTCGCGGGCGGACACGACAATTTCCGCTTTGATTACTATTACAAGCCCAATGGCGCGCATCATCTGCTGCAGGCGGTCAGCGCCGAGAGCCCCGAAAACGAAATCAAAACCCTTTGCTTCAGCGTCGAACGGCTGAGGCGCCAGCTATCCAATCACCAGGAGCAGCTTCATATTGAAGCCGTGCATGATGCGCCCATGCATCCATCAGTGGGTATAGACCAGGAATCGGCGGCTGACCAGCCGAGGCCGGATTCCGCGGCAGATGTCCTTGAATCACCCTGGACGGAACACGCGGAATTACTGCAAAGCTCCGGCATCCAGCTCGTGCCCTTGTCTTCTTTGCCGCAGCTCGCCAGCCGCATTCGCGGCGAATTACATCTCAGTTAATCTTGCTGGTTTCCGCTACGAATCCCGGAATTCCTGCACGCGTTGAATAAACCGCTTGCGCCAGTTCCAGGAAAACACCTCGACCCCGGCCAATGCCCCAATCGCCGCGCGTTGGGCGGGATCACGCCAGCCGTGATACATGATCGCGCTCACCCGGGCAACAGTCCATTGCGGGAAAGGCCGCGCCTGCAGAACCAATTCCTGACCCGTTTCCGCCCAGCCGGCGCTCAACACCCGGAAAAACCAGCCGCTGCGCAGACTGGGCGAATCCTGTGGTCAAGGCCATGAACTTGCAAAAAACGCCCCAGCTTGGAACACGGCTCCCGGGGATACGAAACTTCCAGCCGCAGCGCGCTGCATTCATATTGGTCGCCGATAGCCACGCTCGCTTCTTCCATGCCTTCAACCGTAAAGTTTTCACCAAACGCGCCCCATGCCAATGATGAATTCTTGCCATGCCTATCCAGCTCCGCCTGCCAGATCGGGTAATGGGCCGCCGCATAGGCCAACACCGCCCGTTCCGGCCCGCCATGGTTTTTCCTGTCTGCTTGCCGGTCGCCCTGGACCCCTTCAGGACTGACCCATGCCCGGCCGTTTACAGAAGTCTTGCCGCAAGCCGTGTACAATTCCCCTTCCGGGCGCGGCACCCGCGCAGGTTGTGCAATCTGTATGCTGATGATCCGGGCAACCGGCATCTTTTGAAAATACCACCTGAAACTGTAAACAGAATCGCGGCTGGGAGTCGAATCGCAGGAATCGAGCCATGCGCCAACTACCCTTTTTCCCCTCCTTCCGCCCGCGAATCGTTTTCGGCTGGATCGCGGCTTTTGCCCTTTCCATCATCGTTCTGGCCGGAGCTCGTTATCTTGCAAGACCGGGACGCGCGAGCAAAGTTTTGTCCCTGTCCACGGGTAAAAAAATGTCCCTGCCCTACCCGGGACCGGTGCGCCGGCTCAACAGTTTCCCCACCGTCGCCGCTCTCAGCCCCAATCAACGCTACCTGGCCATTTTGAATAATGGTTACGGCGACGATGCTTCGCATAACGATCAATCCATCGCCATCCTGAATTTGGCGACAGGTCAGGTACGGGACTTCCCCGACCCCCGCCTTCATCTGCATGCCCATCAAACCTACTATATGGGTCTGGCCTGGGGTTCCCACGGCCACCAGCTTTATGCCTCTGTCGGCGCCTACCGTGACCCCCAGGGCCGCCGGCCGGGTGATTTAGGCAACGGCATTGCCGTATATCGTTTTCAGTCCGGCCTTTTGCGGCCATCCCGTTTTCTACCCATTCCCTTGCAGCCGTTGCCGCCCGGTCATCGCAACACCCTGCATTTTGTCCCGCGTGGTTTTGTGAATCCTTTCCCCGCCGGCCTGGCTGTATGGCCCGCGCCCGCTGGCGACCGTCTGCTGGTGGCCGGGGATTTATCCGATAGCCTCATGCTGCTCAATGCCCGTAGCGGAAAACTTTTGCGCCGCTTCAACCTGGCTGACGCGTCCGTGATCCCCGCCGCCTTTCCTTACGGCGTGGTGGTCTCTCCACACGGCCATTTCGCTTACTGCAGTTTATGGAACGGCTCCGCCGTCGCGCGGGTGAATCTGCAAACCGGGCATAAGCAGCTCTGGCCGCTGTTGCGCCCGGCATCGCCGATAGCGCCAGGCTCGCATCCCACCGCGCTCCTGCTCAGCCCGCATGGACGCTGGCTTTATGTCACTCTCTCCAATCGCGATCGTGTGGCTATGATCAACCGCCGCACCGGACAGGTCCGCGCCTGGCTTTCTACCCGCTTGCCAGCCCAGCAATACCGCGGAACTTATCCCGAAGGCCTGGCGCAAAGCCCGCGGGGCAACCATCTTTATGTCGCCGATGCCGCTCAGGATGGCATTGCGGTCTTTCAACTGCGGCCCATCCGTATGAACCCGGCATTGCCCGCAACCGCGCCGCTTATTCTGGCCCAGGGCTTTCTTCCGGCCCAATGGTATCCCACGGCCCTGGCGGTTCACCACGATCGGCTCTATGTCATTTCCGGCAAAGGCATCGGCACCGGGCCCAATGCCAAGCTCCACCATCCACCCTTTTTCACCTATATCCCCAAGCTGATCCGCGGCTCCGTGGCCACGCTCAGCCTGCGTCCCATGCTGGCGCGCCTGCCCTTTTGGACCCACCAGGTCGCATGGGCCAATCGCATGAACCGGCCTCCGCGTACGGCCATGTTTCCGGGGCGCCGCAATCCCATCCGCCATGTGGTTTACATCATCAAGGAAAACCGCACGTACGATCAGGTCTTTGGCGACCTGCCCGGCAACGGTGACCGCGCGTTTTGCATGTATTGTGAGGCGATAACCCCCAACGAACACGCCATGGCCCGTCAATTCGGCATCCTGGACAATTTCTATGTCAGCGCCGAAGTATCCGCCGACGGCCATGAATGGTCCGATGCGGCTATAACCAGCGACTATAACGAGAAAAACTGGGAGCTCAACTATCGCGGCGGCGAGCGGCCCTATGATTTCCAGGGCTCGGTCGCCGATGGCTACCCTCTGCGCGAGGGCATACCGAACCTGGATGAGCCCAGCACTCGATATCTCTGGTCCGATGCCGCGCGCCATGGCATCAGCTTCCGGATTTATGGCGAAGACCTGGCCTCGCACTGGTGTAACAGATCGAATCGCAATACCAATGGCCGCAATGGTTCGCCCAGCGCGGCCGCGCGCCGCTGTGCCGCAAGTTTCATCGAACCCCATCAGCCCCTGCCGGCGGGCCTGGGCGCCGATTCCGGCCGGCCCAGTCCCTGGCCCTGGCCGATTCCCATCCTGGCCGGCAATCAGGCCACCTTTGCCTCCGTGCGCGGGCATTTTGATCCCCGCTACCCGGCCTTTCGCCTCAACTATCCCGATCAGTTGCGCGCCGACGAATACTTGCGCGAATTTCGCGCCTTTGTCCGCGACCGCCGCGCCGGCCATGGTCCCGTCATGCCCCGGCTGGAAATCGTCTGGCTGCCCGAGGATCATACCGCCGGCACGCGGCCCTATTATCCTCAACCCGCCGCCGCCGTCGCCGACAATGATCTGGCGCTGGGGCGCATCGTACAGGCCATATCCCACAGCTCCTATTGGCCGGACACCGCCATTTTTGTGCTGGAGGACGATGCCCAGAATGGCCCTGATCATGTGGATGCCCACCGCAGCACCGCGCTCGTCATCAGCGCCTATGCTCCTTTACGGCGCAATCATGTAGACCATCATTTCTATACCACCGTCAATATGATCCGCACCATCGAGGTTTTACTCGGCCTGCCGCCGATGAACAACAACGATGCCCGCGCCTCGGCCATGACCGAATTGTTTCAAGGTCCGGGCTCGCAATCCCCATTTCGCGCCCGCGTGCGGAACCGCCGCAATGGCCTGATCTATCGCATGAACCCCCTGCATGGCCCCGGCGCAAAGCGTTCGCTGGCCATGGATTTCCGCCAGCCCGACCGGGACAATTCCGCGGTATTAAATGCCATTCTATGGCGAGCCGCTAAAGGCAATACTCCCATGCCGGCTCCCCGGCATACCGTTTTCCCGCGCCCTTGATGGCATTCCCTTCCCCTCTCATGCGATACTATGTCGCCGAGACTTGGCGTAAGCCAGGTGGGATCGATTCGGCTTGGCTTGATATACAACGGAGATCGAAGGGAGGGGTATATCTTCGATCTCCGTCGCAGCACAAAGGCAGCTACCTACTGGAGTTGAGACGTCGCCTGAAGCTCGCCGGTTTCAAAATTTAAAAACTATGCCCAACGCCATCCAGTTGCACCAGGTTTGCAAAGCCTACGGCGAGACCCAGGCCGTCGCCAACCTTGATCTGTGTATCGCGGCGGGAAGCGTGTATGGCCTGCTCGGTCCCAACGGCTCGGGCAAAACCACCACCATCCGGATGATCATGAATATCCTCATGCCGGATCAGGGCGAAATTCAAATTCTTGGCCGTCCCGCCGGCCGCAAGGAACAGGATCAGATTGGCTATCTGCCCGAGGAACGCGGGCTCTATGCCAAGATGAAGATTCTCGATCAGCTCACTTATTTCGGGGAGCTGAAAAATGTGCCTCGCGCCGAGGCCCGGCGCCGCGGCCAGTACTGGCTGCAGCGCCTGGAACTGAGCGATTGGGCTGATAAAAAAGTCAATGAGCTCTCCAAAGGCATGCAGCAGAAATTGCAGTTTGCGGTCACTCTGCTCGCCGACCCTCCCATTCTGATCCTCGACGAGCTGACCTCGGGCCTCGATCCAGTCAACGCCAGTCTGGTGCGCGAAGTTCTGCTCGAACTGCGCGGCCAGGGCAAAACGATTCTCTTCTCCACCCATCGCATGGAAGATGCCGAGCGGCTCTGCGACTCCATATGCCTCATCGCCCGGGGCCGCAAACTGCTGGACGGCGATTTGCAGCAGATCCGGGCCGGATTTGGCAAACAAACGGTGCGCATCGAGTTCACGGGCGAAGCACAGTGGCTGCATCAGGCCCCCGGCGTGCGCAAAACCGATCTCTATGACAGCTACGCGGAGCTGCAGCTCCAATCCGCCGAAGCCGCACCGGAGGTGGTGCGTTTTCTGGCGCCGCGCGTGAATATCCGCAAGTTCGAAATCCTGGTCCCCTCGCTCGACGAAATATTCCTCACCACCGTGGCGGCGGCCCAATCTTCCGCTGCCCGCCCCGAACGGGAGCCGGCCTATGCCCGTTAAGCTTCTCATCGTCATTCGCCGCGAATACCTGCAGCGTGTGCGCAGCAAGGGGTTTTTAATTTTCACCTTGCTCTTTCCCCTGCTCATGGCCGGTTATATTGCCTTTATCATCAGCATCAGCCACAGCGGCTCGCGGCAGCAATACCGGATTGCGGTATTGGACGAATCGGGCCATCTCTTCGCTCCCTTGTCGGCTCGCCTGGAAAAAATTAAATTCCATCAGAACTCCCAATTCCTGCTGACCTCCATTCCGGACACGGGCGGAACGGCGCCGGCCTTGGCCGGTATGGTGACGGCGGTCTTGCGCAAACATTTTGATGGCGCGCTCGTGATCTCGCCCGGCTTGCGCCGGGTGCGTTATTATGCCCGCGACGTGACCAACTTTTATGTCCTGGGCAAGCTCCAGTCGGCGGTGGGAAGTGTGATTCAGCGCCAGCGCCTGCTGGCCGCCGGCTTGCCTGCCCGCAAGTTGGCTAAGCTGCTGCAACCGGTGAATTTGCGGCAGTATAAAGTCACCCGCAACGGCGCCAAAGCCGACCAGGGCCAGACCTTCGCTTTGGCCTATGTCCTTTCCACGCTGCTTTATATCGCCATCATTATTTATGGCATCAGCGTCATGCGCGGCGTGGCCGAAGAGAAAACCGGCCGCATTGCCGAAGTAGTGCTGGCGGCGGTGGATCCCTTTACCTTGATGCTGGGCAAAATCATCGGCCTGGGCGCCGCCGGCCTGACCCAGTTTGCCGTCTGGCTGGGCTGCGTGGGGCTGGTCATTGGCTACAGCAGGATGAGCTCGAATGCCGCCCTCCAGCATATTCCCCATCTCGGCCCGGCGGTGTTTCTGTTGTTAATTGTCTATTTCATTCTGGGCTTCCTGCTCTACGCCACCTTGTACGCCGCCGCCGGCGCCATTATTTCCAATGAGCAGGACATGCAGCAAACCCAGATGCCGATTACCTTGATCCTGGTCCTCTCGGTCATTCTCATCCCGGCGGTCTTAACCTCGCCGGCCAGCTTCAAGGCGGTTTTGCTTTCGGAAATTCCGTTCTTCGCCCCGGTATTAATGGTTACTCGGCTGACCGCCAGCCATCCGCCGTCATGGCAGATCGGCTTATCATTGGCTTTAATGCTGGCCGGCATCGTGGTCATCATTCGCTTCGCCGCCAAGGTTTATCGTATCGGCATATTGATGACCGGCAAACGCCCGACGCTGCCGGAATTATTGCGCTGGCTCAAAGCCGCCTGAAGGCAAACCATGATCCTGCGCCCGGCCATTCCGGCCTGCCTGTTGCTGCTGAGCGGCTTCGCCTGGCCGCAGGCATCTGCTGCCGTGCGGGGGAACCGTCCCGCCCTGGCCCGGATGTTTCGCGAAAATCGGCCCGGCCCCGCCTGGGCCGGCGTTGACTCAGCGCTCGGGTCTTCTTCCGGCCGACGCACATCCGCTTCCGCATCTGCTTTCCGCCATCTGGTCAGCCGCATCGCGCGCCGTCATCAGGTCAGCCCCCGGCTGGCGCGCGCGGTGGCGCGTCAGGAGTCGGACTGGAATCCACGCGCTGTCTCTTCCGCCGGCGCCATGGGCCTCATGCAGCTCATGCCCGGCACGGCCCGCGATCTGGGCGTGCGGGATCCTTTCGATCCCCGCCAGAATGTTCGCGGCGGGGTGAAATATTTAAAGGCCATGCTGCGGCGCTTTCACGGCGACCGGCGCTTGAGTCTGGCGGCTTACAATGCCGGCCCGGGCGCCGTCGCGGCCGCCGGCGGCCACGTCCCGCCGTATCCGGAAACCCGCGCCTATGTCCGCGCCATTCTCGATCATCTGCATCATACCCACCCTTCCCGGCCTTCCTCCGCATCCGCTCACCACCCGTCCATGCCCGTACATGAATCGCTTTCTCATGGCGTTCTGCTTTTCAGCAATACCGATTGACCGCCCATCCGCGCGTTCTCTTCTCTGCTCCTCCGTTTTCTTCGCATCTCCCTGTCAGAAATCTGCCTCAAAGCCGCACGGCATGCATGATTTCAATTTGGCTTGATGAGACAGGTTCAGGTATCTATTCCGCTATCCTGATCCGTGATTTCTTGTTGCATTCTCCCGGCCTGATTCGCTACATTGAACCTGCTCGCGATTGCTTTCCGCACGAAACGTGCCGCAGTTGACATTGAAGTTCCGCTCCGCAACCCTCCTGTTGGCCGGGCTGCTGTGCGTGCTCCCGGCTAGGGCGCGCGTGTCTCCCGCCAAGCGGATCCTAGCCCGCGCGCATCGCCTCCATCAGGCCTTATTGCGGCAGCCGCGCAGCGCGCGCACTCCCGGCCAATTCCTGGCCATTGTCCATCTCCTGGCGCCGCTGCGCCGGCAGCGAAATGACGCCCAGGCCGCCCAGGCCGCGTACTATGACAGCGCCGGTCTGGAAGTGGAGCTGGCCCAGACCACGCATTCCTATGCTGTCGCCCATGCCGCCTGGCTGCGGGCCGTGCATTTTTATTACACCCTGCTGCTGCGCTATCCCTATAGTCAATTCCGCCGCAATGTGGACTGGTCGCTGGCCCAGATCGAATGGAGCAAATTGGACCTGCGCGCGCCCGCCCGGACGCATCTGCGGGATTTTCTGCTGCGCTATCCCGCCGATCCCCGCGCTTCCGCCGCGCGGCGCGAATTGCGGGGTGAAATCCGCGGCAGCTTGCCCATATTGAGCGGATCGGCGCTGGCCAAACTGGGCCGCCGCGCCCTGATCTCCCGCCCTGTGCCGCCATCCCCTGCTCCGGCCCCGTCTGCCCGGCCCCAGGCCGCGGCGCGGCCCGCCGGGCTGGCTGCGGTTCCAGTAGCCCTGAATGCTTCATCAGACGCCTACTTCCAGCATCTGCACGTCTGGCATGATCCCGGCGCCATTCGCCTGGTCTTATTTCTTACCCGCCGGGTTCCGATTTCCTGGGGCACCATCGTTTCCCGCCATATTCTGTTTCTGGATTTGCATGGCTGCGCCACCGCCTGGGTGCGGGGCTTGCATACATATCCCGTCGCCGATCCCGGCCTGCGCTATATTCGCGCCGGGCAAAACCAGGCGGATATCGTGCGCGTGGTCGTGGGCGCCACTGCGGCTTTGGCGCTGACGCCGCACATCCATTTTTATCCCAATCCCGCGCGTTATATCATCACTCTCACGCGCATCTCGATTCCGGCCGCGCCGGTCCTGGCCCAGTCCCGGACACCCGCAATCCATCCGCCGCAACCCGCTGTCCCGGCCAGCGCGCACTCACGAACAGTATCCATATCCTCGAATGCGGTCCCGCCTGGCGCTCCGATCCGGCCGCGTCCACTCGTCGCCGTTCGCCGCCTCATCACTCCCCGCCCGCCGCCCGTTCGGCCAGTCGTCCTTCATCCCTCCGCCCCGCTGCCCAATGGCCGGCGTTCCCTCACCCGGGCGCTTGATCTCGGCATCCGCCGCATCGTCATTGATCCCGGCCATGGCGGGCATGACACTGGCACCATTGGCCCCAATGGGTTATATGAAAAAAATGTGGTGCTCGGAGTGGCGCTGAAATTGGGACGCCTCTTGCGCCGCCGGCTTGGCGTGCGGGTCTTTTACACCCGCGACCGGGATGTCTTTATTCCTCTGACCGAGCGCACCGCCATCGCCAACCGCGACCATGCCGATCTGTTTATTTCCATTCACGCCAACGCCAGCAGTGATCCGCAGGTTTCCGGCATTGAAACCTACTACCTGAACTTCACCCAGAATCCCCAGGCCCTGGCCGTGGCGGCGCGCGAAAATGCCGGCAGCGGCTATGACATTCATAACCTGGGCGGTTTAATCACCAAAATCGCCATTGACAATAAAATGCAGGAATCTCGCCAGCTGGCCCATGACGTGGAAATCAGCCTGGTGCGCGGCCTGCATGAGCCGGACCGGCATGTGAAATCCGCTCCCTTCATTGTCCTGATCGGCGCCCGCATGCCTTCGATCCTGACCGAAATTTCTTTCCTCAGTAATCCCTATTATGCCCGGCGGTTAGGCCAGTCCTGGTATCAGCAGCGCATCGCCCTGGACATCTATCGCGGCATCGCGCGCTATGTCCATTCGCTCGGCGGTCCCCGCATCGTTCGCGCCCAGAACCATCCTCTCCGTCAACCCGCGCATATAATGCCGGTCCATCAGGCCGAGCGTTAAATTTCCGTGCCGGGGGCGCGCGGTTTTCCTCTACAATATGTTTCAAGCCTGGGTGTAAGACCCGGAAATCGCCCCCGCACCCGTATTGCCGGCACATCGCCGGCTGGGCGCCGCGCTCGCGCCTGGGTTGCCGATCCGTTCGCCGTCATTTGAACTCATGGATGTCTCTCCCAAGACCGCCACGCGTGTCATCGTCGCTTCGACGGTGATGCTCACTTTCATCACTTATTGGCGCGCCGCCGCGGTGGTGCTGGCCGATCTCGCCTCGTCGGCCTTTTACGTGCCCGGCATCGCCGAACAGGCCATTGGCAAGTGCGCCCCCTGGCTGATTCTGGCGGTCATGCTGTTCAGCTACGCCGTGCGCGCGCTCTATATTGAATCCTCCACCGTGTTTGTGCGCGGCGGCGTCTACCGCGTGGTGAAAGAAGGCCTGGGCCATACCACCGCCAAGGTCGCCGTCTCCGCCCTGCTCTTTGATTTTGTTCTGACCGGACCGATCAGCGCCGTCTCCGCCGGCCAGTATCTGGGCGGCTTTATTCACGATCTGGCCGCCCGCTGGGGCGCCAGTTGGATCACCGGCGACACCGCCCTCAACACCTTTTCCGCCGCCTTCGCCGTGGCCGTCACCCTCTATTTCTGGTGGAAAAACATTCAGGGCATCCATGAATCCAGCGGCAAAGCGCTGCGCATCATGCAGATCACCACCGTCATGGTGATCATGCTCATCATCTGGTCGCTGCTGACCCTGTTGCATATGGGCGGGCAGGCGCACCTGCCGCCCGCTCCCACCCTGCAACATTTAAACTTTCCCCGTTCCTCCCTGGGCTGGCTCTACGGCTCCGCTCTGACTCACATCATCTTTTTCGCCCTGCTCATCGCTTTCGGCCACTCCATCCTGGCCATGAGCGGCGAAGAGACCCTGGCCCAGGTCTACCGGGAAATTCAGAGCCCCAAGGTCAAAAACCTGGAAAAAGCCGGGCTCGTGATTTTTGTCTATAGCCTGCTGTTCACCGCCCTGGCGGCGTTTTTCGGCGAAATGATCATTCCCGACGCCGTCCGCCACAAATATCTGCTGGGCAATCTCTTGGGCGAGCTGGCCATGCATCTGACGGGCCCGCTGTTCCTGCGCCTCGCTTTTCAGGGTTTCGTCGCGGTGGTGGGCGTGCTGATTCTCTCCGGCGCGGTGAATACGGCCATTATCGGCTCCAATGGCGTGCTCAACCGAGTCAGCGAAGATGGGGTCATGACCGCCTGGTTTCGCCGTCCTCATAGCCGCTACGGCACCACCTACCGCCTGCTGAACCTGATCACGATCATGCAGATCGCCATCATTCTGCTCAGCCGCGGCAATGTTTATGCCCTGGGCGAAGCCTATGCCTTCGGCCTGGTCTGGAGCTTTACTTTTCTCTCGGTCGCGGTGCTGGTGCTGCGCTTCCGCCGTCCCGGCGGCCGCGAGTTCAAGGTTCCCGGAAATTTCCGTATCGGCCAGTTCGAATTTCCTCTCGGTCTGGTTCTGATCACCTTCGTGCTGGTGAGCACTGCGATCATTAACTTGTTTACTAAGGAACTGGCCACCATCTCCGGCGTGATCTTCACCGCGGCCTTTTTCATCATCTTTGTCATATCCGAGCAATTGACCAAGCGCCGGGGCCGTAAAAATGCCCACCTGGATGAATTTCAGGTCGCCGGCCGCGGCGATCTGCACGCCGAATCCCTCGAAGTCCGCCCCGGCAGCATTCTGGTCGCGGTCCGCGACTTCAATCACCTCGGCCATCTCCGGCGCGTGCTGGACCGCAGCGACCCGCTCAAGCAGGACATCGTGGTGGTCACCGTGCGCATGGTCCCGCCCGGCGCCGCCGCCGATCCGGTAGGCGCCGAATTAACCGATTACGAGCAGCAATTATTTACCCAGGTCGTCGCCGTCGCGGAAAAAGCCGGCAAGCCGGTTTCCCTGCTCATCGTGCCTGGCTCCAATGCCTTTGACGCGCTGGTGCAGACCGCAGCCCGCCTGCGCTCCGACACCATTGTGGCCGGCAAAAGCCGCGCCCTCCCCTTGCGCGAACAGGGGAACTACACCGGCCTGGCCTGGGAGCAATTGCCCGAACCCCGGCCCCGCCTGCGCCTGGAAGTCATGGATGAGGGCGCCGTGGACGAAGTCTTTTACCTCGGCCCCCATACGCCCCGCCTGCGCGACAAAGATGTGGCCCTCATGCACGACATCTGGCTCGATCTGGTCCATGATCCGCGCTACCGCGAACTGCATCACTACAATGTCGTCTCTCTGGCGCTCAAACGCCTGCGCCACGAATTGCATTCCCCCCAGCGTGAACAGGTTCTCAGGGGCTTTCAGTTGAAAATTCGCTCCGAAGCTCCCGCCGCCGGCCAGCCGGCGGAAGTGGATGACCTGGAGCCCGAACTGGATCTCAACTCCAATTCCTGATTTCTTTTTTCGCCTGACCACGGCCGCTCTTCATCGTTTCTGCAACGGGTACACAATAAAGCGTGGACAGGTTTCGAAAATCCCGCCTTGGGTGGATCGTGTTGTTGAGTTGCGCGCTCGCCGCGGCCGCCGCGCCGCGGCCGCCGGTTTCTCCCCGCAGCAATGCCCATGCCGTGCCGGTGCCTGCGGGCTGGCAAATAGCCTCTCTTCCGCGTTTAGCTCCAGCCCAGGCGGTGCTGTTGCGGGAATTTCATCTTCGCTGGCGGCGGGCCTGGCTTCCCTCCTCCTCCGCATCGGCGGCCGTCCACTCGCCCCGGCTCATCCTGGAGCGCTTTCGCGGCGCCAGCGGCGCTTTTGGCGCCTATAGTTTTCAGCGCGCGTTCGCCGAGCCCCGCGCCGGCTTTGCGCGCGCGATTCCCCGCTTGAATCGAGCCTGGCAAAGCCCCCGTCAGTGGACGCTTTTGCGCGGCCGCAATGTGGTTTTGCTGCGGGGTGCTTGGCCGGCCCATCAGTTTCAATCGGCTCTGCGTTGGGCCGCCGCTCTGCCCAGGGGCGATGCCGCGCGCGATATTGCCCCTGACCTGCCTCTGCATTTGCCGGCGCCCGCCCGCGTTGCCGGATCGCTGCGCTATGGCTATGGTCCCGCCGCGCTGGCTTCCGCCGCGCCCTGGTTTCCCGTTCAGGCAGCGAACTTCCCGGATGACCCTGAATTCGCGGCTGCTCTTTACGCCCGTCCGCGGGGCATTGCCCATCTGCTTCTCTGGTCTTATCCCACGCCGCAGATTGCGCATGCGCAATTACAAACATTCCGCCGCATGTGGTCCGCCCATCCCCACGTTTTCGTCCGCCGTTCCGGAACCTGGCTCATCGTCGTTCGCAGTTCCGATCCATCTCTCGCCCATTCTCTTCTTGCCCGGATTCATCAGCGTGTTCACATTACCTGGAGCCGCATCGGCCCCAGCCAGGTGATATTGGCGGCCGAACTTTTGCTGAGCATTCTGGTCTTTGTCGCCTTGTTGATGGGAGCGTCCATCGTCGTTGGCATTCTGAGCGGCTGGCTGCGGCGGCAATTGGCACATTGGTTTCCCCGACACTTTCATTCCGTGGTTAAGTCATTCATTTGGCTGGAGTTAAATGAATATGAATCAAAATCCCCATCCTCTCCCGACACTAAATGACCCAAATTTCTGCCCGATTTTATTTTTTGTATATCGTTGATAATAAAAGGCTTAAAAACATTACTTTGCTGGGCTGATTTGATCTTGACAGTATTTTTGTCCTGACCGTACCATTTTTCCCATCAATGGTTTCGCTGGTTTCGGTTACCCCGGTCTTGCCGGGTATCGGGCTTCGAAGCTATTTCTCCTGGAAAAATGCCCGCCATGCGGCGGGCATTTTTCTTTATCACGGCATCAGGAAATTTCATCCGGCGCCGGGTGGCAGCGCGCATGAGCATAATCATCCGCGCCGCTTCTCGCTCTGTTAAAATTTGAATTCCCCCCGCCCTGACTCATGGCGATAATGACAGAAACCTCAACCGTCGCTCCGGCCGCCCTCACCCAACTGGAGCGGCAACTGCGGCAAGTCGTGCGCGGCGGCTCTGATAGCATCCGTCTGGCCCTGGTCGCGCTTCTGGCCGATGGCCATTTGCTGATCGAAGATGTGCCCGGCGTTGGTAAAACCACGCTGGCACATGCCTTGGCTCGATCACTCGACTGCGGCTTTCAGCGCATCCAGTTCACCAGCGATCTGCTGCCCAGCGATGTCATCGGCATCAGCATCTTCAATCAGGCCCGTCAGGAATTTGAATTTCATCCCGGCCCCATTTTTACTCAAATCGTGCTGGCCGATGAGATCAATCGCACCACTCCCAAAACCCAATCGGCCCTGCTCGAAGCCATGAGCGAGCGCCAGGTCACGGTGGACAATCAATCCCGGCCATTGCCCCGGCCATTTCTGGTCATGGCCACCCAGAACCCGGTTGAACACCATGGCACCTACCCTCTGCCGGAATCTCAACTGGACCGCTTCTTATTGCGCATACACATGGGCTATCCCGACCTCGATAATGAACGTGCGATTGTGCGCGGCGAAGCCGGCGCCGATCTGTTGCCCGGCTTGCGGCCGGTTTTGAACAGCGACGAAGTTTTATCCCTGCAGCGCCAAACCCGGGCTGTGCGCGTGGACGAAGCGCTGGTGGACTATGCGCTGGAGTTGGCCCGGGCCACCCGCGCCCACCCTGCCCTCGCCTTGGGCGTCAGTCCGCGCGGCTCCGCCATGTTGCGCCGCGCCGCTCAGGCCATGGCTCGGCTTGAAAATCGTGATTATTGTGTTCCGGCGGATTTCAAGCGTCTGGTGGTTCCCGTGTTTGCCCATCGCCTGATCGTACAAAATCTGTATAACGGCAGCCGGGCCTCTCAGACCGCCGATCAGATCGTGGCGGAAATTCGCGACTCCACCTCTTTGCCGGAATAAAAATTTTATAGACTCGGCCTTGGACCCCGGCCGCTCGCTTCCCTCACTGTCATTTATGCGGCTTTCGCGCATCAGCGCGCCGCCCGCTGAATCCGGCTTTCCAGCTTTTACGCTACTTTATCGCCACATCGGCCCGCAGGCCATAAAACTGGCCGGCCATTCCACCCGTGTATGCGGCCGCCAGGTGAAACTACTTTCCCGTTTTTGCCCTGGCCCAATCCGGCTAAGCCGCAGCCATAACCCATGCCCGCTCTTGGCAATGGCGGCAATCGGTTGAGGACGATCCCAACGCGCGCTTGCCATCAGCAGAATAAGCATCATTGAAATCGCCGCCAGACCGCAGCTCATGAAATTCCGGCTCATGCCCATCCCTGCTCCGATTCAATTTGGCTTCTGCTGGCGCGGCACGTGACAGAACAGCCGCCCAGCACTCATTCAGATGCGTGCGGCCGCGCCGGAGTTGGGAACCTCGCCGGAGCTTTTATAGCGAGGGCCACAACGACTCCCAGACTTTAAATTCATAATGCAGGCCGCTGGCCTCGGCCCGCGGTCTATAACCGCCATTGCAGGTGTCCACCACCTGGCGCAATATCTTTTCTCCCACTCCCGCAATCGTTTCCGGCTGTGCCGGAGCGTTCTCTCTCTGCTCCACTGCGGGTAAAATCGTTCCCGCATCCAGATCAATATCCTCATTTCCGCGCGCCAGCTCGGAATTCGAGCTGATCTTGATCACCGGCCCCAGTGCGCAGCCGATTCCGGTGCCCCGTCCGGTGGTGAAGCAGACCACCTGCGCGCCGCCCAGAAAAAGTGCGGGGGTGGAAATCTGGTCATAGCCGGGCGAATAAACCACCATCAATCCCCGCCGCTCGCCCGCCGGCTCGGAATAGTCGAGCACGTCCGCCAGCTTGCTCTCGCCCGCCTTGGCCAGCGCGCCCAGCGATTTCAGATAAATATTGGCCAACCCGCCGGCAATATTCCCGGGCGAAGGATTTTCCCGGTAATCCTGGCCAAACTGCCGGACATATTTTTCATAGCGCCGCTGCGCGGCTTGCCATTTGCGGGCCGTTTCCCGGTTTGCCGCGCGCCGTTTCAAGGCCTGCGCGGCCGCGCCCTGCAGCTCCGGAACTTCTCCGATCAGCACGCTGCCGCCGGCCGCGATCAACTGATCAGCCGCCCAGCCCAGGGCTGGGTTGGCGGTGATGCCGCTCCAGCGATCCGATCCGCCGCATTTCACCCCGAGTTTCAGTTGTTCAATGCCCGCCGGCGTCCGCCGCTCCAGGTTGGCCCGCTCGAGTAATTGCTCCACTTCGCTTAGCCCGCGTTCAATGGTGCGGCGCGTCCCGCCGTTGCCTTGTATGCTCAGCGACCGCACCCGGCGGTGATATCCCGGTATGCGCTGGGCAAAAACCGGGGCTGAACAGGCAATACAGGTTTTGCCGCAGCCCAGATCCACATACAGCGCCGCACCGATATTGGGGTGGGATAAGGTTGCCGTCAGCACACGGTTGAGAATTTCGACCGGACCGCCATCCGGCATGCCGCAGCCGGACTCCTGGATGATCGGAATCACGCCATCCACATTGGGATAGCGCTCGCGCGACCACAGCTCGCGGCTGGCTCGCGCCGCAATCTCGCGCACCTCCGCCGCCGCGCACATTCCCGAGGTCACTACAGCGACATAGTTGCGCACCCCCGTCTGTCCGTCATCCCGCCGAAACCCCATAAAATGCGCGGGCCATAGATTCTTTGTCGCGCATGGTTTTCGTTTGACGCTCAACCCCAATCGCCGGGGCAATTCCGCCGCCAGGTTCCGCTCATCCACCACAGCCCCGGCGGGAATCATCTCTTTCGCCATCCCGTACGGCGCGCCCAGCGAAATCACCGCGTCACCCGGCTGCAAATCAGTCAAAGCCACGCTGCTGCCCCGGCTCAGCGGCGGCCGCAGGGGAATGAACCGCTCCCGCCATTGCGCTGCAATAATAGCTTCCGCGCCGTCCGCGGCCGCTAAATCGGTGATCATCACCGCCACGTTATCCCGCTCGGGGCGCGCCACCAGCGCGTATTCTTCCAGCTTCGTTGCCATCCAGCTATTATCCGGCATCCGTATGGGTATTTAACGCTAACAGTAGGCGCGCGCCTGGGTTCTGGCGCACGCGCTTTCGCTTGGGTTGTTAATTCGAAATTGAATTCTGAAACTTTTGGCCTGGATCTTCGCTTGGCTTCTGTGCCGGGCTGCCCGCCGGCGCCGCCCGCAAATACTGCGCCGGCCAGGCCGCCGCCGCGCCCAGCTCGCGCCCCGCCCGCAGCGGCCAGTACGGATCGCGCAGCATTTCGCGCGCCATGATCACCATATCGGCCTGCCCGCTGCGCAGAATATGGTCGGCCTGGGCCGGCGCGGTAATCATGCCCACCGCTCCCGTTGGCATGCCGCTTTCCCGGCGAATGCGTTCGGCAAACCGGTCTGATAGCCCGCGCCCAGGGGAATCTTCGCCGTGGCCACATTGCCGCCCGAAGAGCAATCCACCAAATCCACGCCCAAAGGCCGCAAGCGCCGCGCCAGTTCAATCGAAGCCTCCACATCCCAGCCGCCTTCGCTCCAATCGCTGGCCGAGATGCGCACCCATAATGGCAGCCGTTCCGGCCAAACCCCGCGCACCGCGGCGGTGACTTCGCAGACCAGACGGCAGCGGTTCTCCAGGCTGCCGCCGTACGCATCGGTTCGCTGATTGCTCAGGGGCGAGAGAAACTCATGCAGCAGATATCCATGCGCGGCGTGCAATTCGAGCAGTTGAAATCCCGCCGCCAGCGCCCGCTGCGCGGCCGCGGCAAAATCGGCGATGATTTTTCGCATGCCCGCGGCATCGAGCGCGCGCGGCATCGCATAATCGGGCGCAAACGCCAGTGCGCTGGGCGCCACGGGTTGCCAGCCGCCTGCCTCGATCGCGATCGCGCCCGTTCCCTGCCCGGGCGCCCAGGTGCTGGCTTTGCGTCCGGCATGCGCCAGTTGCATGCCCGCCACCGCGCCCTGCCCACGCACAAAATGCGTCATCCGCACCAGCATCTCGATATGCTCATCTTTCCAGATCCCCAGATCCTGGGGACTGATGCGGCCCTCCGGCGATACCGCCGTGGCTTCGGTCAGGATCGCGGCCGCTCCGCCCGCGGCCCGGCTGCCCAGGTGAACCAGATGCCAGTCGCTGGCATGGCCATCCTGGCTGGAATACTGGCACATGGGGGAAACCGCGATCCGATTGCGGAAGTTCACGTCGCGCTGGCGCAGTGGCTCGAACAAGTGAGGCATATATCTATTGTATTTGCGGTCTTTATTGGAATTGCAAGCCGCCGCGCGAAATTCCTGACGGCGCGCTGGCCGGGGGCCTGGTCCCGCGCAACAGTACGGAGCGGAAAGAAACAGTCATTCCTTTTTTCTGCCGATTTCGCCCCCGGGAAATGACGAAGCAACAAAGTGGGCCCGTCACCGCGGCTGTGCCCCATCATTATTTCCTGCTACAATGCTTCCCGATTACGGGAGGACGTAAATGCTGAGGCATTCCCATCCATTACGACGCATCGGCCGAGCCGCCTTCAAAGCCATGCGAAACCGCAAGCCCGGCGACCCCATCCCGCGGAACAGTATGGGACAGATAGGAATGGCGGAGCAAAAAAAGCGGTCTGCCGCTTCTTCGCGCCGCGCCATGATGTTGCCGTTTCTCGCGCTGGTTTTATTGGGTTGTGGCTCGCTTTCCGCCCAGACCTGGACCCTGGCCTGGTCGAGCGAATTCAACGGCCCCGCCGGCTCCGCCCCCAACCCCGCCAAATGGACTTACGAGACCGGCAATAACAACGGCTGGGGGAATCAGGAGCAGGAATACTACTGTCCGCCCACCGATAATACAGCTCCCTGCAGCACCGCCCAGCCCAACATTTATGAAGATGGCAACGGTCATCTCGTCATCGCGGCGATCCATACCTCGAGCGGCGTCTGGACCTCGGGCCGTATGAAAACGCAGGGCCTGTTCACCACCCAGTACGGCCGCATTGAGGCCAGCATGCAGCTGCCCACCGGCGCTGGCCTGTGGCCGGCCTTCTGGATGCTGGGCAGCGATATCACATCCGTAAACTGGCCCGCCTGCGGCGAGCTCGACATCATGGAAAACGTTCCGCCTCTTGGAGCCTCCACCGTGCAGGCCAGCGTCCACGCAACCAGCTTCAATACCGGCAATCCCTACACCTTGCCGTCGGGCCAGACCGTGGCCAATGGCTTTCATGTCTATGGCGTCATCTGGTCGCCATATCTGATTCAGTACTACGTGGATAGCCCCTCGAACGTCTTCGCGACCATCACGCCTTCGGCCTCGGGCAGTTGGCCCTTTAACCAGGACTCGAGCAATCCCAATCCCTTTTTCCTGCTGCTGAATCTGGCGGTCGGCGGATCCTGGCCCGGCCCTCCCGATGCCACCACCCCCACTCCGGCGCCCATGCTGGTGGATTATGTGCGCGTCTACACGCCATCCGCCGTGCCCGCGCCGGTAATCTCCGGCAATGGTTTCAGCATCTCCGCCGGCCAGAGCGGCACAGCCACGCTCAGCCTGACGGGCCAGACGGGAACCACCGGTAAAGTGTATCTGGCCTGTTCCAGCCCAGCCGCGGAAACCACCTGTTCGATTGCTCCCAATGTCGTGGACTTCACCAGCTCCAATACCGGCTCGGCGGCTTTGACCCTGACCACCGCCGCCAACTCGGGCCTGC
>JAKAZV010000165.1 GCA_021826505.1 Acidobacteriota bacterium | reverse complement strand
GCCAGACTTTCATGCAGCGTCAGTTGCAGCGCCTCGGCAATGTTTTTGCCGCGCCAGCGCACCTCCAGCACCGGCGCCTGAAAGCGGGTTCCGCGGCAGGCTTCGCAGGTCAGCTCCACATCGGCCAGGAACTGCATTTCGATGGTGACCGTGCCGGCGCCTTCGCAAACCTCGCACCTGCCGCCCGCCACATTAAAGGAAAAATACCGGGGCGTAAAGCCTTGTTTGAGCGCCTCGGGAGTCTGGGCAAAAAGCTTGCGAATGGCGTCATAAGCGCCCATGTAGGTGACCGGATTCGAGCGCGGGGTGCGGCCAATCGGCGACTGATCCACCAGCACCAGTTCGCGCACCCGTTCGGCGTGTTGCAACTCGCGGCAGGCCACCGGTTCGGCGCGGGGGCTGCGCAGCCGGGCCTCGAGATTGCGGTAAAGCACCTGATGCACCAGCGTGCTTTTGCCCGAGCCGGAAACGCCGGTCACGGCGGTCAGCACGTGGGCGGGAAAATCCACGTCGAGATCGCGCAAGTTATTGCGGCTGGCGCCCAGCAGGCGCACGCCGGGGCGCGGCGGGCGGCGCGGAAGCGCGGGCGCCGGGTGGGGATCTTTGCTTGCGGCCCCCGGCAGCCAGCGGCGGAGATACTGCCCGGTGTGCGACTCCGGCATGAGCGCCACTTCCCGCCACGGTCCGGCCGCCATCAGTTGCCCGCCCAGTTCCCCGGCCCCGGGACCCAGGTCCAGCAGCCAGTCGGCGGCTCGCATGATCGCGGCATCGTGTTCGACCACGACCAGAGTGTTGCCCTGGCCGCGCAGTTGTTCGAGAATCCGGATCAGGCGGCCCGTATCGCGGGCATGCAAGCCGATCGAGGGTTCGTCGAGCACATAGAGCGCGCCCGCCAGTTGCGCGCCCAGGCAGGTGGCTAATTGTATGCGTTGGCCCTCGCCGCCCGAAAGCGTGGACGCAACGCGGTCCAGCGTCAGGTAATGCAGGCCGGCCTGCTCCAGATAATCCAGGCGGTTCCGCAGTTCGGGTAAAACTCCGCCCGCCAGGACTGTGGCGGCCGGCGGAAGCTGTAAGGCGCGAAAATACTCGCCCGCCTGCCGCACCGTCATCATGGTCAGCTGGCCCAGATTCCATCCTTGCCATGGGTTTGCGGGCTCGTTTGAATCCGGCGCGGCGGGCAGTTCGACCCACAGCGATTCGGGCCGCAGGCGCAGGCCCTGGCAGGCGGGGCATTTTTCGTAGCCGCGGTAGCGGGCGATAAAAATCCGCACCAGCATCTTGTATTTTTTGCGTTCCAGGCGCTGAAAAAATCCCCGCACTCCGGCAAATTCGCCTTCACCGTCGAGCACCAGCTTTTTCTCCCGCTGGCTCAGATCGCGCCAGGGCACGTCCAGCGGCACGCCGGCCCGGCGCGCGGCTTCTTTTAAGGCTCGTCCCCAGGCGCGGAACCGCGGCTTACTCCAGGGATCAATTGCGCCCGCGTTCAGGCTGAGGTCGGGGTTGGGAATCACCTTATCCAGATCCAGGATCATGGCGTTGCCAAACCCCTGGCAGACCGGGCAGGCGCCATTGGAATGGTTAAAGGAAAAGCCGCTCGGCGGCGGCAGCTCGAAAGGACGGGCGCAGCGCGGGCATTCCAGACGCTGGCTGAAGCGCAGCCGCCGCGCCGGCGCGTCTTCTTCGGCCAGCACTTCGATCTGCAGCTCGCCGGCTTCGCGATAAGCGGTTTCCACCGCTTCGGCCAGCCGCGCGTGCTCGGCGGCGGCGATTTGCAGCCGGTCGGCCACCACCCCGACGGGCTGGGTAAAATCCAGTTCGAGCAGCGATTCCGGCGTGGAAAATTCGACCGTCCGTTCGCCCTGGCGCAGGCGGTGAAAGCCCCGCGCGCGCAGCTCGGCCAGCCGCTGTTTTTGCGCTTCATTGGGCAAGCGCGCCGCCGGGGCGGAGGGGGATGGACGGGCGCGGCGGCGCGCTTTGCGCGCGGGCGGGCCGGAGGCCGCGTTCTCCGCGGCCGCGCCGGCCGTCAGCGGAAACAGCAGATACGCCCGCCGGCCTTCGGCTTCGGCCAGCAGGCGCGCGATCGCCTCATCCACGCTTTCGCATACCGCCGGCACGCGGCAATCGGGGCAGATCACGCGGCCCACGCGGGCATAGAGCAGGCGCAGATAATCGTGAATTTCGGTCGCCGTGGCCACGGTGGAGCGCGGGTTGCGGCCGGGATTTTTTTGCCGGATGGCGATGGCGGGCGCGATGCCTTCGATCGAATCGGCTTCCGGCTTTTCCAGGCGCTCCAGAAACTGGCGCGCATACGCCGAAAGCGATTCCACATAGCGGCGCTGGCCTTCGGCATAGAGCGTCTCGAACGCCAGGCTGCTCTTGCCCGAGCCGGAAACGCCGGTCACCACCGTGAGCTGGTGCAGCGGAATATCCACATCCAGACGGCGCAGATTATGCACCCGCGCGCCGCGCACGCGAATTGCTTCCACTTCGCGCGGCAGCCGCCCGGGGGCGGTTTTTTCCGGATTGGATTTCGAGCCTGGCATGACCATCAGCCGCGGCTGGCGCGTAACTCCGGCAGAAACGACTGGCCGCGGTGCAGCTCAATCCGGAAATTTTCGGCGATGGTTTCGCCGATATCCGCCAGGCTGCGCCGGACGCCGAGTGGTCCGCCCGCCAGGCCGGGACTATACGCCAGGAGCGGGGTGTATTCCCGCGAATGATCAGTGGAGGCGGTGGTCGGGTCGCAGCCGTGATCGGCCGTGAGCAGCAGCAGATCCTGGCGGTCCATGCCCGGCAACAGGCGGCCCAGATAGCCGTCGAACTCTTCCAAAGCCCGGGCGTAGCCTTCCACATCGTTGCGATGGCCGTAGAGCATGTCGAAATCCACCAGGTTGACGAATGCCAGGCCGGTCTCGGCGCGCGCCAGCAGCTCGAGCGTGCGCTCCATGCCGTCGGCATTGGAGTTCATCTTCAAATGTTCGCTGATGCCGCGGCCGAGAAAAATGTCGAAGATCTTGCCCACGGCATAGACCGGAATGCCGGCTTCGGCCAGGCGGTCGAGCAGCATGCCTTCGGGCGGTGGAATGGCGTAATCATGGCGGTTGCGGGTGCGCTCAAATCCATGTTCCGGGTCGCCCAGAAACGGTCGCGCGATCACGCGCCCCACCCGGTGCGGGCCTTGCAGCAGTTCGCGGGCGATTTCGCAGATGTGATACAGCTCGGGCAGCGGGATGACTTGCTCGTGCGCGGCGATCTGGAAGACGCTGTCGGCCGAGGTATATACGATGGGCGCGCCCGTGCGCATGTGCTCGGCCCCGAGCCGCTGGATGATCTCCGTGCCGCTGGCGGCGATGTTGCCGAGCGTGCCGCGCCCGATGCGGCGCTCGAACTCGGCGATCAGGTCAGCGGGAAAGCCATGCGGATATACCGGAAAGCCTTTCTCTAGAATGATGCCGGCCATTTCCCAATGCCCAGTGGTGGTGTCTTTACCGTCGGAAAGCAAGGCGCATTTGCCGAAGCTGGCGCGGGGCGGTCGCGCGGGCGCGATTCCGGGCAGTGGCCGGAT
>JAKAZV010000050.1 GCA_021826505.1 Acidobacteriota bacterium | reverse complement strand
TTCGATGGCCGCGGATTTGAAGATACGTTGATTGCCGTGGCGCGTGCCGGCGGCTCATCGCAATTTGAAATTCTTCCTCCGGCCGCGACGGCGCCTGCGCCCGCTCCAGCTGCTGCCGCAGCCTCCACGCCTCCGGCCGGCAAAACCTCAGCCGCAAAGCCCGCCGCTGTGGCTGCCGTTGCCGGTGCTCCTCCTCCCGCCAAGCCGCTGCCGATGGACTTTCACGCTTATCTGCAAAAGATCTGGCGGCAGAATATTTATGCCAAAAATCAGCTCTCGAGCACCTTCGAGGATTTCTGGACTTCGGCTTTGCGCGACGGCGTCTTTGTTCCCAACCCCAATTTCGGCCAGCCCGGCGCGGCCCGTAAATGCAACACCAGCGCGCTGTTGATCGCCAGCCGCGCTGCCGGCCGGCAGAAGCATCCGCGGTTAAATGCGGGAGAACTGCTGCTGTCGCTGTCCATCAGCCCGGTTGTGGGCGACGGCGCCAGCAACAATAACGCCCTGCTGCTTGAAACCACCGACCCGGTGGCGAAAATCTGCTGGGAAAATTATCTGTCCATTTCTCCCGCCGCCGCCCAGCGCTTGAAAATCGGCGATGGCTCGGTGGTTGAAATCACCGTCGCCGGCCGTTCCGTGCGCGTGCCGGTGCATGTGCAGCCGGGGGTGCAGGCCGAATCCGCCTCGCTGGCGCTCGGCTGGGGCCGCGCTTCGGTCGGCTCCATCGGCAACAATGTCGGCGTCAATGCCTGGCCGCTGGCGCAGGCGTCGCTGGCTGCTCCAGCCGCCGCGCCTGGAACCGCGCATGGAACCACCCCTGGCCCAGCGCCCGAGCTCATCTACTCCGGCTTCCGCATTCAGCCCATGCAGGTGGCCACCGGCTATCATTTGGCCAGTCCCCAGGGCAATAACTATCTCGAAGGCCGCAAAATCGTGCAATCGGCCACGCTGGTGCAGATCCAGGCCAATCCCCATGCCGGCGCCATTCCCGTTGCTCCCAACGAAAATCTCTGGAACAACAGCGGCCCCGGCCATCATTTTCCCCAGCATCACTGGGGCATGACCATTGACCTCAATGCCTGTACCGGCTGCAATGCCTGCGTGGTCGCCTGCCATATCGAAAATAACGTGCCCCTGGTGGGCAAAGAGCAGGTGCGCATCGGCCGCGACATGGACTGGCTGCGCATTGACCGCTATTTCACCGGCGAATTTGAAAATCCGGATGTGGTCAACGAGCCCATGCTCTGTCAGCAGTGCGCAAACGCAGGCTGCGAGAGCGTCTGCCCTGTGCTGGCCACTGTCACGAATAGCGAGGGCCTGAATTTACAGGTCTATAACCGCTGCGTGGGCACCCGTTTCTGCTCCAATAACTGCATCTACAAGGTTCGGCGCTTTAATTTTTATGAATACAGCCATGACAAATACAGTTGGGGCCGGGGTACGCCGCTGGAGCTGGCGCTCAACCCCGATGTCACCGTGCGCACCCGCGGCATCATGGAAAAATGCACCTTCTGCGTGCAGCGCATTAATGCCGCTCATACCCAGGCCCAGAACCTGGGGGTGCCCATCGCCGATGGCGCCATCAAAACCGCCTGCCAGCAAACCTGTCCCTCGCAGGCCATCTATTTTGGCGATATGAACGACCGTAACTCGCTCATGATGCGGCAGCGCGGCGCCCGCGGCTTCCGCGTTCTTGAAGATTTGAACTTCCAGCCTTCGGTCACGTATCTGACCAAGGTGCGCAATCAGCCGCCCGCGGCTGCCGGGGAGGGGAAGGCATGAGCCAGGGGCATCCGGAAAACACCGCGCAGCAGCATCCCATGGCCCTCGAGGCGACTCCGCCCATATATCGGGCGGATATGACCCTCACCCAGGTCACCCGCGATATCGTTGCCCCGCTGGACCGCAGGCCAAACGGCTGGTGGTGGTTTGGCTTTTTGATTTCGATTACGCTGCTCGCCATCGGCGCCAGTGCCGTAGTTTACCAGTTCCGCGAGGGCCTGGGCATTCTCGGCCTCACGTATCCCGAGATGTGGGGCACCTACATTGTCGACTTCGTCTTCTGGATCGGTATTGGCCATGCCGGCACGCTGATTTCCGCCATCCTGTTTCTCTTCCGCCAGCGCTGGCGCACCGCCATCAACCGCGCCGCCGAGGCCATGACCATCTTCGCCGTGGTCTGTGCCGGCCTGTTTCCGCTGCTGCATGTCGGCCGCACGCTGCTGGCGTACTGGCTGATTCCGTACCCCAATTTTCGCCAGCTCTGGGTCAATTTCCGTTCCCCCCTGATCTGGGACGTTTTTGCCGTCTCCACGTACGCCACCGTTTCGCTCCTGTTCTGGTATCTGGGCATGGTGCCCGATCTGGCGACGGTGCGCGATCATAAGCCAGGCAAATGGGCCCGGCGCGTCTATGGCTTTTTTGCGATGAACTGGCGCGGAACCGCCCGCGACTGGCATCACTACGAATCGGCCTACGGCATGCTGGCCGCCATTGCCACTCCGCTGGTGCTCTCGGTGCACAGCAACGTGTCCATGGATTTCGCTACCTCGACCGCGCCGGGCTGGCATTCCACGATTTTTCCTCCCTATTTTGTCGCCGGCGCCATCTTTTCCGGCTTTGCCATGGTCATCACGCTGATGGTGATCGTGCGCAAAATCTACGACCTCGAAGACTACCTGACCGTGGACCACATGGAGATGATGTGCAAAATCATGCTCGTCACCTCCCTCATCGTCGCTTATGCCTATGCCACGGAAATGTTCAATGCCTGGTATACCAGTGATATCTATGAGCGCAATCGCTTTTACGGCGTGCACTTCGGCCTGACCTGGACGTTTTTTACCGGTCCGTACGCCTATGCCGCCGCCCTGATGGTGATCTGTAACGTGCTCACGCCGCAGTTGCTCTGGATACGCCGTCTGCGGCGCAGCATGCCGGTCATGTTTGTCATCAGCCTGATCGCCAACCTCGGCATGTGGTTCGAGCGCTATACCATCATCGTCAGCTCACAGGCCCGGCAGTTTCTGCCCTCGAGCTTCGGCTACTACCGCCCCACGCGCTTTGACTACGCCGTGCTGGCCGGCTCTTTCGGCCTGTTTTTCACGCTTTTCTTGCTCTTCGTGCGTTTCGTCCCGGTCATCGCGGTCGCCGAAGTCAAAGCCGTGTTGCGCCAGCCCGTGGGCGAGCCTGCGGCGGTCATGGAGGAATCCCATGCCTAAAGCTAAACAGCCGGCCGTTATGGCCCTGTTCCGCACCCCTCAGGCGCTGCTCGATGCGGTGCGCACGGTGCGCGAGCGCGGCTACCGCGGCATTGACGCGCTCACTCCCTATCCCGTGCATGGCTTGCCCGAGGCGCTCGGCTTAAAGGTGAGTTGGATGCCGCGCATCACCAAGACATTTTTCTTCGTCGGCGCCGGCCTGGGTTTTTATTTCGAGTACTGGGCCATGGCCGTGACCTGGCCCATCAACGTGGCCGGCAAGCCGTATTTTTCGATTCCCGCCTTTATGCCGGTGACCTTTGAGTGCGGCATTCTGACCACCGGCATCCTTACGTTCCTGACGTTATTTGCCGCCGACCGGCTGCGCCCCAAGCCCAGCTTCAAAGCCCTTGACCCGCGCATCACCAACGATCGTTTTGCTCTGCTGATTCCCACCGGCTTTGAAGGCCCCGCGCCGGCCACCCGGCTGCTGGAAGAAATGGGCGCTTTGGAGGTTCGCGAACTCCATGTCTAACGCGCGCAAAATTCGGGGGCTCCTGAGCTGCGGGCTGGGTCTGGCCCTGGCTGGCCTCTTTGCCGGCTGCGGCCCCCAGCTGAAATCGAAGCCTGAGCTGGAATACCGCAACCCTTATCTGCCGGAAATGTACCGCCAGGAAGCGATGCAAGCGCAGCAATTGGACCGTTTTGACCATAACCGGCCCGACATGCGCGTTCCCCCCAAAGGCACGGTTCCCGTCGGCTATGTGCCCTTTCCCCAGCCCGCCGATCTGGCCGCCATCGACACCATGATCGACCCGCTGCCCATTACGCCGCGGGTGCTGGCCACGGGCCGGCATTTTTTTGATACTTTTTGCATCGTCTGTCATGGCCCCATCGCCAACGGCCATGGCTACATCGTTCCCCACATGACCCAGCCGCCGCCGCTGTTCAAGCCGCCGGTGACGCAATGGTCGGATGGCCGCATCTTCCTGACCATTACCGAGGGTCTGGGCACCATGCCGCCTTACCGCACGGAAATGACTCCCTCCCAACGCTGGGCCGTGGTGCATTACCTGCGGGTGTTGCAGTTCGCCGCCAATCCATCGCCTCAGGCGCTGGCCGCCGAACAGCAGGAAGGGATGAGCTACGCCGGCGATCATCCGCCGAAACTGGAGCCGAAACGCAAATGTCGAGCCTGCACGATACTGCCGTAATCAAAATCGAAGATCCCGGCCCGGCGCAAATTTCTCCCCGGCTGCGGCGCGGCTTTGCCCTGGCCGCCGGCGTGGGCATCGTCTTTACCGTCCTGGGCTTGTTTCTCGAGCCGCATCGGGCCTGGAGCGGCTATCTCGTCAATTATCTGTACTTTCTGATTCTGGGCATGGCCGGCCTGTTCCTCACCGCGCTGCACTACGCCGCCGGCGCCACCTGGTCCATCCCCTTCCGCCGCATTGCCGAGAGCCTCACCCGTTATCTGCCCATTGCCGCGCTCTCCACCGTGGTGCTGGTCTTCGGCTTCAAGGATATTTATCCCTGGGCCGCCGGCACCGTGCATTTTCATCGCGCGACCAAAACGGCGTGGTTCGGCTATGGCTTTACCGCCGGCCGCCTGATTATCTTTTCCGCGCTCTGGGCCCTCTGCGGATGGATTTTTGTCCGCCGCTCGCTCAACCAGGACGCGGCCTGGCGGCGCGGCGCGGCCACCAACTGGGAGCCCCGGCGCGTCCCCGGCGGCTTCGGGAAAATTCCCTCCTTCAACGGCCGCTTCAGCGCCGCCTTTCTGCTGTTTTTCGCCATCACCTTTTCGCTCGCCGCGATTGACTGGCTGATGTCGCTCGAGCCCAACTGGAACACCACCATGTATGCGGTGTACATCTTCGCCGGACTGTTCGAGGCCGGTCTGGCGCTGGTGCTGCTCATCTCCGTGCTGCTGCGCCGCCGCGGCTCCATGGGGCAGATTCTCCGCGATCACCATTACGTGGATTTAGCCCGCATGCTGCATGCCTTCAGCATCTTCATGGTTTACATTGGCTTCGAGCAGTATCTGTTGATCTGGTACGCCAACTATCCCAGCGAGGCGGTTTACTATCACCAGCGTATCGTCGGTGGCTGGGGCTATGTGCTGCTGTTTTTATTGTTCGCCAAGTGGGTGATTCCCTTTACCGTGCTGCTGAATCAGAAAATCCGCAAAAATGAAAAGGCGCTGATCGCCATCGCCAGTCTGGTGCTGTTTGCCGAATGGGTGGATTTGTACTGGCTGGTGATGCCGGTGACGCATGCGCATTTCGTGTTGCCCAACTGGGCGGTGATCGCCGAATTGCTGGCGTTCCTCGGCTTGTTCGGCTGGGCGGTGACGTCCTTCCTGGCCCGGAACTCGCCGGTTCCGGTCGGTGATCCCCGGCTGGTCAATGCCGTGGCGGGAGATTATCTATGAGCCAGAACCTGCAGCCGGAGGCGCCCGCGCGGCGGAAGCCAGGCATGGCCCGGCAGATTGCCGCTCTCGCCGCCGTATTTCTTGTCACCCTGGCCGTGGTTTTTTCTCTGGTCAAGCACGAGTACACCCGCGCCGGCCTGGCCGCCCGCTTCGACTTTTCCCAGCCCAAAGTGGTCTCGAGCGCGGCCAAACCCGTCAATCTGCGCGCCCTGCTCAAGAACACGCCGCAATTATATGCCCAGGGCAAGGCCGTATTCCGCGCGAACTGCGCGGTATGTCATGGCGTGGATGGTTACGGCAACGGCCCGCGCGCCGCCGGCCTGTCGCCCCCGCCGCGCAATTATCACACCGGCAAATTCCTCTACGGAACTTCCAAGCTGGCGCTGTATCACACCATTACGACCGGGATCCCCGGCTCCGCCATGCCCAGTTTCGTGATGCTGCCGCCGAAGCAGCGCATGGAGGTCGTTCATTACATCCGGCACTGGATTCCCAATCCCGGGCAAGATACCCCGGCGCAGCTCGCGGCCTTGCCCTCGGCCAGCGCCGCGGCCGGCCCCGTAACCTTGCCGCCGGTGCAGCCCGTGCCGGAAGGTCCGCATATTCCCATCGCGCTGGCCATGTCGTTCATGCTGCAGGCGTACCCGCCCGCGCCGCCCGCGCCCAAGCTTGCGTCTCTGCCCAGCGGCCCCAGTTTCGCCCTGGGCGCCAGAATCTACCAGGCCCGCTGCGCCGCCTGTCATGGCGTGGATGGCTCGGGCGGCATCCCCGTGCGTTACGTCTGGGCCCATCCCTGGACGGAAGTCAATGCCGCCAGCTTCCAGCAGCCTCGGATCGGCGGTTGGCGGTCCAGCCCTGCCGGCTTTACCCATCTGGTGGCGCATGGTCTGCCCGGCTACATGATGCCAGGCTTCGGCACGCTGACGCAGCCGGAAATGGCCGCTGTTTATAATTACGTCAAGGCGCTGGCCGGCCTGCCTGTGGCTGCCGCGCCCGCCGGAGGCAAGCCCTGATGCTGAGTTTTTTTAACCATGCCGCGGTTTCGGCCCGCCTGCTGGCTCTGCTGCAGGAACACCGGGTCACGACTTGGCTCACCGATCCCAGTTCGCCCATTGCGCTCGCGATTCGCAGCGATATCGGCCATGCCTTGCTGATCATCATGCCCTTCATCCTGATCGCCTGGGGCGGCCTAATCTACTGCATCATCAAATTCCGCGCCTCGCGCGGGCATAAGCCGGCGACGTTCACCCACAATAATCCGCTCGAATTCGCCTGGACCGCGCTGCCGCTCATGGCCGTGATTCTGGTCATGATTCCGGCTTACAAGCTGCTCCATCATATGGATTACGGCCCGCATCCCGATTTGAGCATCACCGTCGTCGGCCATCAGTTCTTCTGGGAATTCAAATACCCCGGCTATGGCATTGACCGCGCCAATGAGGCGCTGGTCGTCCCCGCCAACCGCAACATTTCTCTCCACATCACCAGCGTGGATGTCATCCATGGCTTTTATGTTCCCTCGCTGGGCGTGCAGATGGATGCCGTGCCCGGCCATATCAACTATGCCTGGTTTAACGCCAAGCCCGGCACCTATCGCGGCCAGTGCGCCATGCTCTGCGGCCGCCTGCACAGCAAAATGCTGATTACCGTGATTGCCTTGCCGCCGGCCCAGTTTCAGACATGGCTCGACAATCATGCTAAATCAGGCGGCCAGGCCGCGCTGCGCCGGCGGGCGCAGCCCGGCCTGGCTTCTTTATTCCTCGCTCCGCGGAGTTTGTCATGAGCACTGAAGTGTTAGCTGCGCCCGCGCCTAAAACCTACAGCGGCCTGCTCGATTGGCTGACCACCACCGACCATAAAAAAATCGGCCTGCTCTATCTGGGGTTTGCTTTCATCAATATCTGGCTGGGCGGCGCCCTCGCCGGCCTGATCCGCCTCAACCTGTTCAATCCCGGCTGGCATATCATCGCGCCCAACGTCTATAACCAGTTGATCACCATGCATGCCACGCTGATGATCTTCATGGCCGTCATGCCCGCCTTTGCCGGCATGGGCAATTATCTGATCCCGCTCATGATCGGTGCCCGCGACATGGCGTTTCCCAAGCTCAATGCCTTTTCCTTCTGGATCATGATCCCGGCGGCGCTGATGATGTATGTCAGCTTTTTCGTCCCCGGCGGCGCTTCCCGCGGCGGCTGGTGGCAGTACCCGCCGCTTTCGACCTTCCAGTTCATGGGCGGCCATGGCGAAGACCTCTGGATTCTGGCCGTCATTCTGCTCGGCATCAGCTCGGTCACCGGCGCCATTAACATCCTCGTCACCATCTTTGACATGCGCGCCCCGGGCATGAAGCTCATGCGCATGCCGCTGTTTGTCTGGTCCTGGCTGGTCACGGCGACCATGCTCATCGTCGCCCTGCCCGTGCTTTCCGGCACCATGATCATGCTGCTGGCCGACCGGCTCTTTGGCACGGGTTTTTACCGGCCCGCATTGGGGGGCGACCCGCTGCTCTATGAGCACCTGTTCTGGTTCTTCGGCCACCCCGAGGTCTATATCATGATCCTGCCCGGCTTCGGCATGATGTCGCATATCGTGCCCAGCTTCGCCGGCAAAAAAGTTTTCGGCTATAAGGGCATGGTTTACGCCCTCTGCGCCATCGGCCTTCTCGGCTACACCGTCTGGGCGCACCACATGTTCACCAGCGGCATCACCCCGGCGGCGCAGATATATTTCTCCATCTGCAGCATGCTCATCGCCATTCCCACCGGCGTCAAAATCTATTCCTGGCTGGCTTCCATGTGGGGCGGCGCCATTCGCTTTACCACGCCCATGCTCTTCTGCCTGGGCATGATCGCGCTCTTCACCTTCGGTGGTTTGACGGGCGTCATGCTGGCCATCGTGCCCTTCGACATCGTGGTCCACAACACCTATTTCGTGGTGGGCCACTTCCATTACGTGCTGGTCGGCGGCTCGGTCATGGCGCTGCTCGGCGGCATGCACTTCTGGTATCCCAAAATATCCGGCCGCATGCTCAGCGAAAAACTTGGCCATTGGACCTTCTGGCTGATTTTCATCGGCATCAACTGGGTTTTTCTGCCCATGCATTGGCTGGGCATTGAGGGCATGGTCCGCCGCATCGCGACCTATCGTCCCCAGTTTGCCTTTTGGAATCAGTTTATTTCGCTCGGCTTTTTCTTCATGCTGTTCGGCGGACTTCTGTTTACCTGGAACGTGATCGTCTCCTGGAAAAAAGGCCAGCCCGCCCAGGCCGACGCCTGGCAGGTCAATGACACGCAGCAGGCGTTTGAGTGGATGACCTCCAGCCCGCCGCCGGTTCATAACTTCGACGAAATCCCGGCCATGCCGGCCGAAGAGCATGCCTGACATGGCAGGACCCGATATGGCAGATTTACCCCAGGTGCCGCCATCTTCTCCGCCGCCCTCCGGGCCCGCGCCGCGCGGCTCCCGCCGCGGCTGGCTGATCGGCTTGAGCGCCTTCGCCCTCTTCATGGTCGCGTTTGCCTTTATCAATATTCCGCTCTTCAAAACTTTTTGTGAGCATTTCGGCATCGCCATTGCGCCCGTGAATGCGGCCGTGGCGGCGCCCGCTGGCGTCACCCGCCAGGTGACGATCATGTTCACCGGCGAAGTGGGGTCGGGATTGCGCATGGCATTTCATCCCGCCCATTCCGAAGAAAAAGCCCGCATCGGCCAGCGGATGGAGAATCATTACACCTTCGTCAACTTGACCGGCCACACCATCCAGTTCCGCGCCATTCATTCGCTCTATCCCTTCAGCGCCGATCAGAACGTGGCGATCATGAAATGCTTTTGTTTCAGCCAGCAGTCGCTGGGGCCCCATCAGAGCCGCACCCTGCCCGTGGTGTACCAGATCAATCCGGGGTTGAAAAAATCCGTTCACGGCATCAGCTGGAATTACACCCTCTTCCCGATCCGGCAATGAGGCGCCAAACAGCAAGGTCAGCCATCATGAATCCAGCCGCCATCCCCACCGTCACTCCCGAGCAGCGTCGCCGCATTCGGCGTTCCGGCCTGATCTGGACCGGAGTCGCCGTCTTCTGGGCGCTGGCATCGGTCTGGTTCGTCAGGCATCATTGGATTTATCCCGCCCCCGTGCACTGGTGGCGCTTCAAGTAACTCCAGCCGCCCGGGTTTCGCGCCCTGAACTGTTATGAATACGGCCACCGACACTCTTTCCGCTTCCGCCGGCCACGCCGCTTCCGGCGAAGCCGCCCACATCCATCTTCCCGGCCCCAGCTTCTGGCCTATCCTGCTGGCGCTGGGCATGGGTCTGGTCACCACCGGATTTTTCTTCTGGGCCACCGGCGCCTCGGCGAACTGGTGGTTCGGGCTAGGCGCGATCTTCTGCATTGTCCCGGCGATGGGCTGGGCCACCACCATTGCCGCCGAGCGCCGCCACATGGACCCGGCCCAGACCTCTACCGATCTGCGCCGCGGCTTTTTGCTTTTTCTGGTTTCCGAAAGCTGCATCTTCGGCAGCTTCTTTGCCCATAACATCTACCTGCGCTTCTTCGCGCCCGCCTGGCCGCCGCCGGGCGCGCCGGTGCTGGCCACCCAGCTTCCCGCCATCGGCACCCTGGTGCTGGTGCTCTCCAGCTTTACCGTCAACATCGCCCATCACGCCATTAAAAGCGGCAAAATCACCCGCGCGAAAAACTGGCTCATTCTGACCATCGTCATGGGCATTGTCTTTCTGGGCATTCAAGCCTACGACTGGGGATTTTTGCTGCAATTCGACAAGTTCACCATTTCCAAGGGCGTCTTTGGCTCCGGCTACTATTTAATGACCGGCTTTCACGGCATGCACGTCCTGGTCGGCCTGCTGATGCTGGGCCTGGTTTACTGGCGGCTTGAGCGCGGCGATTACAACAACCCCACGTATTCCTTTTCCACCGACGCCGCCGCGTATTACTGGCATTTCGTGGATATTGTCTGGATTTTCCTGTTCTTCACGATTTATCTGCTCAAGTTCTAATTGTTGTTGCGTGGGGAGTGCGCCAGGCTTGTTGCTGGGCGGCTGCTAGGGTTCGGATCAGAATCAGGTCTTTGCCGAACTCTGTCAGATTGTGGATGAAGTTGTGGAGTTTATCATCGTGACCGCAAAACCCTGCCGCCTCCTACGGCCGGTCAGGAGGGGTCCCGGCCAGCATCTCGCCGGTTTTCTGCATCTAAATCTGTAGGATGAATCCAACCTCTGCGGTTCTGCGCTCCTGGGGCCAAATTCTTCGCGGCCGTCAGCCCGCCCTTTCGCTGGAAATTACCAAAGAATGCCCGTTGCGCTGCCCCGGCTGCTACGCCTACGACGCCGCCCACCTCGGCCCGGGTCAGGTCTTGCGCGATCTCAGCGATCTGCGCGGCGACCGGCTGGTGGAACGCGTGCTGGCGCTGGCACAACGATTGCGTCCGCTGCATATTTCTCTGGTCGGCGGCGATCCGCTGGTTCGTTATCGTGAACTCGAGCAGATCGTCCCGCAATTGACCGCCCGCGGCATCCATGTGCAGGTAGTCACCAGCGCCTTTCGTCCGCTGCCGGCCGGCTGGGCGGCGATGCCGCGACTGACCGTGGTGGTTTCCATTGACGGTTTGCAGCCCGATCATGACCAGCGCCGCCGCCCCGCCACCTACGAGCGCATTCTGCGCCATATTGCCGGCCAGCGCATCGTGGTGCATTGCACCATTACCGCGCTGATGACCCGGCGCGCGGACTATCTTGAGGACTTCGTCCGCTTCTGGTCCGCTCATCCCCAGGTGGAAAAAATCTGGATGAGCATCTTCACCCCGCAGATCGGCGCCGAACTCCCGGAAATTCCATCCTCCGCTGAACGGCAATGGATCATCTCCGAACTCGACCGCCTGCGCCGCATCTACCCGCGGCTGGCCATGCCCGCCGGCGTGATCGCCGCTTTGCATCATCCGCCGGCCAGTCCCCGCGACTGCATCTTCGCCCAGGTCACGCGCAGCCTGACCGCCGATCTTTCTACCCGCATTACTCCCTGCCAGTTTGGCGGCCAGCCCGACTGCGGCCGCTGCGGCTGTTATGCCTCCATGGCGCTGTCGGCGATCGGCGAATACCGGCTGCCGGGTGGAATACCGGCCGGCCGTATCTATCAGATCTCCGCCCGCATCGGCGCGCAATGGTCGCAGTCCAGCGGCAGCCTCGAAGCGTAATGATGAACCGGGGCGGGGAACTGGGGAGGAATGTGTAAACAGGAGTTTTAAATATTTTGCGGCGAGGCGAACAGTTCTTGCAGCCTCAGGCTTAGCTGCGGCAGGATCGCGGGCTCTTCCAGGCATTCATCCGCCTCTGCGGATCGCACGGCGGGGGCTTGCTGAACATCCGAATACCGGTGCGCAACCTGGGTTTTAGCGTAGAGCAGCCATACTGCCTGGGTGCCGGCCCGCAGGTACTGCTCAATCTTCAGCATGAGATCTTCGCTGCGATCATGCCGGGAAACCACTTCGATCACCAGATCGGGCGCATACGGCAGCGGGGAGCAGTCCAGATCCACGCCCTTGAGCCGCCCGGTGCGGAAAAATGCCACATCCGGCCGCCGCACCGTCCGCTCCGCCAGCCGCACGTCGGTTTCGCTGGTTAAGAACCCCAATGGATGTTGCTTAAGAAAAGCGATGATTGAAATCGTCAGAGTATCCCGAATCGCGTTATGTTTCGCGGTGGACGATGGCGATACGATCAACTCCCCTTCGCTGAGCTCATAGCGTTCCCCCGGCGGCTCTTCCAGTTCCAGGTAATCCTCTATGCTCAGTCGGATGGCCGTCGCTGCCATGGCCTTGCCTTTGAGTGTGAATGGTGGGATTCGCGCCGGCGTGCGAATTTGATTTATTCCACCGGCACATGCGCTCCCGCCCGCGGCGCGCGCGACAGCTTTTCAATGCGTTCGTCAATGCAGGTGCGTATCGCCCTTAAAAACTCCACCCGCGAGTTTTTCAAATGCTGCGATACGGCGGGCGAGACTCCAAAGATTTCCCCGGCTAAATGCAGGGCCGTGCGGCACAGGCAGGGCTCCTGTGGGTGGGCGGGAATGGCGGTTTGGGTTTCCGGTTCGCTCATGCCAAGACTCCTTTCCTGCATTATGCACCCATTCGGACGGGCCTGGCGAATCAAGGCGCCGCATGGCCCTAGTCTAAGCGCTTGTTGAAAATCTTCGCCGTCGTATATCCCAAGGCCGGGTACCCTGTTTCGCACGGCGAGAAAGGGCGGATAGGAACGGACCTGCCTTTATTTCGCCTAAAAGAAAAGCGGCTGGGCTGTCATTCCATCGGAGCTAGCTGGCCAGGATGCCGCGATTGCGAAGAACACCCATGATGTCCTGATGGGCCAGATAGACTAGAATCCGGAATGGGTCCACGCCGGTATCGATAAGATATGTGGTGCGCACTACGATATCCTGCCTGGGCAGATTCGGCTGGCTGAAGCTCATGTGCCACTCGGTTGCAGCGAGCGTATATCGATCGTCGAGTGGTGTGGATCGGACGGACATAAGTTCGGTCGCTTGATGGCCCAGATTGTCAAAAAGCTGCTTGCGCTTGGGGAGCGCGATAGCGAAAACCGCGGCGCGGACGGCTTGGGCTCCGTCGGGACCGGCCGCCAGGAATGAAGGCCTGCAGGAACCGGTCGACGGTGGATGTAAGATTGAGGTGCATAATCACTCCTTATGTGCGGCGAATTTCTACCATATGAAATTGCAAAAGTCAAGAAAAATAGAAAATTACGCTCAATACAAAACACCTTTGCCTATTGATGCAGACCTGTTGCGGTCTGAGCTATGTATTTATATATTGAGGATGGGCGGGTGACGGCAATATCCTGAGCCCCCCACGCAGTGGGGTGGAGCGCAGCGATGCGGATCGCTTCGTATATGCCACATGATGCTTAACCGGTTACGATTCACTTATATTGGAACGAGTATTTTCGCGCTTCTCATTGCCTTCCCGTTCCCAGCCCACGGCCAGGCAGTCATTTCCTCGATCAGCCCGAATCAGGGTCCGATCGCCGGCGGGACTTCGGTCACGCTGAGCGGTTCAGGCTTCATCGGCGCCACGCTGACTTTTGGCGACGTGGCGATCATGCCGCAATCGGAGTCCGCCACTCAAATCGTTTTTATAACCCCGGCGCACGACAGCGGCATCGTCAACGCGGTGCTCAGCGGCAACGGGGCCAGGGCTTACGCGCAATTCCTCTATGTGCCGCCGCCGCTGGGCAGCCTGCCGCCCGGCTACATTACCACGGTCATGGGGATCGGCCATTATCGCGGCGACGGAACGATCGCAACCCAGGCGATGGTGGACGGCGGCGCCATGGGCATGGCCATCGGCCAGGACGGTTCGGTTTTTTTTAGCGAGCCCAACCAGAACATCATTCGCCGTGTGCGTCCGGACGGCATCGTGGAAGCGATCGCGGGCACCGGCAACAGTTGCTGCAATCTCGGGGATGGCGGCCCCGCCCTGGACGCGATGCTGGGCCATCCGCGCGGGCTGGCGCTGGACGGGAGCGGCAACATCTATTTTGCCGACAGCATTTACACCAACGCCATCCGTCGTATCGATGCGAGTACCGGAATCATTACTACCATCGCCGGCGGTGTGACTGCGGGCTATGCGGGTGATGGCGGACCGGCCTCCCAGGCCGAGTTGAACGATCCGTTGCAGGTTGCCTTTGATGGGGTCGGGAACCTTTACATTCTCGATTGGGGTAATGTCCGGATTCGCAAAATTGATGCCCAGGGTAATATCACCACCATCGCAGGCAACGGCACCATCGGATTTGCGGGCGATGGTGGCCCCGCGACCCTGGCCAGTTTCAATGTCGGCGGGGACGATGGCGGCGGGCTGGCGGCGGACGCCGGCGGGAATGTGTACCTGGCCGATGACGGCAACGGGCGCGTGCGTAAAATCGACGGGCAAACCGGCATAATTACAACGTTTGTGAATGGCCTGGGGCCGGTGGACGCGGTGGCTACGGACAGCGCCGGCCAGGTTTATATCGGCTGCAACAACTATGCTTCCCCGCTGGGACGAATTTTGAAATATTCCCCCAGCGGGCAGCTGCTGCAGGCCTGGGGTAGCGGGCAAGGCTTTTCCCCGGATGGAAGCGCGGCGGCCAGCGCGGCGATGGGCTACATACAGCGCATCGGCATAGCCGCCAATGGCGACATACTTTTTGCGGAATACGACTCGAACCGCATTCGGCGGATTGACCTCGGCACGGGCTTGCTGCAGACGGTCGCCGGCATGGGGCCGCATATTCTGAACGAAACCGGCGGCGCAATCACAACCCCGCTGAACGATCCGGGTACGGGTTTGGCCTTTGCCCCCGATGGCGGATTATTGACGGCTGAAGGTTACAATCTGCGCGACCGGGAAATGAGCCCAGCCGGCGCCATGAGCGATGTAGCGGGAAACGGCTTCATCTCCTGGGACAACTTTCCCGCCTCATCGCCGGCGCTTGACACCCATCTGTATCCAACCGGCATCGCTGCCGCACCGGACGGGGATATCGATATCGTCAACATGGATGGCGCGCCTCTCGTCCGGGTGAACCCGCAGGGCATGCTCTATGCGGTGGTCCCGAACCATGGCTTTTCGGGAGATGGAGGTCCGGCCGGCTCGGCGGCGATCAATCCAGGCCAATATTCCCAGGTCGCGGTGGATGCGCAAGGGAATGTCTTCATCGCCGACAGCGGCAACAACCGCATTCGGCGCATAGATGCCGGAACGGGCGTGATCACCACCGTGGCCGGTAACGGGACCGCGTCGGATTGCGGCGATGGCGGGCCGGCGATTCAGGCCTGCCTGGACGATCCGGTGGGCGTTGCCGTGGGCAACGACGGCAGTATTTATATCGGAGAAAATAGCGGGGCGAACAACCGCATTCGCAAAGTGGATCCCCAGGGCGCGATTTCCACCCTGGCGACGTTGAATTCGGGCATCGGCCAGCTCAGCGTCAACGCCGCGAATAATGTTTTTGCGGCGCCCTATCGCATCGAGCCCAACGGCCATGTGTATCAGTTGACCTCCGAATCGGGCGACCCGGGCGGGTTGGGCGATGGCGGGCCGGCCGGCGCCGCCAAAGTGAATACCGGCGGAATTGCCGGAATTGCGGTCAATGCCGAAGGGGATTTATTTTTCTCCGACGATGCGCATCGCCGCATACGCGCCATACATTATGGCGCGGTGATCGCCGAGCCGGGCTCGTCCGTGATCGCGAGCGCAGGCTCGACGCAGAGCGCGCCGGAAGGTTCAGCTTTCGCCGCCGCGCTGCAGGTGACGGTCAATTCCCCGGCCGGTAACCTGGAAAACGGCATCCGCGTCGATTTTTCCGCGCCCGCGAGCGGCCCCTCCTGCACATTTCCGGACGGCAACAACACCTACTCGGCGCTCACCGGCTTGAACGGCGTCGCCGCGGCCGTCTGTGCCGCCAACGCGCAAACCGGCAGTTATGCGGTTTCCGCAACGCCGTTGGCCTTGGGCCTGCCGGTCAATTTCTCGCTGACGAATACCGCCGCGCCCATCGTAAACATGACTCCGGGCGCCATCGTCTTCCCGGCGCAAACGATCGGCACAACCGGTCCCGCGCAAGCGGTGATGGTCGCGAATGGCGGCGGCGCCAGCCTTGCATTCAATGCAGGGGCGGTAACGATTTCCGGCCTCAACGCCGCCGACTTCACTCTGGCGGCCGACGCTTGCAGCAGTCAAACCCTTCCGCCCAACGGCGCCTGTTCCGTGCAGGTTACCTTCAAGGCATCCATCACCGGCAGCGAAACGGCGGCGCTAAGCTTCGCCGACAATGCGGCCAATAGCCCGCAGACCCTCAGCTTAAGCGGCACGGGAACGGCCCCGCCGGGTTTCACCCTGGGCATGGCGGCCGGATCATCGTCTTCAGCCGCCATTACACCAGGTGAAACGGCCAATTATTTGCTCAGCGTGACGCCGCTGGGCGGATTGAATCAAACGGTATCATTCACCTGCGCGGGCGCCCCCGCGTTAGCGAACTGCACGCTTTCGTCGGCATCGGTGACGCTGAACGGCGCCGCCGCCCAGACGGTCACGGTTTCGGTGAGCACAACCAAAGCCGGCGCGACGCCCGCTTTGCCCCGGCAGCCGGGGACGCCTCCATGGTGGCGCTGGCCGGGGATGATGTTGAGTCTGCTGGCGCTGTTGCTATGGCGCGCACCTCAATGGCGCTTGTCGCGCCGCAAGCTTGGCGGATGCCCGGCTCGGCCCCGGTTCGATGTAGGCATGAATCCTCTCGCACCAAACCCTGGGAGAGCGGGCGCATTTTTGCCACTTTGCGCGCTGGCGGTGATGCTCTGTCTGGCGGGCTTGACGACAGCCTGCGGAGGCGGAAGCAACTCCAGCGTCTCGCCACTGAGCCCGGGGACTCCGGCAGGGACCTATACGTTGACCGTCACGGGGACAGCCGGTAGCCTGACGCAGGCTGTGAGCCTGACGCTCACCGTGAATTAATCCTGAATTGTAAGGCGATTTTTTTTCACAATATGGATCAGGCATAGCGGCGGAATCAGTGGCAATGTCCCCGCCATCCGGACGAGGGCGTGAATATATTGCGTGAGTGATGCGATTCCGGAGAGCTGGTTCATGTAGCGTGGATGCAGCCTCGCGCAGCCGATCGCACCCGTTACAGGCGAAATCCGATCGCCACGTATGCATTCCCAAACGTGCCCGAGTGCTGCCCTTGGGTCAGCGCGTCCCCGCCGGCTTCAAGGATGAAATTTTTGGATATAGAGCGGCGTATGCCGCCGCCCGCTCCCGCCCGGTGGAAAGGTACGGGGCGTCCGCCTACCCGCCCGCACCGCGGCCCCACGCGCTGTCCGCTCTCGCTCAAAGAACTGGCTCAAGCCTTGCCCTCCGAACACTGGAGTGAGGTGGGTTGGCGCCAGGGCACCCGCCACCGCCTGCCCTCGCGCTTCGCCGCCGCTCGCATCCGCCCCGCACAACGCGACGGCCGGGACCGGGCGCCCTTCGCCGAACAATGAGTGTTGATCGAGTGGCCCCGCGGCGCACCCGAGCCCACCAAATACTGGCTTTCCAATCTCGCTCACGATACCAGTCTGAAAGAACTCGTGCATTGCGCCAAACACCGCTGGATCATCGAACGCGACTACGAGGAACTGAAACAAGAGCTCGGCCTGGGTCATTATGAAGGTCGCAACTGGCGCGGGTTTCATCATCACGCCACCTT
>JAKAZV010000164.1 GCA_021826505.1 Acidobacteriota bacterium | reverse complement strand
GCGGCTTGAATTAATTCACGAACAGAAAAACCATGACCGGTGCCTAAATTACATGTAGTGGATTGATGGCCATCCAATAATAATTGCAATGCCTGGCGATGAGCGACCGCCAGGTCGGTGACATGAACATAGTCGCGGATGCAGGTGCCGTCGGGCGTGGCATGGCGATCGCCCAAAATGCCGAAATGCGGCAAGCGTCCCTGCGCCGCCAGCAGCAAGCGTGGAATCACATGCGGCTCGGGGTCATGCAGCTCACCGCTGCGGCCCTGGGCATCGCAGCCGGCGGCATTAAAGTAGCGCAGCACAAAAAAACGCAGCCCGTGCGCCTGCTCGTATGCGGGCAGAATCTGCTCCATCATCAGCTTGGATTGACCGTAGGGGCTGATGGGCGCCAGGGGATGATCTTCATGGATGGGATTCGATTGAGGCAGGCCATAGACGGTGCAGGATGAAGAAAAGATCAGACGCTGAACTCCGGCCTGGCGCATCGCCTCGAGCAGGCTGAGCGTGCCGGCGACATTATTGCTGAAATAAAGCCCGGGATCAGCGACCGATTCGCCGACATAAGCGTAAGCGGAGAAGTGCAGAACGGCTTCGACCCGCCGGGATTGCATCATATCGGCCAGCCGGGCGGTATCGTGAAGATTGCCCTGGATGAATTCGGCACCGGCCGGAACCAGGCGGCGATGCCCACGGGAAAGGTTGTCAAATACAATGACCTGAAAATGCGGCAGGAGCTCTAAAACGGCATGGCTGCCAACATAGCCGGCGCCGCCAGTCACTAAAACCACAGGCATGAGTGGGATGAAACCTATCCGTTGCCGCTACACGGTTTTCGCGGCATGCTCCAGGCGGGAGGCATACTGGCTTTGGTAATAACGGTTAAATTCCGGGTTGCGCACCTGGCGAATCCATTCTGAATGATCGCGATACCAGGCGACAGTGGACTCCAAACCCTCCGCCAGCGCGATGCGCGGAGACCAGGACAGCCGGGTGCGGGCGAGCGAGGAATCCAGGGAATAGCGGAAATCATGGCCGGGACGGTCGGGGACAAAGCGCAGCAATGACTCCGGAGCGCCGGCGATGGAGAGCAGCTTTCGGGCCAGCGTCAGGTTATCCAATTCATCATCACTGGACAGGTTGTAGGCCATGCCGGGCTCGCCATGATCGAGAACGGCCAGCAGTCCGGCGGCATGATCATGGACGTGAATCCAGTTGCGCACATTTGCCCCGGTCCCATAGACCGGAATTGCCTGTCCGCTCAGGGCGTTGGAGATGACCAGAGGAATAAATTTTTCCGGATGCTGATGAGGGCCGTAGTTATTGCCGCAGCGGGTGATCAGAACAGGCAGGCCGTGGGTGTGAAAGGCGGCGCGGGCGAGCAGCTCGGCGGCCGCCTTGGAGGCGGCATAAGGCGAGTTGGGCGCGAGCGGCGTGGATTCGGTGAAACGGCCTTCCGCGCCCAGCGAGCCATAGACTTCATCGGTGGAGACGTGCAGAAAACGGCGCACCCGAACTTCGCGGGCGGCGTCGAGCAGGATTTGCGTGCCCTCGACATTGGTGCGAATGAACGCGGAGGCATCGAGAATACTGCGGTCCACATGGCTTTCGGCGGCCAGATGCAGGACACAATCCACGCCCGCCAGCCATTGCCGCACCAAGGCGCGATCGGTGATATCACCGTGGATAAAATGATGGCGCGGATGCGAAAGCACATCCTGAAGATTGGCGAGGCTGCCGGCATAGGTGAGCGCGTCGAGGTTGACCAGCTCCACATCCGGCCGCGTGGCCAGAATGTGACGCACCAGGTTCGAACCTATGAAGCCGGCGCCGCCGGTGAGCAGATATTTGGGCATGAGCTATATTTTAATACCAGGATTTTAATTCCGAGCCGCAAAGAAGCGTGTCAGTGAATTCTGCCAGGGCGGCAAAGTCGGAAAGCCCAAAGCGTTCCAGGCCGCATTGGCGAGCACGCTGTAAGCCGGCCGGCGGGCGGCGACGCGATATTCCTGGCTGCTGACGGGCAGCAAGCGCGGGGACAGGCCGACCAGATCAAATATAGCGCGGGCGAAATCGAACCAGGTGGTCGAGCCGGAATTGGTCAGATGGTAAATTCCGAAGCGGTTCGAGGCCAGAAGCCGGACCAGCGCGGGGGCAAGATCGGCGGCAGCCGTGGGGGTCAGCCATTGATCGTTGACCACGCGAATGTCATTGCCCGCGGCGGCCAGACGCAGCATGGTTTCAACAAAATTGCCCTGGCGGGTCGTGCGTCCCGCCAGACCGTAGAGGCCGGTGGTGCGGACAATATAACAACGTTCCCAGTGGGATTGCGCCAGATTTTCGCCACTGAGCTTGGATGCGGCGTACACACTCAACGGCCGGGGACAATCAGTTTCCCGATACGGCTGATTTGATGCGCCATCAAAAACGTAATTGGTGCTGATGTGCAGCAGGGTCGCGCCGTGAGCTTTACAAGCGCGGGCCAGATATAAAGGCCCGCAGGCATTGACGGCGAAAGCGGCAGCGGGTTCAGCTTCGGCGCGATCCACCTGGTTATAAGCGGCGCAGTTGATAACCGCAGCAGGCTTGACGGCGGAGAAAACCGTTTCAATCAGATCGGGAACGGTGATGTCACATTGAGCATGATCAACGCCATGGACTTCGTAGCCCTGGGAATGCAGACAGGGCAGCAATGCCTGGGCCAACTGGCCGCCGGATCCGGTCAATAAAATCTTCATGGCTCCGGGGCTTGCCAAAGCCGGCGCAGACCATCGCGAAGGCTCCAGGCGGGAGTCCAATTCAGAATGGACCGGGTATGGGAAAGATCGGCGACGGAACGGGGAATATCTCCCGGCCGGGCCGGGCCATACACCGGAGGCAGCGAGACGCCGGCTAAATCGGCGAGCGTCTGATAAAGAGAATTCAAGCTGGTTTCGACGCCGGCGCCAATGTTCAATACCTCGCCGTGCGCCCGCGGCTGATTCCGAGCCGCCAGATTCGCCTGCGCCACATCTTCCACAAATACGAAATCGCGCGTGGTTTCACCATTCCCGAATATGGAACAGGCACGGTGCTGAGACAGTTGCCGCTTGAAAATGGCGAGAACGCCGGAATAGGGCGATCCGGGATCCTGGCGCGGACCGTAAACGTTGAAATAGCGCAGACGCACGGTGGAAAGCTGATAACTATGGGTAAAAGCCTGACACCAGTCTTCACCGGCGAGCTTGCTGGCGGCATACGGCGAAAGGGGCCGCAGAGGAGAAGATTCCCGCTTGGGCAGCTCGGGAAGATCACCATAAACAGCGCAGGTGGAGGAATAAATCAACCGGCGGACACCGCAATCCCGGGCGGCTTGCAGCAGATGAAAAGTTCCCTGCGTATTGACCGCGAACGACAGTTCCGGCGCGGTCAGAGACTGTGGAACCGAAACCTGAGCGGCCAGGTGAAAGACGAAATCCACGCCGGAGCAAGCCTGGCGGCAAACTTCCGGATCGCGAATATCGCCGCGCAACAGTTCGATCCCGAGGCCGGCAAGATTCTCCGCCCGGCCGGAAGAAAAATCATCGAGCACCCGCACCCGCTCGCCGGCAGCGAGCAGAGCATGGCAAAGATGCGAGCCGATAAAGCCGGCGCCGCCGGTGACCAGATTCAGCGGCGGAGAGGAGG
>JAKAZV010000049.1 GCA_021826505.1 Acidobacteriota bacterium | reverse complement strand
ATATGGCCGAAATTGGGTTGATCCAGTTGGCAGAACTGACCTTGCAGGTCAGCGAACAGGTTCTGCCGCGATACCGGAGCAAATTCAGCAAGCATCAATTCACGCAGCCACAGTTGCTGGCGATCTTATGCCTGATGCGGTATGAAGATTGGACCTATCGCGAAGCTGAGGTTCGCCTTTTAGAACACAGCGACCTGCGGCGAGTTTTGCGGTTGCCATCAGTTCCTGATTACACCACGCTGTATCGCTTTTTGAAACGCTTGCAACTTGAGGATGTACGCCGGGTTCTACAAGCCGTGGCCAAACGCATGCCCGGGAAACGACAAAGGCGAACGGTGGCGGTGGATGCGACCGGCTTGGCTAAAGGCGCCATCAGCAGCTATTTCATTCGCCGCATGCAGGATCACACCGGTCAGCCAACCTCGCGGCGGCACTGGTTGAAATGGCTTTTGACGGTGGATATCCAACGGCAATTCATCCTGGCCCAGGATGTGCGTCGTGGCCCCTGGAATGACTGCGCCACCTTGCCGCAACTGGTGCGGGAAGCCCATCAAATCACGCCGATCGGCTGCGTTTTGGCGGATGCGGAATTTGATTCGGAACGAAATCATGTTTTCATCCGCAATCAATTGCATGCCCAGAGTATTATTCCCGCGAAACGACGCTCTTCCCAACCCGCCTCCGGCATACGGGCATTTATGCGAACCGCTTTCCCACAAAGACAATACCGGCAGCGGAATTTAATCGAATCCGTTTTTTCAGCGGTCAAACGTAAACTGACATGCCGTGCACCAGGCCGTAGTTTCGCTACCCAAGCCAGGCAAGCACTTTTGCTAGGTTTAACCTTCAATCTGTACCGGCTCAGGCCGTTTCCGCTGGGTTAGCATGTCAACAGAGCCAGACCACTTCTAGGCTCTGCCGCTTCTCTATAGCATCTCAACATGCAAGGATCGGCTGGCCAGCCGGGCGCGGCGCGGCGTCAGCTCGGCCATGGACCGCGGCAGCCCGATATGGCGGCGAAAGCCGCCGATGGTGATCACCAGTTCATCGCCCTTTTTAAACACTCCGATATCGCCCTTGGCGGCGAAGGGCAGCTCCAGGCTCACTTCGTACACGCCGTCTTCGCGTTTGTCGAAGCGGTAGGCCTTGGTGGTGCGCGTCACCGCGGCCGGGTCCTCGCCCGCCGGGTAGAGCAGCTCGGCCAGCTTTTGCAGCCGTTCCATTCCCAAAAGCTCATGCGCGAACAGCGGCACCTGCTTTACCGGCACCGGCGCGAAATATTCCGTGATCTCGCCCAGCAGTTGAGTCTGCGCCGCGTGCCATTCATCGAACCAGGCATCGCGCACCTCGGCCGGCAGCACCCGGTTGGCGATCACCGTGTCCACCGTCAGCCCGTGCAGCGAAAAATACACATAGGCGCGCTGGGTTTCCCGCAGCACCATCTTTTCCGGGTTGGTCACCAGACGCACGCTGGTCACGCGCGGGTCTTCCAGCACCTCGTCCACTCCCTCCAGCTTGCCGAACAGTTCCTGCACGTTGGCGAAATAGCTGTCCGAGGGCAGTTCAAACGGCGCCACCCGGCTGGCGATCGGCCGCACCGCCTTGAGCAGTCCGCGCTGAAAGGGAAAAATATGCTTCATGTACCAGTCGAGCGTCGTCGGCATGCTCACGAAGCGCATGGACTCGGCCGTCGGCGCGGCATCCAGCACGATCACGTCATAGCGGTTCTCCCGCCGGTATTCGTTAATGTGCATCATCGCGCTCAGCTCTTCCATGCCCGGCAGGATGGCCAGCTCTTCCGCTTCCACTCCCTCAATCCCGGTGGTGCGCAGCACCGAGGTCACATAGCTCGAAATCTCCCGCCAGTGCCGCTGCAGTTCTTTCTGGATGTTGAGCTCGAAGATGTCCAGCTTCTCCCGCATCGCCAGCGGTTCCGACGTGGCAGCGTGGAACAGATCGGTCTCTAGGTCAAATGCATCCCCCAGGCTGTGTGCCGGGTCAATGCTCATCACCAGCGTGCGGTAATGCAGCTCCGCCAGCCGCACTCCGGTGGCCGCCGCCAGGCTGGTTTTCCCCACGCCCCCCTTGCCGCTGTAGAGCAATATGCGCATGCCTCTATTGTAAAAGCCCGCGCCGCGGGTGCGGCATCACGGCACGCTTCAATGATTGCGCTTTGTTAGTGGTGTGCTGGCGTCAAAGCGGGAATTTTCGCGGGCTCATGAATACGGTGCTCCGCCGTACGCGTGCCGGCCGGTGGCATTTGATTAGCCATCATCGTGAACTCCGCCTTGGCGCCGGTAAAGACCTCGGTCGCGTGCCGCATATTATTCTCCACAAACAGTCCTTCGCCGCGAATGTCATTGAGCTCCACAAATGCCGCCGCGCCCGGCGCCGCCGTGGATCTTCGGATCGTGACCCCGCGTCCGTCCCTCAGTTGAATCACCGCGGACCGTCCTTGCCGGTGCGCCTGCCGGCCGCGGAATCCGGCCAGCCGCAAGTCCGTGAAATGCCTGCATTCGATTGCCGCGCGGTTATAGCCCGGCATGTTGTGGCTCCAAAGCACGTGAAAATTCTCCAGCCGCAGATGGCGCACGTAGCGGGCATAAAGCGCGGGAATGTCATGCCGGAACAATATCCGCCCCGAATATGGCGCCACCGCGCCGCGCAAGTCCAGGTTGCCGCCCACCGCGGCCGCGATCACCGCCGGCGGCGTCGTCATGTGCAGCCGCACATCCCGCATTTCAATCCCGGTGATCGGGCAGTCGGCCGCGCCCGCGATTACAATTCCGGCCTGCGCCCGGATCTGGAGGTGGTCAAACCATAGGTTGCGGATATAGCCCGGGTCCGGGCCTTGCTGTCCCGGCGTTACGCCGATGAATACCGGCTCCGCCTTGCCCCACCAATCCCCCGGCGTGAGCCGGGTGCGCACGATCAAATGGCTGAACATGAGATCCCGGGTTTTGTCGCCCGGCACATGAAAAATGCCGATACCGCGGTTCGACCGGATCAGCAGATGGCTGAAAATTCCCTGCCGCACCGCGTCAATCCGCACCGCCGCCGAGCGCGAAACCAGGTTGCAGTCGTGCACGATCACGTTCCGGCTGGCCACCAGCGCCACGTCATCGTCTCCGGCCCGGATGGCGCAGCCGGCGATTTCCACGCCTCGTGAGTGCATGCAGTCAATGCCGTCATCGTTGGGAATGCGAAGCGAGTTGCGGATGGTGACGCCGGTGATCCGCGCCCCGCGGCAATAGGCGAAATGCAGGGTCCAGTTGGGGGCGTCCCGCAGCGTCACGCCGCTGACCCGCACGTTGCGGCAATGGGAAAAAACGATCATCGTTCCCGGCCGTCCGTCGCCGCCATGCGGCTGCACCGGACCATACTGTGTGTTGCGCATGGCGTTCATATACGCCAGGCCCTGGCGGGTCTCGCGGGTATCAAACCCGCCCGTCATATGCGGTTTTTGGAAATTGAAAAATTGCCGTCCCCGGCCGTCAATCGTGCCCTCGCCCATAATGGCGATATCGCGCGCGTTGCGGGCCACCAGCATGCCCATGCGAAAGCCCTCGCCGGTGGAATCCACGGGATAATCCCGGTTGAATCCATAGGCCGCGATGCCGCCGTAATCGTTGAGGTTCAGGCTGCCTTCGAGCACCGCGCCCGGCTCCAGATCCAGCGTCACGTGGCTGAGCACTGTCACGGTGCCAATCACATACCGGCCCGCCGGTATCTTCAGCACGCAGCCGCCGGCCCGCGAGCAGGCGCGGATGGCCCGGTCCATGGCCTGGGTATCGAGCGTCTGCCCGTCGCCCACCGCCCCGAACGCCAGCACATTCCAGTTGCGCGCCCCGCTTAGGGTGGGCGTGGAGACGGGTTGCAGGGTCTGGCTCGCCGCCGTGCCCGCTTCCGCGGCTTGTCCCAGCGCCAATCCCGGATAGATCAGGACTCCCGCCAGAAGGGCTCGGGAAATAAATTTTTTCAGGTGTGGCATTTTCACTCCGGGTATGGATTCTACCAGTGTTCACGGCCGCATCACGGGGTAGCCGGGGTCGAATGCAGAAATAGCGAAGCAAAAAAGCGAGACCCGCCAGGTTGATTTGTGTATGCTTTCGCCTGAAATTAAAAGCGGCTGCGCCGCAGGCCTCACGGTAAACTGAACTGTGCGCAAACTCCTTGAGGGTGTCTCCGAATTTCGCCGGCTCCGCCGCTCGGCGTACCGGGAAACTTTCGCCCGTCTGGCTCACGGACAGCAGCCCGATGCGCTCTTGATCGCCTGTTCCGACAGCCGCGTCGCGCCCAATGTCTTTGCCTCGACCCAGCCCGGCGATATTTTCGTCGTCCGCAACGTCGGCAATCTGGTGCCCGCGCCCACGGAGCCGCCCGGCGCCAGCGAATCCGCCGGCCTCGAGTTCGCGCTGCGCCGGTTGGAGGTCTCCGACATCATTGTCTGCGGCCATTCCTCCTGCGGCGCCATGCAGGCCCTGCTCGCGCCCGCTTCCGATTTGTCTCGCGTTTCCGCCTGGCTGCGCCATGCCGCGCCCGCGCTCGAGCGCTTCCGCGCCGGCGTGCGCCTGCCCGGAGACTGGACCGGCGCCGATCAGCTTTCGCAGCTCAACGTGCTGGCCCAGCTCGAGCAAATCCGCGCTTATCCGGAAGCCCGCGACAGGCTCAATGCCGGCCGCCTGCGCCTGCATGGCTGGTGGTTCGATCTTGTCAATACCGAGTTGCGCGACTACGATGCGCCCAGCGGCGCCTTTGTGCCGCTCGATGAGCAGCGCGTGCAAACCATCCTCGCCCGCATGAATGCGAACTTGGATAAAAACATGGACGCCGAACCTTCCCGGCATTCACCCCAGCGTCGCACTGGAAGATAACAGCTTAGTTCACCGCCTTGGCCGCGGCCGGATTTTTGCGCCATGCTCTGCGTTTAAGATCAAAGCGGCGCCGCCGTTTTATGCTGATGATCTTTGCCCTTGATGGCGTTATAATTCGCGCATTGCCACTGGTAAGATCCATGAACAATCGCCCGCCCCAACAGGCGCAATCGCGCGTAACCCGGCGGTCGAGAATATAAAAGCAAGCGCGGATGGCCCGGCAAAGGCGGGGGTTTTTGCCCCGGCTGATCAAAGAACGTGCATACCGCCTCGCCCGCGAATGAATCCGCCGGCAGCCGCAGGCCATACACCGGCTTGAAATATTCCGGATTTACGGTGGCGCCGTAACGCCCATATAAAAACATGGCATTCGCGGGAACCGCCACCGGCATCCCCGGATGTTTTTTAGCCTCATACCGCATGAACTTTTTGGCATTCGCCTCGGCCGCCGCATATTGATGCCGTGTGATCCAGCTAATGATTGCGGGTTGCGCCACCCAGGGCGCCAGCAGCAGGCATGTCAGCATCAGTCCCGCGGTCAGGACACGCCGCAATGGCGGCGCCTGCGAATATTTTTTGATGATCAGCAGGTTGAGCGCCATGGCCGCTCCGCGGTCCCATGCGAGATATGACATCGAGTGGGGAAAGAGTATGAAAGGCGCCAGCAGCCATCCGCTCACCGTCAGCAGCCAGTATTTTATTTTCTTATCCCCGCTCCGCCATAGCATCAAATTCATGATGATAATGGTCAAGGTTGTCAGTATATATACTGCAAACATCATCATGGACGAGCTGCCGGACGAAAATATCATTAAATAGATTTCATGCCAAAAAGGCTGATGCAGTAATACTCCAATCCCGGTTGCCCTGCCATCCGCATGCGCGAAAAATTCATCCATGACCCCCGGTGTCGGCCATACATAGGCCAGCATCAGAACCGCCAGCGGCATGAAAAAGATTCCCGCCATCCGCAGCGTATCTTTGATAACAGTTATTGGATTGTTATTATATTCATCCAAATTAAACATATAGACCAGCCAGATGCCGGCGCCTGTCAGGATGCCGGCAAAGGGCGAGATGCAGGCCACCAGTCCCGCCAGCGCCGCGGCCAGCCCCCGGGAGCCCCCGTCCGCGCAAATCACCGCCAGCATGAATCCCAGGAATGCCAGGGTTTCCGGCCGGTCACCCCCGTAGATATACCCGTCGGGCATGATCAGGGCCAAAAGCGCTGCTACCCGCCAGCGCCAGCCTGAGGGCAGCCAGCGCCTGAGGATCCCATAAAATACAAAGATTGACGCGATGGCAATGATTAAATCGTAATAAGTGCTGGCTTTTTGGCTCGCGCCAAATATCTTTGCGAATATTCCATACAGCATCACATAGCCTGGAACATAAGAGCCATAGGCATGGCTTTGCAGTCCCCAGCGCTGCATTCCAGGAATCGCCAGCGCGGTGAAGCCGCGGCCTAAGGCCCAGTTCATGCCGGCTGCCTTAAATATGTAAATGTCCGTTCCCGCGGGCGCGGGCGCCGCCAGCCCGTAAAAGCACATCCAAAATACAGCTCCTGAGGCAATAATGAATATATCAATGCCTTCTTTGGCATATTTCACGGTCAGGCCGGCATTATTCTTAAGCTTGGTTGGGGTCATGCCTGCTGGGGGCGTGCTCCGGGGCTTATTTCTCAATCAATATATCCCAGATCAGCAGTCCCGCTCCGATGACGATGGCGCTGTCGGCGCAGTTAAAGGCCGGCCACTGATGCCGGCCGATATAGAACAATAAAAAATCCGTCACCCGGCCGCGCAGCAGCCGGTCAAACAAGTTGCCCGCCGCCCCGCCCAGAATCAGCGCCAGCGCCCACCCCGCCCGCCGTGAAAGCGGCGACTTCCACAGCAGGCTGAAGATCACCGCCAGCGCCATGATCGAGACGAAGATCAGCCCGTCGAGCGTCAGCCGCGAGCTGGAATTCTGAAAAATGCCGAACGCCGCGCCCCGGTTATACACCTGCACGATCTGGAAAAAATGCGGAATGACCCGGATATAGGTGCCCGCCGGCTGCCGTTCGATCCAGCCCTTGGTCAGTTGGTCGAGCGTAAATACTCCCAGCGACAGCAGGTATTGCCGGGTTCGCAGCGCTCCTCGTCGCCGGACCGGGTTTGCCGGAATTTCCGGTGTCATCGGCACAGCCTCGGAGTGCGGCTCAAACGCCTGGTTGGGAGAGTGCTGATTCATGAATTCAAGTTCCGCTAGTGGCAGCCGATGAGGGCTACCTTTAAATTGTATAAAAGCCGCATCAAGTGAGGAGGTCGGATTACCTGTGCGGGTTCCAACGCCGCTCTGCGATGCTTATCGCTGAGCGTGATCCATCATCTCCGCCAGCGCCGCCACGCAGCGCTCGCACAGCGCGGGGTGCTCGCGGCTTTCGCCCACCCGCACGGAGTAGTTCCAGCAGCGCTCGCACTTCTGCCCCGCCGCGGGCCCGGCTTCCATCCGCGTTTCCCCCTCCCCGGCCACAATTTCCACCTGCGAAACAATCCACAGGGCCGGCAGCTGTTCGGCATGGCTTTCGAGCAGCTCCCGGTCGCCGCCGGCGGCATGCGCGCGCACGCGCGCTTCCAGCCCGGCGCCGATGCGTTTTTCCTGCCGCGCCTGTTCCAGCGCGCCCAGCGCCATCCCGCGCAGCTCCAGCAAGCGCTGCCAGCGCGCTTCCCGCGCCGCCCGTTCCCGCACGTCCCCGCCCGCATCGTTGCGGCTTGCGGCAAACCGCTCCAGGTGCACGCTTGCTCCGCGGCCCTGCAGATCCAGCCCCACCGGCGGCAGATAGCTCCAGACTTCGTCGCTGGTAAAGGGCAAAATTGGCGCCAGCAGCCGCGCCAGCATTTCCGCCAGCCGCCACAGCGCCGTCTGCGCGCTGCGCCGGCCCGCCGCGGCGGGCGCAAACGTGTACAGCCGGTCTTTGAGCACGTCCAGGTAAAACGCGCTCAGCTCCACCGCGCAGAACTCATACAGCCGGTGATAGGCGCGGTGAAAAGCGTAGCCGCGGTAGTCTTCCTGGCAGCTCTGGCTGAGGTCGGCCGCGCGCTCCAGCATATAGGCGTCCAGCTCCCACAGCGCCTCCTCGGCCACCGCGTCGCGCGCCGGATCGAAGTCATAAAGGTTGCCCAGCAGATAGCGGAACGTGTTGCGGATTTTGCGGTATGCCTCGGCCAGCCGCGGCAGCATCTCGCTCGCGATCTTCACGTCTTCCTGGTAATCCGCCGCCGCCACCCACAGCCGCAGCACTTCGGCGCCATACTGGCTCACCACCGCCTGCGGTTCCACCACGTTGCCGCGCGACTTCGACATCTTCTCGCGCGCCTCGTCCAGCACCCAGCCATGCGTCAAAACGGCCCGGTAGGGAGCTTCGCCGCGCGTTCCCAGCGCCACCAGCAGCGACGACTGGAACCACCCCCGGTATTGGTCTGCGCCTTCAAGGTAAAGATCGGCCGGAAACGGCAGCCGCGCCTCGCGCCCCAGCACCGCCGCCTGACTCGAGCCTGATTCGAACCACACATCCACAATGTCGCTTTCTTTGCGCCATTCCCCGCCGCAGCGGCAGCTGGCATGTCCCAGGGCAAAATGCCCGGCCGCGTGCCGGAACCAGCTGTCGGAACCCTCCTGGCGGAAAATGGCCACGATATGTTGATCCACTTTCTCATCGCGCAGCACTCCGCCGCACCGCTGGCATGAAAGCACCGGTATGGGCACGCCCCAGACCCGCTGCCGGGAAATACACCAGTCCGGCCGCCCCGCCACCATGTTGCGGATGCGCTCGCGCCCCCACGCCGGGATCCATTCGATTTTTTTCTCAATCGCCTCGAGCGCCGCTGCCCGCAGCCCGTTGCGGTCCATGCCGATGAACCACTGTTCCGTGGCGCGGTAGATCACGGGTTGATGGCAGCGCCAGCAATGCGGATAGGAATGGCTGAGCGGGGCAAATCCCGCCAGCGCCCCCGTCTGGCGCAGATGTTCTACGATCCGCGGGTTGGCGGCAAATACCTGCAGCCCGCTGAACGGCTCCGTTTCCGGCCCCCGCAGCACGCCCGCCGCATCCACCGGGCAATAAACCGGCAATTGGTATTTCTGTCCGGTCAGAAAATCCTCCATGCCGTGTCCGGGCGCGGTGTGCACAATGCCGGTGCCCTGGTCGGTGGTGACGTAATCGGCCAGCACCACCGGCGCCAGCCGCGGCTGCCCCGGCGTTTGCTGCCCGGCCCCGCGCGGGTTTTCTGAGTTCACGATCCACGGATGGCGGAACAGCAAACCTTCCAGTTGCCGGCCGCTGTAGCGTCCGCGCACCGGTCCCATGGCGATGCCGCACGCCGCGGCTGCCGTCTCCGCCAACGCCGCCGCGGCGAGATAGTGCCCATCCGGTGCGGCAAATATCACGTATTCCAGTTCGGGATGCACGGCCAGCGCCAGACTGGCCGGCAGCGTCCAGGGGGTGGTTGTCCAGATCAGCGCCCGCAGCGATTCATATTGACCCAGCTCCCGCGCCAGCCCGGCCAGCGCCGGGTTCTGGCGCGCGCTGGCTTCCAGGTCAAAGCCGTATTTCACATAAACCGTCGGGCTTTCGTGATCCTTGTACTCGACCTCGGCTTCCGCCAGCGCGGTCTGGTCATGCAGGCACCAATAGACCGGCCGCAGCCCGCGGTACGCCGCGCCGCTGCGGATAAATGCCAGGATCTGCTCCGCGATCGCGGCCTCGTACGCGGGCGCCATGGTCAGGTACGGTTCTTCCCAGCGCCCGAAAATGCCCAGCCGCTTGAATTCCCGCCGGTGCAGCTCCACGAACTTGGCGGCATAATCGCGGCAGGCCTGGCGGATGGCGAGCGGCTCCAGGTTGGCCTTTTTCGCCCCTAACTCCTGGTCCACTTTGATTTCGATCGGCAGTCCGTGGCAGTCCCAGCCCGGCACATAGGGGGCGTCATAGCCCGCCATGGTGCGCGTGCGCACCACAAAGTCCTTGAGAATCTTGTTCAGCGCGGTGCCCAGGTGAATGGCGCCGTTGGCATAAGGCGGGCCGTCGTGCAGCACGAATACCGGCCGGTCTTCCTCCCGCGCCATCTGCCGCAGCCGGTCGTAGATTTTTTCCCGCTCCCAGCGTTCCAGTTGCCGCGGCTCCAGTTCGGCCAGCTTGGCCTTCATGGGAAATTCGGTGCGGGGCAGGTTCAGGGTGTCTTTATAGGCAGAGGCCAAGCGTGTGCGCTCCCGGGCGTGCGATCGCGGTCGGTGCTCTTCAAATTATAAACGCTGCGCCGGGTCGGGGCCCCTGCCTCGCGATGCGAACTGGGGCGGTCAGCATCCGCTCTTCCGTTTTAATATTGAGACTGGATAAAACCGGGGCGAAGCTGATCGCCTCGCATGAGGATGAATATGCGGGCTGAACCAGAAAAATTTGCGCGTGAATGGGTGAATGCGTGGAATTCACATGACCTGGACGCCATCATGGCGCACTATGATGCCGATGTCATCCTGATCTCACCCGTTGCGGGCAGAATTCTGGATAACCCTTCGGGAACGGTCGTCGGCAGCGCCGCATTGCGCAATTATTTCAAGCGTGGACTGGAGTTATTTCCCGATTTACATTTCGAACTCCTCGATGTGCTGTGGGGCATATCGAGCATTGTGGTTTGTTATAAGAATCACAGCGGCGGCAAAACGGCAGAATTGATGGAGTTCGGCGGGAACGGAAAAGTCATCAGAGTGGTGGCAAACCACAGTGCCGCGCCCCGTTCCGCCTAGCCGGGAATGTTTTGCTGTTGGGGATGAATATCCGTATTTTATTTGGTTTTGCCGGTTGTCCCGGGCGCTGCTGGCTTAACGGCGCCACCGCGGTGGTTATTTCAACGCCAAATTGGTCTGCAGCCTGTGCGCTCGCGGTCGCTGCGCTTCAAATTATAAACGCGGGCGGAAGCATGATGAATGCAGGCCAAATTTAAAGAAGTGATTTGAGGATGTCTGATTTTCCAATTTTTTTATGCCGGGCGATGGCTCTTAAAATTGCGTTTAATGTTCCTATTCTTAAATTCTTATGGTCTGGAATCGCGATGCGTTGAGGGGCTGCCTTTTTGATGCACGATTGTATAGCCCCATTTATGACAGAGAAGATCGGCAAATTCTCGGCCACTTTGGTTTCGTGGAATTTTCATATTGTCACGATGAATGATGGTGATTAAGCGATTGCGCGATAGGGGCGCGGCGGCCCTCTGCCTATATGCTTGAAACGTCCTTTTTGTGAGGGTTTTTAAAATCTATTTTTATTTTAAAGGAGTGGCCCAGGGGGGCGATCAGCTTATGCCAGAACTTCGTCTTTGACCATGCGCAGCCGAATTCGGGCAGGATGAGCTGGTTGATCGAAATAAAATGCCTCTGTGGCTTCTTTAACGTGATTTCGCAAGCTCTCCCAATCATCCGCTTGCGTGAAGATGGGTTCGGTCAGGCATTCCGCGGTAAAGCCGCCGTCGGCTTCCTGCATGACTTCAAAAATAATTTCATTCATAACGATAGTATGCCTTTAAACAGGTGTTCAGCCGGCCTTGCCGGCCGTGATCGGTTTGGCCGGCGTCGGCGCCACCGCGGCAGGGATCCGCAACGCCAAATTCGTATGCAGCAATATTGCCAGCGCCGCGCCATCGCTCTTGGCGCTCTGCATCTGATTGGCGGCCTGGGTCAGCTCCCGCGCCATGGCCAGCACGGCGGCTTGATTCGCCGCATCGTGCTCCTGGGCGAAGTGCGCCCCGGCTTTTTGCAGCTCTTCGGCGGTCAGGTTCATAAATGTGACCGCCGTCTGGCGGTTATAGGTTGCGCCGAATTCCGCCGCCGTCTGGGTCCTGGCCCGTTGCTGCGCCGCCACCGCCTGGGCCAGAAAGCCGTGAATAATCTTGAAATGATGCACGCAGCAGATGCGTGTGCAGGTCTGCGCTCCCGCCGCAACCGCGCCCGCCAGAAGCACAACAATCATGATGGCGGCTGATTTCCCGCGTAATCCAGGGTTTTTCATGGGCTGCTCCTTATTTGCTGCAAAAAAATGAATGAAGGCGTGATTGCAGCCGCACCCAACTCTGGATTCACCTCCAACATGCGCCTGCGCGGATAAAAAATCAAGCAGGCCCGCGGGCCGCCGCAAATGCGGCCGCGCCGCTTATAATCAACCATGAGCGGCGGCTCACGAGTCCACCATCAAGAATATTTAAGCCGTATCGAGTGGGAAGGCCGGGGGTGCCTGTTACAGGTCCCGGCCCTCCGCCTTCGAACGATGCGGAGCGCTCAGGGAGAAGCGAGCAGAGCCGAGCGGGTTCTAACGCCGCTATGCAATGCTTATCCCTGAGCGTGGTCCTTCAGCATGGCCACGGTATCGGCTCCAACCCAGGCGCCGGCGGCTTCGCCGCCGCCGGCCGCATTGCTTCCGGCCTCGCCGCATCTGCGCCTGCTGGCCGGCCTGGGGCTGGTATTGGCGCTGTTTCTGGCTTACGGCATCTACACCCTGGGCCAGATGCGCCAGTTGCGCCAGTTTCAAAGCCATGAACTCGAGCGCAGCCGCCGCGACACCCTGCAACTCTTGCGCATTCAGGAAGATGCCTACGAGCTGACCCTGGCGGTCAGCGACATGGTCAGCAGCCAGCCGCGCGTGCCCCTGCCCGTCTGGCGGGCCAACATTTCGCGTCTGCGCCGTGACATGGCCCATGCCCTGCGCCGCGAGGCGGCCTCCGCGCCCGCCGCGCGCGGCGCCGACGAGCGCGCGCAACTGCTCCGCGCCCTGGCCCAGTTCTGGAATATCAGCCATCAGGCCTTTCATCTTTCCAGCCAGGGTTTCGCCCGCCAGGCCGCCGATCTGGTTAAACGCGAACTGGCGCCCCAGGGTTCCTACATCCACAACCTCATCGCCCGCTGGATGGACCGCAACGCCCGCACCGAAGCCCGCACCGAAGCCGCCATGCAGGCCATCTACGGCGGCGTCAGCCGGAATCTCCTGCTGCTTGAGGCCATCCTGCTGGCCCTGGCCGCGGCCATCGCGGTCTGGGTCGTGCGCGCCAACCGGGCCTCGTTCGCGCAGGTCCGCGGCCTGGCCCAGGCTCTGGACGAGCGCTCGCATGCCCTTGCCGATGCGAACCGCAAACTGTTGACCGTGCAGGAAGCTACCCTGCAGCGCGTCGCCCGCGACCTGCATGACGAGCTCGGCCAGCTCCTCACCGCGCAGGGCTTGGTTCTGGCCCGCGCGCAAAAACAGCTCGCTCCGATGGCCGCCGCGGCGGAATCCGCGCCCGATGCCGATCTGCAGCAGGCCCGCAAGCTGGGGCAGGAGGCGCAGCATAAAATCCGCGGCCTCGCCCAGCTCTTGCGTCCGCCCGCGCTCGATGACTTCGGCTTGCTGAAGGCCCTGACCAGCCTGGCCGATGAATTCCATCGCAGGACCGGCATCGAAACCCGCGTCGAGGGCACGCTGCCGTTTGTCCCCGATGACGCCGCCATCCATCTTTACCGCATCGTGCAGGAAGCGCTGACCAACGCCGCCCGCCATGCCCAGGCCTCGTGCGTCGTCATAGAATTGCGCGGCCAGGGCCGGAGCTACGGAGTGCGCATCCGTGATAATGGCCGCGGCCTGGCGCCCGGCGCCGGTCCGGGCAAGGGTCTGGGTCTGGCCGGCATGCGCGAGCGCGCCCAGATTCTCGGCGGCACGCTCGAACTGCAATCCCAGCCCACCGGCCTTTGTGTCGCCGTGGATGTCCATGGCTGATATGCCGCAGGATCTAGAACTCCATGCCTCGTGATCACCTTCGCCGTTTTCCCCGTTCTTCCGATCAGTCTCGTCCCGCGCAGGCGCGTCCCGGCGCGCGTCCACCCCGGCCTGATTCCCGCCGCGCGGGCCCTCATCCCGCTTCCGGTGACGCTCCAGCCGATTCCACGGAATGGCTCTTCGGCCCCCACGCCGTCGAGGAGGCGTTGCGCGCCCAGCGTCCGCTGCAATACGTCATGTTCGTGCGCGAGCGCGGGGCAGCGCCTGCGCCTCCATCGCGCCTGTCCGCCCTCCAGGCATTAGCGCGCTCCCGCGGCGTGCCGGTTCGCCTTGAGCCGCGCGCCGCCTTCGAGGCCCTGGCCCGCGCCCATGGCGCGCCGCATCAGGGCGTACTGGCCAGGGCTGAAGTGCGGCCCACGCTGGCGCTGGAAACTCTGCTGGAACGCGCCGCCTCCGGCGCCCGCTGCCTGGTGGCGCTCGACGGCATTGAAGATCCGCACAATCTCGGCGCCATCGCCCGCTCCGCCGCCGCCGCCGGCGCCGATGGCCTGATTCTGCCCGCCCGCCGCGCCGCCGGGCTGACCGCCGCCGTGCAGCGCGCCGCGGCCGGCGCGCTGGCCTATCTGCCGGTGGCGCGGGTGGGCAACCTGGTCCATGCCCTGGAGCAGTTGAAAGCCGCCGGCTACTGGATCTACGGCCTGGCGGAATCCGCCCCGCGGACGCTCTGGCAGACCGACTGGCGCGGCCCCGTCGTTCTGGTCATTGGCGGCGAAGGCAATGGCCTGCATGCCCTGGTGCGCCAGCGCTGCGATCAGCTCGTCTCCATTCCCATGCACCAGCCCCATCCCGGCGCTGGCCTGGCTTCCTTGAATGCCTCCGTCGCCGCTGGCATTGCTCTGTTCGAAATCGTCCGCCAGCGGCGCGGCCCCAGTCCCGTGTAGCGGCTTAAGCCCGGGGCTGCCTGTTAGGTCCCATCTCTCCGCCGCCGAAGGATGCTGAGCGCTCCGGGAGAAGCGAGCAGAGCTAGGCCGAAGGAGCGAAAACACCGGAGCATACGCGGTGGTATGTGAGGATGTCTGAGCGACTGAGAACGCCGCTATGCGATGCTTATCCCGGAGCGTGATCTGTTTCGCGCATTGTCACGCCTGAAAGTACAAGCGGCTGCGCCGCTTTCTGCTATTCTGAAGCGGCTTTCGTCCTGATATGTCCTCCCAACTGCTGCAAACCAAATCCATAGACAAGCTGATTTCGGAATCCGAGCAGCCCGAACATCGCCTGCGCAAGACCCTCGGCCCCTGGTCGCTCACCGCTCTGGGCATCGGCGCCATCATCGGCTCCGGCATCTTCGTGCTCACCGGCACCGCCGCCGCCGGCCAGCAGTTCGTGGGCCACTCCATCCTCAACGCCCAGATGATGGATCTGGTCTTCAGCCTGCTCCGCCACGGCCACATCTCCGCCGCCGCTCTCGGCGGCCGTCCCGCCGCCGGCCCCGCCATCGCCGTCTCATTCATCCTGGTCGCCGTGGCTTGCAGTTTCGCCGGCCTCTGCTATGCCGAGCTGGCCTCGATGATTCCCATTGCCGGCAGCGCCTATACCTATTCCTATGCCACGCTGGGCGAAATTTTTGCCTGGATCATCGGCTGGGATCTGATCCTCGAATACGCCGTCAGCAACGTCGCCGTCGCGGTCGGCTTTTCCGGCTATTTCAACGACTTCCTGCGTCTTTTCGGCTGGGCCATCCCCGATCGCTGGGCCGAGCCGGTCATCTCCGGCGGCCATTGGAGCGGAGCGTATTTCAACCTGCCCGGTTTTCTGATCGTCGTCGTGCTTACGGTGTTGCTGGTGCGCGGCATTCGCGAATCGGCCGAAACCAACAACATCATGGTGGCCATCAAGATCGGCGCCATTCTGGTCTTCATCGCCGCCGGCTCGCTGCTCATCCATCCCTCCAACTGGCATCCCTTCGCGCCCAACGGCTTTCCCGGCATTCTCACCGGCGGGGCGATTGTGTTTTTCACCTACATCGGCTTCGATTCCGTCTCCACCGCCGCCGAGGAGTCGCGCAATCCCCAGCGCGACATGCCCATCGGCATCATCGCCTCGCTCATCGTCTGCACCATTCTCTATGTCAGCGTGGCCATTGTGCTGCTGGGCATGATGAAGTACACAGCATTCGCCTCGGGCCAGGCCGCCGACGCGCCCGTGGCCTATGCCCTGCGCGTGCTCCACGCCAGTCACTTTGTCTATGTCATGGTGGTCACCGGCGCGTTAATGGGCATGATTTCCTCGCTGCTGGTCTTTCAATACGGCCAGACCCGCATCTGGTTCGCCATGTCGCGCGATGGTCTTTTGCCGCCGATTTTTTCCGCCGTTCATAAGAAATACAAAACCCCGCACTGGTCTTCCTGGATCGCCTGTTTTGCCGTGGCCCTCCCGGCCGGCATTATTGATATCGGCACCGCCGCCGATCTTTCCAACATCGGCACCCTTTTTGCCTTCATCCTGGTCTCGATCGGAGTCATCGTGCTGCGCCGCACCCAGCCCGACCGCCCGCGCGGGTTCCGGGTCCCGTTTTCGCCCTGGTTCCCGATCATTTCCGTCATCATGTGCCTGCTGTTGATGATGGGGTTGCTGGTAGTGACCTGGCTGCGCTTTATCGTCTGGCTGATTCTGGGCTTGGGAATTTACTGGTTCTACAGCCGCAAGCACAGCGAGTTTCATGTTCCCGTCGCATCCGCTCTGGAAAACTCTCCCCGCCATTGAATCGCCGTCTCGCATAATGCCGCACTGTACATGAGGAATGCGGAGCCTATGACAAAACCATGGGTTTTGTCTTGAGCGAGCCAAACGCAGCACTGCGCCGCTTATCCCTTCGTATAAACCGGTTTCTTGTATTCTGTCCTCATGAATGAACGTCAAACCCAGCGCCGCCTGACCTCGATGGCCCGGGCCGCGGGTTGAGCCGGTAAGCTGAGTCCAACGGTGTTGGACCAGGTGCTGGCCGGGCTGCCGCGCGCCGGCGATCCCAATCTGCTGGTCGGCTTCGATACCGCCGACGACGCCGGAGTGTATCTGCTCAGCCCCGAGCTGGCGCTGGTGCAGACGGTGGACTTTTTTTCACCTGTCGTGGACGATCCCTTCGCCTTCGGCCAGATCGCCGCCGCCAATGCCCTGAGCGACATCTACGCCATGGGCGCGCGGCCCCTGACCGCGCTCTCGATCGTGGGCTTTCCCGACTCGGAGCCGCCCGGGCTGCTCGCCTCCATCCTTGCCGGTGGTCTCGATAAGCTGACCGAAGCCGGCTGCACCCTGGCCGGCGGTCACAGCGTCCGCGATGAGGAACTGAAATTCGGCTTTGCCATTACCGGCACGGTCCATCCCGGCAGCATTCTGCGCAACTCCGGCGCCCGGCCCGGCGACGCTCTGATCCTGACCAAGCCGCTCGGCACGGGGGTCATCTCCACCGCCGTCAAGCGCGGCGCCGCCTCGCCCGAATCCGCGCAAACCGCGCTCGACTCCATGCGCCGCCTCAACCGCCAGGCCTGTGAAATCGCCCTCCGCCATCATCCCAGAGCCCTCACCGATATCACCGGCTTCGGCCTGGCTGGCCACGCTCGGGAAATGGCTCTGGCCTCGAATGTCTCACTCCGCTTCTCGGCTTCTGCGCTGCCGCTTTTGCCCGGCGCGCTCGATTACGCCCTCGAGTTTCAGCCCCAGGGACTGCGCAACAACCGGGAATTCGCCGCCTGCGCGGTGCGTTTGGAAGCGGAACTTTCGCCCGCGCTCGAAGCGCTGCTCTACGATCCCCAGACCTCGGGCGGCCTGCTGATTGCGCTGCCGGCCCATGAAGCCGGGCCGGTTCTGGAGGAATTAACCGCCTCCGGCCACGCTGCCGCCCGTATTGGAGATGCCGTGCCTCGCGGCTCGCATGCGCTTTCTATAAGTCTTTAATCCTTACTTTTCTTCTATTCTTAACCCCTCACATGAATGCCTTGGCCTTGTAGTTGTTTTTTCAGCTCCGCCACGCTGATCTCGCCAAAGTGAAAAATCGAGGCTGCCAGCGCCGCATCGGCCTCGCCCTCGCGAAACACTTCCACAAAGTCTTCCACCGTGCCGCCGCCGCCCGAGGCGATCACCGGAATCCGCACCGCCCGGCTGACGGCCCGCGTCAGCCGGCAGTCAAACCCGCTCCGGGTGCCGTCGCGATCCATGCTGGTCAATAGAATTTCACCCGCGCCGCGCGCTTCGGCTTCCCGCGCCCACTCGACCGCGTCGCGGCCGGTGGCCTGGCGTCCGCCGTGCGTCAGCACCTCCCAGCCTTTGGGGTTTTCCCGCGCGTCAATCGCCGCGATCACCGCCTGCGAACCGTGCGTCCGCGCCAGTTGGGTCAGCAGGCCGGGGTTTTCCACCGCGGCGGTGTTGACGCTGACTTTATCCGCGCCGGCGGCGAGTATTTCTCCCGCGTCTTCCGGCTGACGCACGCCGCCGCCCACGGTGAAGGGGATGAACAGCTCGCGCGCCGTCTGGCGCACCGTCTCGAGCAATATGGGCCGCGCCTCGTGGGAGGCGGAAATATCCAGCAGCACCAGCTCGTCCGCCCCCACCCGGTTATACGCCGCCGCCAGCTCGGCCGGATCGCCCGAATCCCGCAGGCCCAGAAAGTTCACGCCCTTGACCACCCGTCCCTGGTGCACGTCCAGGCAGGGAATAATGCGCCGCGCCGGCGCCCGCGCCGGCTTGGCTTCGGCCGGTACGGCCACCGGCGCGCCGCGCTCCAGCAGCAGAAAGTTGGTCAAGAGCGCCAGCCCCGCCGCGCCCGACTTTTCCGGATGAAACTGCGTCGCCACCGCGTTGCCGCGCTCCGCCACGGCGGTAAACGGCTCGGGATAATATCCGGCGTAGGTTGTGTTTTCGTCTTCCGGCGCGAAGTAGGAATGGGTGAAATACAGGCTCGGCCCGCGTCCCAGCCCGGCCATCAGGCGCGACGGACGCCGGCAGTCCAGCCGCGCCCAGCCCACATGCGGCACTTTCTGCCCGGCCGGAAATCTCCGGATCGTTCCCTTCCACCACCCCAGCCCGGCCGCATCCGGCGCTTCCTCGCTGCCTTCATATAAGGCCTGCAGCCCCACGCAAATGCCCAGAAACGGCTTGCCGCCGGCGAGATATTCCCGCAGCGGCTGCCGCAGCCGGCG
>JAKAZV010000163.1 GCA_021826505.1 Acidobacteriota bacterium | reverse complement strand
GGGGTGGGCGGCGGGGGCAGTGCATTCACCCAGGCCAGCAAGCCCGCCAGTTGCGCGTCGGAAATGCGCGCCGGAGAGAAAGCGGGCATGACCAGCCCCCCCTTCCGCACCCGCATATCGAACACCTGCGCGCTCAGGTTCATGGCGGCGATTTGCGGGCCAATGCGGCCTTCGCCGCGATTGCCATGGCAGGGGGCGCAATCGGTGAAATACAACGACTGCGGCGTAACGGGCAAAAGCCCTGCCGGGGAGATCGCGGCAGCGGGCTTGCGGCGTCCAGCTGGCGCGGCGGACGGATGCGGCGCGGGCCTATGATTCGCCGCGGCTATCGGCCCCGCGGCCAATCCGCCGATCAGCAGGAGCGTGAGGCAGCCGGACAGGCGCCGTCCGGGATGATAGCGTTGTTTGAGGTTCGGCCAGTCCAAGGCATTTTCTCCTGTTGTTATTTCTTTGCTTCGGCCGGGCCGGGATCAAGGCCGGCGAGCAGTTCCCGGACCGTCTGCGCCTGTTGGCGATCCGCGCAGGTGACGCTGAGGATCGCCTCGCCATAGTCAAGTTCGGGATGCGGGGCATAGCGCCGTCCGGGACCAAGACGGGCGCTGATAAACAAGGTCAGCAGCATGGCCAGGATCGAACCCAGCAGGGTCATTTCATAGGTGATCACGCCCAGCGGAAAAGGCGCGATCAATGGCATGCCGCCGGTATGCACGCGATAGTCGAGGGTCATGACCACCAGGCCGGCTATGGCACCACAGAACCCGAAAATGGCGCCGGCAATGCCCAGTTTCGACATGTGACTGTGGGAAGCGGGAAAGGCGGCGAGTGGTTCGCGGCTCAGCACCTGGATCCGGCGCTCGGCTATGCCCTGACGGCGAAGTTCCTGCACCATGGCGGGCAGATTGACGGCATCTTCGCCCTCGCAGGGCAGGCGCAGGCTGACCTCAATCGTGGCTGATTTCATCTTCATGCCTCATTCGGATACCGGTGCATTATGTTTGGCTGCGCCCAGCTCCCAGATCGAGATGATCGGGAATAACTTGGTGAAGAGCATGTAGAGCAGCGCCATCGCGCATAACGTGGCTAGCGAAAGGCTGATCTCGGTCCAGTGCGGGTAATAGCCATACCAATTATTGAAGCTGAGCCGCTGGTTGGCCGCGCCGGGCACGACGATCAGGAAGCGTTCCAGCCACATGCCCACCAGGATGGTGCTCGAGGCGATGACCGTGCCACGGATGGTGCGCAGCCGCCGGATGGCCAGCAGTGGAAAGGGGATAATGAAATTGCACAGCACCATCACCCAGAACAGCCCGGCATAGTGACCGCTGACTTTGCTCCAGAACGTACCCATCTCGTCGGGCAGGTTGCCGTACCAGGTAGTGATCATTTCGGCGGTCACAAAATAGCCCCAGAGCAGCGTCATGGTGAGCAGCAGCTTGCCGAGGTTGGAAAAGTGCTTGGGCTGGAGATAATCCTCAAGATGATAGACGCGGCGCAGGATGGCCATGATCACGATCAGCGCGGCGATGCCGCTGAAGATCGCGCCGGCGACAAAATAGGGGCCGAAGATGGTCGAGTGCCAACTGGGCACGATGGACATGGCGAAATCCCAGCTCACGATGGTGTGCACCGAGACAGCGATGCCGATGACCACGGCGGCCATGAGCTGGATGGCCAGCTCAAGCCGGCGCCATTGGATCTGGGTCCCCTGCCAGCTCATGGCCAGGAAGCGGTAAAGGCGATGGCGCCAGCCGCGGCTGCGATCGCGCGCCAGCGCCAGGTCGGGCAGCAGGGGCAGGAACAGATACAGTGAGCTGGCGGTGAGGTAGGTGGAGATGGCGAAGAAATCCCATTCCAGCGGCGAGCGGAAGTTGGGCCAGATCAGACGCTCGCTGGGATAGGGCGCCAGCCAATAAAACAGCCAGGGGCGGCCGAGATGAATGATGGGAAACAAGCCGCCGATCATCAGCGCGAAGACGGTAATCGCCTCGGCGGCGCGGGTGACGGGATAGCGCCACGTGGCGTTGGTGAGGCGCAGGATAGCGGAAATCAGCGTGCCGGCGTGGCTGATGCCGATCCAGAAGACAAAATCAGTGACAAAAAAGCCCCAGAAGACGGGCCGGCGCAGGCCCGTCACGCCCAGGCCGACCATGGCCTGGTAGATAAAGCAGAACATGCCCCAGCCGATCACCATGAGCAGCAACAGCGTCATGCGGCGATAAGCCAGGCTGGTGTAACGCATGGGCCGCAGCAGCGCGGCTGCGGCGTTCTTTTCGTCAACCACCGCGGGCGCGGGATGGGAGATGGCGGCGCTCATGCTTCCACCTCCGCGCCCGGGCTGTTCGGAACCGCGGCCAGCACGCTGCGCGGCGGCGCCACGCGGCGCGCATAACGCACCTTAGGTTGGGTACCCACCTCCGGCAGCAGCGTTTCCAGCCCGGTGTCCCTCCAGTTCGCGCTGAAACGGCCGCCGGGCTGGTCAATATCGCCGAAGAGCAGTGCCTGCGCCGGGCAGGACTGAGCGCAGGCAGGCTGAGTTTCATCAACCCGCAGCGGGCGCTTTTCGCGCTCGGCCTGGCGTTCCGCGGCGTTGATGCGCTGGATGCAGAAGCTGCATTTTTCCATGATGCCGCGGGTACGGAGGCTGACATCGGGATTGAGCTGTACTTCCATCGGCGCCGGCCAGGTGTAATCGAACCAATTAAAAAAGCGTGCCTGATAGGGGCAATTGAGGCCGCAGTAGCGGGTGCCGACACAGCGGTTATAAACCTGCACACAGACGCCTTCGGCATTGGTATAGGTGGCCTGTACCGGACAGACTGGCTCACAGGGCGCATCATCGCACTGTTGGCAGTTGACGGGACGGTTTTCCACCTGGAAATGGCGGCCGCGGCCTTTCCAGGTACGCTCGATGCGCATCCACTGTATGGTGCCGTTATAAGCGGCTTCTCCCGGCCCGGTGATGGCGATGTTGTTTTCGGCGCGGCAGGCGACTGCGCAGGCCGAGCACCCGGTACAGGCATTCAAATCAATAATCATGGCCCAGCGCGGCCGGACAGTGGTTGGGGAGTCGTGGTTGAGCATAAATCATGACCTCAGCGAGGGTGAACGCGGGCATGCAGGCTGTGGCCGAAGAGCGGCAGCGGCAACCGGCGTCCGGAAGGAGTGAGGCGAACCGGGTTGGCCTGCCAGGCAAGCGCGCCGGTTTCCGGATCGCGGCGGCCGGACAGCAGCCGAAAAGGATTGGCGCCGCGGTTCGTGACGGCCTCGCCCGCGGTATGACCCTGGCCGGTCGGAATGGCGGCGGTATCGGGCCGCAGGCCGGGATACAGAAACACCGGCAACTCGATTTTTCCGGCCGCGGATTCTACCCAGACTCCGTCGCCTTGCCGCAATCCCAGGCGGGCAGCGAGCTGGGGATGCAACTCGATCCAATTGCACCACATGGCCGAACTGGTAGGGTCGGGCAGTTCCTGCAGCCAGGTGAGCCAACTGCCGGCGCCGTCGCTCATCAGCGAGGATTCATACAGGTGCAGGTAATACGGAAATTCACCCTGCGCCGGCGTGGCGGACGGCAGCTTCGCCCAGGCCGGCGAAGAGGTGGCCGGCGGCGCCAGCGACCGCGGTGGCCGATGGGTCGAGCGCGAGCCTGCAGCGGCTGCGAAGGAATGTGCGGGGGAAGTTACGGCTGTTGGAGTCGTCCAGAAACCGCCCCGGGCGAGTGCGGCCTGCCAGAAGGCCGCGAATTTTTGTTGCGGCGCGTAGCGGCGCCGCAAGCGCCGCCAGCGCGCGCGGATGGCCGGCAACCCGGCGTCGAGCTCAGACGAGCCGGCGGGAGTGTCCGCGGCCGCTGCGGCCGGCGCCGGAACCAGGGCTGCCAGGATTTCCAGCAGCGAGCGAGTATCATGCAGCGGC
>JAKAZV010000048.1 GCA_021826505.1 Acidobacteriota bacterium | reverse complement strand
CGGCCCAGACCCTCACCGACCGCGAATATCAGCGCATGCGCGATGCCGCCATTGCCGTGATCCGGGAAATCGGCGTGGATACCGGCGGCTCCAATATCCAGTTTGCCGTACATCCGCGCACCGGCCGCATGGTGCTGATCGAGATGAACCCGCGGGTTTCCCGCTCCTCCGCACTGGCCTCCAAAGCCACCGGCTTCCCCATCGCCAAGATCGCGGCCCGGCTGGCGGTAGGCTACCGGCTGGATGAGCTGACCAACGATATCACCCGCAAAACGCCGGCCTGTTTTGAGCCCACCCTGGATTATGTGGTGGTCAAAATTCCTAAATGGCAATTTGAAAAATTTCCCGGCGCCGACCCCACCCTGGGGCCGCAGATGAAATCGGTGGGCGAGGTCATGGCTATCGGCCGCAACTTTAAGGAAGCCATGCTCAAGGGGGTGCGCTCGCTCGAAACCGGCCGCCGCCGCGGCGAGTTGGAGATCGAAGAACACCTGATTTCCCAGCGCCTGGGCACGCCGCATCCCGACCGGCTCAGCTACATTCGCACCGCGCTGCGCCGCGGCATGGCGATTGAGGAAATTCAGGACCTGACCGGCATTGATCCCTGGTTTCTGCAACAGATTGCCCAGATCGCACGGCTGGAAGCGCAAGTCGAATCCGCCGGCGCCGCCGGCCCCGCTCCGGATTTGCTGCGCCGTTCCAAGCGCGCCGGTCTCAGCGATGCCCGCCTGGCCGCTTTAACGGGCACGACGGAAGCCACCGTGCGGCAATGGCGGCAAGCCGCCGGTCTGCTGCCCGTCTATAAACGCGTGGACACCTGCGCCGCCGAGTTTGAATCATTTACGCCTTATCTATACTCCTGCTATGAAACCGAGGACGAAGCTAACCCCGGCGACCGCCCGCGCATTGCGATTCTGGGCAGCGGTCCCAATCGCATCGGACAAGGCATCGAATTCGACTACTGCTGCTGTCATGCGGCCTATGCCCTGCGGGAACGCGGTTTTGAGACGATCATGGTCAACTGCAACCCGGAGACCGTTTCGACCGATTACGACACCAGCGACCGGCTCTACTTTGAACCTCTCACGTTTGAGGATGTCAGCCGGGTGCTGGAGCGCGAGCGTGCCGACGGCGTCATCGTTCAGTTTGGCGGCCAGACTCCGCTCAATCTGGCGCTGCCCTTAATGCGCGCCGGATTCCAGGTGATCGGAACTTCACCGGAATCGGTGGATCTGGCGGAAGACCGCCGGCGCTTCAGCACCCTGCTGCAGGAATTGAATATTCCTCAGCCGGCCCATGGCTCAGCCACCAGCGTGGCCGAAGCGGTAAAGATCGCCGGATCTTTAGGCTATCCCGTGCTGGTGCGGCCTTCCTATGTGTTGGGCGGAAGGGCCATGGCAATCGTTTACGATATCGCCGAACTGGAACGCTATATGCTGGCCGCCACGGAATATTCCCAGGAACGCCCGGTGCTGATTGATCGCTTTCTGGAATCGGCGGTGGAAATTGACGTGGACGCGATCTCGGACGGCGAGGATGTGATCATCGGCGGCATTATGGAGCACATTGAAGAAGCCGGCATACATTCCGGCGACAGCTCCTGCGTTCTGCCCACCTTCAGTCTTTCCGCACAATTTCTGGCGACCATCCGGGAGTACACCATCCGCTTGTGCCGCGCGCTCAAAGTGGTGGGGCTGATGAATGTGCAATATGCCATTGCCGCCCATCCCGAACGCCCCGGTGAGCGGCAGGTATATGTGCTGGAAGTGAATCCCCGGGCATCCCGCACCATCCCTTATGTCAGCAAGAGCACGGGATATCCGCTGGCCAAAATCGCGGCTTTGCTGATGAGCGGCCAGGCGGCGCGCCAGCCCGGCGTGGCGCCCGCTCCGCGGCTGCGCGATTATTTTTCTCCCGAAATTATGCGCTCGGGCGAATTGCCGCTGACCTCGCATTATTGCGTAAAAAGCCCGGTATTTCCCTGGAACAAATTCCCCGGCGTGGATCCGGTGCTGGGTCCGGAAATGCGGTCCACCGGCGAGGTGATGGGCATCGGCGCGAGCTTTGGCGAAGCCTTTCTCAAAGCCCAGCTTGCGGCCGGCCAGAACCTGCCGGCGCAGGGCGCGGTTTTTCTCAGCGTGCATGACCGGGATAAAACCGCGGCGGTCGAGCTGGGCCGCAAGCTGCATGCCCTGGGTTTTGGCATCTGGGCCACCCGCGGCACCAGTCAGGCGCTGCGCCAGGCCGGAGTGCCGGCGCAGTTTGTATTCAAAGTGAAAGAAGGCCGGCCCAATGTAGTGGATCACATCAAAGGCGGCTTGATTCAACTGATCATCAATACCCCCCTGGGACGCGAGCCATTCTTCGATGAGCAAGCCATTCGCCGGGCCGCGGTCATGCATCGCATTCCCGTGATCAGCACCTTGCCGGGCGCCCAGGCCGCGGTGGAAGCCCTGGCGGCGCGCCGCACCCTGGCCCCGCGCGTGCTGCCCCTGCAGGAACTTCATGCCAGCTCAGCCCGCGAGGCCGGCGCCGCAGGAACCAGCCGGATTTCCCGCCCCGTAAGAAACACAGTTTCTGACTGATTTAGATAGAAAAGTAATGAATCGCACGGTGATTATGAAGTACAATACTGCCCAATCCTTTGTCGGCTGACCGGATTGGCGCCACCATCGGTGAGCCGGAACGGGCGTAGGCAATATCATCCCGCCCCTCCGCCATCTGCAGCGGCAGCCCGTCTCGCCAGTCCAGGAGCCAATGGGCGATGCACTGCCAGCGCTGTGGCGCACCAGGTGTTGACGGAACCTCCGTTTGCCCGCACTGCGGCGATCCCGCCCGGGGCTCAGCCGGCGCCCCCTCATTCTGGCTGGAGGGAAATGGCGGCCTTCCGGCGGGTCAGCGTTTCGCCATTACCGCAACCGGCCTGACCATTGGCCGCGATCCCGCCAGCTCCATCTATCTGAACGATCCGGAGATTTCCCGCCAACAGGCCCGGATTTACCTCGATGCTCAAGGCCGGGTCTGGCTGGAAGACCTTTCCGTAAACGGAAGTTATGTCAATCAGCAGCGGGTGCGCCAGCGGGAACTGAAAAATGGCGACGAGTTGCACTTTGGTTTGCATGCGGCGCATAGCCTGGTCTTTCGCCAGGCCGCCGCGCCCACATTCGCCTCCCGGCCGCAACCGATCGCCTCGGCTTCCTCCAGTTCCAGCCCGGGCGCCGCCCCGGCAACGAGCCCTTCGCCGGGCCGCGCCTGGCTGCAATTGATTCTGGACCAATACGCGGTGCAGGACATTCCCCTGCCGGGCGGCCGGATTGAGATTGGCTCACGGCCGGGACCGGGTGGACTGCCAATTCCCCACCCCAGCGTGCTGCCCGTGCAGACCGTACTGCAGCCGCTGCCGAACGGCGGCTGGAAACTGAATGATCCCAATCCCACCCCCGGCACCCGCGTCAACGGCGAACTGGCGCGTGAGCGCGTGCTGCAGGATGGCGATGCCATTCAACTGGGGGTTTGTGAAAACCGCCTGCTGCTGTTCCGCGAACCGGCCCGGCGGGCGCTGCTGCTGCGCGACATCACGCTGGCTAAAACCAGCACGCGGCTGGGCCGTGATCCGGAAAACGATGTGCGGCTGCAGCATCCCACCGTTTCCCGCCTGCACGCCATCATCCATAAATCAGCCGCGGGGCTGGAATTGGAAGATTGCGGCTCCGCCAATGGAACGTTTGTCAATGGCGTGCGCATCCGCCGCCAGCGGCTGAACGCCGGGGACCGCATCATGATCGGCGCGGTGCCGTTGTTTTTCGACGGCACGCAGATGGAGGCGCAGTCGGACGGCACCCGTTTCCGGCTCAGCTGCCAGGGTTTGGGCCAGACCGTCACCGATGCCGCCACCGGCATGGCGCGGCCTTTACTGGAGGCGATTTCCCTGGTCATTCAACCCCGCGAACTGGTGGGCATCCTGGGACCCTCCGGCTGCGGCAAATCCACCTTGCTCGACGCCCTGAATGGATTGCGGCCGGCGCGCCAGGGCCAGGTGCAAATCAATACCTGGGACTTATACCGCGATTATGCCGCTTTGCGCCCGCTCATCGGACATGTGCCGCAAGACGATATTTTGCATACCGAACTCACGGTGGGTGAATGCCTGTACTACGCCGCCCGGCTGCGGCTGCCGGGCGACACCGAAGAATCCGAGATCGAGGCGCGCATCACCGAAGTGCTGGGCATTCTGGAACTGCGCGAGCGCCGCGATACCGGCATCGCCATGCTGAGCGGCGGACAGCGCAAGCGCGTCAGCCTGGGCGTTGAACTGCTCAGCAAACCCGGCCTGCTGTTCCTGGATGAGCCTACCGCCGGCCAGGATCCCCGCACGGAAATGAAAATGATGCAGACGTTCCGCGAAATCGCCAATCGCGGCGCGACCGTGGTGCTCAGCACCCATCTGCTGGGCAGCTTCAGTTTATTGGATAAGGTAACGGTGCTGGTGGGCGGACGGCTGGCCTATTTCGGCCCGGGACAGGAATTGCTGGCCTACTTCCGGCAAAGCCGGCCTTCGGACATTTATGACTGCCTGCAGCAGAAAACCCCGGAACAATGGGCGCGGCAATTCCAGGCATCCCGGATGTACGAGGAACTGATTTCGCACCGGTTGTCGGAAGCGGGGCCGCAAGACCACGGCAGCGCGCCCAGCGCGGCGATGGAAGCTGAAAGCGGAGAGGCACAGCGCCGTTGGAGCCATCTGCGGACCCTGACCCGGCGTCAGTTCCGCCTGCGCTGGCATGGCGCGGCCAGCCTGGCCAGCCTGCTGGCGCCCCCGGCGGTGGTGGCGCTGCTGGTGGACTGGCTGAAAGCCGGCGCCGACGGACCGAAGACCCTGTTCATGATGGTTTTCGCCGGGCTCTGGTTCGGCGGTTCGGCCAGCGTGCGCGAGTTAGTGGATGAGCGGCCGATTTTTCGCCGCGAGCGCCAGCATGGCCTCAGCCTGGCCGGTTATCTCGGCGCCAAGCTCGGCTATGCCCTGGGTCTGGGCGCGGCCCAGACCGGAGTTTTTATCGGGATATTGCTGCTGGGCGGAGCGCTGCAAGGCCATATTCTTGCCGCCTGGGTCATGCTGCTGTTGATTTACTGGAATGGCGCGCTGCTGGGACTGCTGATTTCTGCGCTGGTGAAGCGGGCGGAAACCGCGCTGTTGTTATTTCCGGTCACCTTGATTCCGCAACTGCTGCTGGCCGGGCTGTTCATTCCCGTGCATGCGCTGCATCCTTTTTACGCACGGGTGAACCCGGGCACTGGCCAGGTGCAGATCGTTTCCCTGCCGCCGGAAATTTCGCCGGGTGGCATGAACGGGCCGCTGCGCTGGGGATTGTCACCGCTCATGATCAGCCGCTGGGGCCTGGAAGGGCTGGCGGATTTATATATCCATGATGGACGCCCGCACAGCCTCAGGCTGGCCGACGCCGTATCCATTTCCCTGCATCCACAGGATGCCGCCCATTTGCGGACCTGGATTTCCGGCCTGAAAGCCACCCCGGGCGATGCGGCGCCCGAGACGCGGGCCGTGCTGGGTGAATCCGCTTTCACTGCTTATTTCGGCATTCTGCTCTTATTCGCCGCGATCATGATCGCCGGCATTACGTTAGCTTTGCGCTGGCAATCGAGCCGGCAAGGAACCCACGCATGAAATATTGTCCCATCTGCACCACCGAATTCGGCGATGAGACCACCAACTGCCCCACGCATGCCATGCTGCTGATTCCGCTCGATGAGTGGAAAACCGGCCAGATCATCAAGGGCACTTATCGCATCCTGGGCAAAATCGGGCACGGCGGCATGGGCGTGGTGTACCGCGCCCAGCACATTAATCTGGAAGACACGCGGGCGCTGAAAGTGATGCGGCCCGACTATGCCGCCAATCCGCAGTTTACCCAGCGTTTTCTGCAGGAAGCCCGCACCGCGGGCAAGCTGTTTCATCCCAATTCGGTCCGGCTGTACGACTTTGCCCAGGCCGAAGACGGCAAACTGTTTATCGTGATGGAGTATCTGGAAGGCCTGAGCGCCCGGGAGCTCCTGCAGAATGGACAGCGCTTTCTGCCCGCCCGGGCGCTGGAAATCGCCAAGCAGGTCGCCGATGTGCTGACCGTGGCGCATGCCCAGGAGATCATTCACCGCGATATCAAGCCCGACAATCTGATGCTCATCCGCGACAGCCAGGGCCGGGAGATAGTAAAGGTCATGGATTTCGGCATCGCCGCGGTGCGGGAATCGCTGACCAGCGGCAGCATGACTCAGCCGGGAACGATGGTGGGCACCGGCCCGTATGCCTCGCCCGAGCAGATTCGCGGCGCCCGCGGCCGGGATCTGGACGGCCGCTCCGACCTCTACAGCCTGGGCGCGACGCTCTATGAAATGCTGAGCGGACATACTCCCTACGGCGGTCAACCGGACGAGGTGCGGCAGCAGATCCTGAATCGCCCCACGCCGGCGCTGCCGCGTGAACTGGGCATTCCCAATCACGTGGATCAGTTGCTGCGGCGGATGCTGGCCAAACATCCGGAAGACCGGCCGGCCAATGCCCAGGAATTAATCCGGGAAATCAATCTGGCCCTGGCCAGCCTAGATCACCACAGTGACGGCGGGTTGGCGGCGACGCTTGTGCAAACTCCCGCGCCCGCCGCCAGCCGGGTGCGGCCGCCTTCGGCCAGCATGCCGACCATGGTCAATCCCAGTCCCGGCCAAACCGCGCCGGGCAGTGGATGGCAGGAACCGGAACTGCCGCCGCGCACGCCCCGTCCGGCCACCCGGCCCGGGACGCGGCCGGCCACGGCGGCAAGCGCCGCGGCCCTGCTGGCGGATGAAGATGAACACCCGAAATCGAACCGCAGCCTGATGATCGCGGGCTGGAGTTGCGCCCTGGTGCTGGCCCTGGCCACGGGCTGGCTGGGCTGGCAATGGCGGCAGAAACCCGCGCTCGCGCCCGCCGCACCGGTGGCCATCAATCATCATTTCAAAATCTGCAATCCGGGCGCCCATGCCGTAACCATCCGCGACCTGGGCGTGATGTGGCAAAATCGTGAAGGCCAATGGCAATATTTCAACAGCGACGACCATAACTTCGCCAGTTGGAAAGTGCCGGCGGGCGCCAATATGCGGCTGCGCTATCCCCAGAATTCCGGCTCGGTCTGGAACGGCCAGGTCGCCTTTTTCGCCGCCAACCTTCGCATTCAGGGCCAATCGTATTTCACCGCCCTGCCCTGGCAGAAAACGCTCAACGGCTGTTTCACAACTTCGCAATAGTTAATGGCTGGAGACTGATATGAAAAAAAACTTTCTGCGCAACCTTACCCTGGCTACTTTCATGCTGGCGCCAATGATGTGCGCCTGGGGGCAGCGCCACGCCATGGCCAGCGGGCAAGCCATTACCATATCGCCGGCCACCCAGGTATTCGATGCGGTTCCCGTCGGGCAGACGGGCCACGCCAAAATCGAAACCATCGTGGTGCAAGGAAACAGTAATTTTTATCTCTCCAACCTGGTCATTCTGGGGGATTTTGTCACCACCGGCAATAACTGCAACGGCATGGTCACCTCCATGACGCCCTGCAGCCTCTCGCTGCGGTTTGCTCCTACCCGGATGGGACTGCGGCAAGGCGCTTTAATTCTGCCTTCGCAGCCCAACCTGATCGTGCCGCTGGTGGGAGTGGGAATTGGCGCCACGGCCCAGATCACGCCAGCCTATCTCAATTTTGGCCAGGTTGAAATCGGAAAAAGCAGCCCCGCGCAAACGATTACGATCCGCAATCCCGGCAATCCCGATGCGCCGGCCAGCAGCGTGGCGCTGCAACTGGCGGGTATTGAGGCGATGGGAGATTATGCGATTAAAAACGGCTGCCCGCCGGTGCTGGCGCCGGAAGGCCAGTGCCAGGTGCAAGTCCGCTTTCAGCCCCATACCACCGGCCCGCGCAGCGGGCTGATCGTGATCGCGGATAATACGCCGCGGGGCACGCAGGTGATTACGCCCCTGGGCGAAGGCATCGGGCCCGAGATCACCTTTTCCACTCCGCGCCTGCATTTTGACCTGACATCGCGCAACAGCGACAGCCCGGCCCAGCAGGTGACCCTGACGAATACCGGCAATGCTCCATTGGACTTTTCCAGCATTCAAACCCAAGGCGATTTCAGCCAGGTCAATACCTGCGTGGGTTCCATGCCGCCGGGCTTAAGCTGCCAAATCAATATTATTTTCCATCCCCAGGCCGCCGGACTCCGCACCGGTCAACTGGTGATCGCCAGCAATGCCCCGCACCCCGGGCGGCTGCCGCTCGTGGGCGAGGGCGCGGATTTCAGCCTGCAACTCAGCAAGGCGGCGATGAAAGCCAAAAAAGATCATTCCGCGCGGTTGAGCCTGATGCTGCAGAGCCTGAACGGCTTTGACCAGCCCATTTCCCTCAACTGCACCGGATTGCCGCAAGGCTCCAGTTGCATCTTCAGCCCGCCCATGATTACCCTGAATGCCGGTGATTCAGTCACGGTAAAGCTGCGCATCAAACCGCCGCATAATCACCGCGACCGCACCAAGGGCAGTCATATGGTTCAGATCAGCGCGGTTTCCGGCAGCCTGATGCATGCCCGCTCGCTCGAATTAACGATTAAATAATGCCGCGAAAGGTGACAGCATGAAGATCGGCCATCAACCCGGAAGACAGTGGCTCAACGCCCTGGGATGCTTGTGCATTCTGACCATGGCCGGCTGGACGCAACTGGCGCCGGCGCGGCCGCGGCCGCGCCCGAAGCCACGAATCACAACGCATAAAGTTGCCCACGTGCATAAGCCGGCGCGGATCCGGAGGCATGCGACAATCCGCCTGCGCTCAAGCCATAACTGCAGCATCTATCTGGACCATAAATACTATGGCCGCATTTCCCCCGACTCGCCGGTGGAAATAACAACCGTATTTGGCCGGCATCTGGTCAGCGCGCGGGGATCGGACGGCAAAGTCTGGCAAGAGAACGTGCATCCGACACCGGAGGATGGCTACCTGAAACTGGCGATTCACCTGGCGCGCGCCACGCCGGCAACGCCGGTGAAGCCAATTGTGCCGGCGGAGACCCAGATCACGCCGCAACCGGCGCCGCCCGTGGTCAACCCAAATCCAAATCAACCCACCGGACCGGTAACGACGATTCAGCAATTAGCCGCATCCCAGGCCACGAATGGGAGCAATTCCGGCCAGCAACAAGCCGCCGCGGAAATCAGACGGCAACAGGCCGCGGCGGCGCTGCGCCGAAAACAGGAGGAAGCGGCCGCATCGGCATATCGAGCCGCCCAGGCCAAGGCCCTGGCGCTAGAGCAGGCCCAGATACGGGCCGCCCAGCAGGCTCACCGGCAAGCCGTTAACGCGGCCCGGCCCAATGGCGTGGTCGCCTCCAACCCCAAAGACGGCCAGGCGTATATCTGGGTGCAGGCCAATACCTTCGATATGGGCTGCGTGCCGCGCGACCATCATTGCAAAGCTAATGAAAAGCCCGGGCATGCGGTATCCCTGAGCCAGGGTTTCTGGCTGGGCCGCACCGATGTCACCGTAGCCGCCTATACCCGATTCGCGCAGGCGACCCAGACGCCGATGCCACCGGCGCCGGTGGATCCGAATTCGAAAGATGGCTCCAGCTTCGATCCCAATTGGTCGCATATCAACCGGCCCATCGTGGATGTAAGCTGGCAGCAGGCGCGGGTATTTTGCCGCTGGGCGGGCGGGCGCCTGCCCACGGAAGCGGAATGGGAAGACGCGGCCCGGGCCGGCCACACCAACTATGTATATGTCACCGGCCGGCATATTTCCCATAACCACGCCAACTACGGCGACAACGACTGCTGCAAGGGGAAAAAAGACGGCAAGGATAAATGGAGGCACACCTCGCCGGTGGACATGTTTCCGGCCAACGACTGGGGCTTTTATGACATGGCCGGGGATGTCTGGCAATGGACTCGGGACTATTACCAGTCCGATTACTATGCCATCAGCCCGAATCTGGACCCGGCAGGACCGGCCGCGGGCGGCGGACATGTGGAGCGAGGAGGGTCATGGCTCAGTCCGCGGCATGATTTGCGCATTTCACGCCGCCGCCGGGGCGGCGCCGATACCTCGCCTGACCAGCTTTATGACACCGGTTTCCGCTGCGCCCTGGACTGGATGCCGTAAAAGCCGGGCGGCGGATTCTATGGCCGTGGCGACGCGCTTAAAAATTTTTTCAGGCGCGGCCAGGGCACGCCCTGACGCGAACTTTGCAGAATGCCCGCCCAGCCGGCGCGGCTGAAGAGCGCAGAGCCCCAGGCCGAGTCATCCATGGCATGCCGCAGCCGCAGCCCATTCGGCGTGGCCTGGGCGGGAAGAATCAACAATTCCGGAGTCACCCGCCGCAACCCGGCGCCGCGCGGCATGCGAAACAATGCCATGCGAAAGGGCCGGGAGGGAAAATTCGCGGCGGCCGGCAATGGAGACGGCCAGGGAGCAGACCAGGCGGATGGCAGGCGGGAGGGCAATTGCAGCAAGGCCAGTGCGCGCGCCCCGCTCCGCCGCCATAAATGAATATGCACCGCGCCTTTGCCGCCCGGCTTGAGGGTATAGATCGCCTGGCGGCGCGGCTTGGGAAGATAGAGGATGCGCACGCCTCCGTTTGCGAGGCGGAGCGCGCTGGCGTTGTCCAGATGGCCGTGATGCCGCCAGCGCGCGCCCGCGGGCCACACCCAAAGCTGATAGCTTTCCTTCACCAGACGGGCGAAATGGGTATGCAGCGCGGCGGCCAAATCCGGCTGGGCGTGCCAGGGCTGGAGCAGGGCCGCGGGCAGGAGAAATCGCCGGCGGCTGATCCGCCAGCCCAGCGCCCGGCAGGTATAGCCGGTGGCGCCATTTTGACTCCGGACCTGGAAACGGGCGTAAGCCCAGAGCAGGCGGGGCGCGGCCTGCCGCTGCAGTTGGCTGCCCCATTGCGACAGCTTATCCCATTGCGTTTCCAACGGCGGCGCCAGCCGGGACAATAGTTGATTGGCGCCGCCCAGCAGCAGCGCAGAAGCATTCCAGACGCCCTGGGGGCCGGGCAAGTCCACGGGCACGGTCTGGGAAAAATTCGCGGCGACGGGGGCGCGCGAGACAAAAATACGCACCAGGGCGTTCGGAATCACGAAAAATTCAATCCGGCCGCTGACCCGCGCCCGCCGGCGCGCCAAAATCTTCTGCATGGAGCGCACCGCCAGACCATCGCGATAATACAATCGCACCCGCAGCACCGGCACCGGCCAGGACCGCCGGGCCGGCACTTGCCAATCTCCATGCAAAGGCGAGGCAAACACCGGCAAGCCATTGATGCGCAAACCGGCGAAGCGCAGGTCCCGCAGGTGCAGGGCCCGCGGCATGCGCACCGCAAGCCGCAGGTTGAAGCTGACATGATCGGCGGCGGCTTTGGCGAGAGAAAATTTCAATAAATGAACTCGCGGCGCCGCGCCCGTGAGCAACGGGGTCTGCGGCGCGCACTGAGCCGCGGCGGCCATCGCGGCCAGGAAAAACGAGGCAGTCAGTCCGAAAAAGACCCGGAGCGAGCCAGCACACAACTTTGAAAATTTGGCCTTCATGGCTGCGTCATCAGTGGGGCTGGGCGATATGATACTGGCGCTCTTTATGCTGAATATACTGATCAATCATAATCGGCAACTGCTGCCGCAGCCGGATCATGAACTGGTGTTCGGATTTTTTCATATCGGCTTGAATTTTAGCGTCGGCCTGATGAATCTGGCTTGAAAACCGGTTGAGCCGGCGGTTCAACCGGGGCTGCAGAAGCTGAACCGCGTGCTGAGCCTGCTGCCGCAGGCGCAGCACTTTACGCTGGGTGAGCTGAATCTGATACAGCAGCACCGCGAAGAGAACCACATTGAGCAGCACGCTGGCCATGCTCCACTGCCGCAATTGAGCCAGTTGGCGGCGGATTTGCGGCATCTGATCCAGGCCGGGGTCGGGTGATGCGGCACTTGCAGAGGGAGCGGCGGCAGCATCAGGCGTAGCCCAGGCCGGAGCCACGGGAGGCATGGAGCCATACGGCAACGGTGGCGCGCTTTCCGGCTCCTGCCAGGCGGGGGATTGCACGACGGTACGGGCGGAAAAGCGACTCGTCTGAGGCGCGCCACCCGGCGCCGCGGCGCCCATCACCTGGGTCGGCATCATGGCCGGCATGCCGCGCGCCGCCGCCGCGCCGAACGCCAATATCATCAGCACCGGCCCATCCGGACCCAATTGCAGGCGATCGCCGGGCCGCACCGGGCCTTCCGGCAGGCGCTGGCCATTGCAGTAAATGCCGTTTTGCGTGCCGGCATCGCGCCAACGCCAACCCGCGGCATCCCAGTAGAACAGCAGATGCTTGCGCGAGACCATGGGAAAGGCATCGGAATCAAGGACAATATCGCATTCCGGCGCGCGGCCGGCGGATGCCGCGGCTTGCGTCAGTTCCCAGACCCGGCCTCCATTTTCAAGCTGAACCCGCAGCGGCTGCGGCGCCGAGGTAATGCGCGTCATGGGAAGTTGAGAATCCATAAAACCTCACTGAACCGATACCAAGCCCGGTTTGCCAATCACAATCTGCAGAAAGGCGGCGGAAAAATCATGCAACGACATTGCCTGCACGCCGTCAGGCTCGGGATGCCGGCCCCAGGGATTGCGCAGGGTAATCATCTGATGGATGGGATCAAAACTCAGCATGGAATAGGCATGACTGCCCACCCACCAGGGAGCGAACATGGCGGCATGGGTGGGATTCAGCACGGGCCGGGACCCGGCGGTGACAACCCAACCCTGAGCCTGCGCCTGGGTAAGCAGCGCCGCCAGATGCATGCCCTCCGTCACCGGAATATAGCGGGCATTGCCGACAAAAGCGGTCATGGCCGCAGTCAGCTCGCCGCCATTGCCCACCGCCCGATAGGCGCCATACGCTTCCGGGTTTTGCCGCACCGACCGCGCCAGCACGCGCCAGAAGCCGGCCGTGGCCAGCAGGCTGGTAATGCCCTGGATGATGGGTCCGGGCACCGCCAGGCGCTCGGCTTGCGCGGCCCAATGCTGGCGCAGCGCGGCCGGGTTCACCTGGCCGGACTGCGTGACCGCGTCGCGAATGGCATGATCATAGGCTTCGAGCGCCAGCGGACTGTTGCGCACCAGGGCGATGGCTTGCCGGCGCAAAAACCAGGGCCAGCCGGATTGGCGCAGGGCCGTGGTTAAGGCCTGCAATTCGACCTGCTGGGCGTACGCGCGCAGCAAAACCCCCACCCATAAGGCGCGGGAATGATCCAGGCCATGCCGCCGGGCATAGCGCACATCGCCGGGAAACACTAACTGCGTATCGCCGGCGGGAAAGCGGACGGTGAAGGTGCCGTCGGAGTTGCGCTGGATGGAGGAGCGAATGAGTCCGGGATCACGGGCGGCCAGGGCCGCGATGACCGAGTCAATATAACAACTGCCTAATGTGCCTTGCCGCACATCCTGCGGGCGCACGCCGCGGGGACCAAAGAGCGGAGGCGCCAGGAGCGCGGCCGCGGCGGCCCGCGGCATGACTCCGGTCAGGCACGCGGCCACGATCAGATTAGCGAACCTGCCCAGACGCATATTGTGCGGAATTATACTATGACTGTGCCGCGGCGGCTTCCTTGTTACAGTAATGCATGCCAGAAATGACGCTGGAAGCCGATTTTCGGCGGGCGGTGGAGATCATGGCGCGGCTGCGCTCACCCGACGGCTGCCCCTGGGACCGCGCCCAGAGCTTTGATTCCATCCGCCCTTACACCCTGGAAGAAACCTATGAAGTGCTGGAAGCCATTGAGCGCCGCGACTGGAAGGGACTGGAAGAAGAACTCGGCGACCTGCTGCTGCAAGTCCTGTTTTACAGCCAGATGGCCCGTGAGCAGGGGTGGTTCGATCTCCAGGACGTGGTGCGCGGGCTGGCGGAAAAGCTGATTTACCGCCATCCTCATGTTTTTGCCGATGCGGAGGGGCGGCTGCAAGACGCACCCTCGGCGCTGGCGCGCTGGGAAGAACGCAAAGGCCCCGCCAAAGAACCCGGATTATTGGGCGGCGTGAGCCGGGGTTTGCCGGCCCTGCTCGAAGCCCGGAAAATCGGCGCCCGGGCCAGCCGGGCCGGCTTTGACTGGCCCGGCGCGGAAGGGGTTCTGAAGAAGCTGGAAGAAGAGATCGCGGAGCTGCGGCAAGCCATGGCCCATGCGCCGGAAACCTCCGCGGCCGGCGAGAACGGCGGCTCCAGCGTGGAGGAAGAATTAGGCGATATCCTGTTTACCGCGGTCAATCTCGCCCGCAAGCTCGATGCGGACCCCGAACTGGCGCTGAAGCAAAGCAATCGCAAATTCCGCGCCCGAATTTCTCACATGGAAGCCAGCCTGGAGGCGCAGGGGCAAAAATGGGAGTCCGCGACTCCGCCGGAACTGGAAGCTTTATGGCAAGCCAGCAAACAACCGAGCTGAACCAGGAAACAGCGGAGATTCGCCCGCTGACCGAGATCGGTGAATTCCAGGCCTGCGTGGAATTACAGCAGAAAGTCTGGGGCTATCACGACAGCGATCTGGTGCCGGCGCGCATGTTCGCCATTGCGCGCAGCACCGGCGGCCAGGTGTTTGGGGCCTATTTTCAGGGACAGTTGATCGGCTACGCGCTGGCGCTGGTGGGCGCGCGCCAGGGCCGGGCGTACCTGCATTCCCACATGCTGGCGGTGGACCCGCAATACCGCGATATGGGGCTGGGGCGGGCGATGAAATGGCGGCAGCGGGAAGATGCGCTGGCGCGGGGTTTTGAGCTGATGGAATGGACGTTCGACCCGCTGGAGATTAAAAATTCCTATCTCAACCTGCAGCGGCTGGGAGCGATCGCGCGGCGCTATCTGCCGAATTATTACGGCCCTTCGCAGAGCGCATTGCAAGCCGGACTGCCCACCGACCGCCTGGTGGCGGAATGGTGGCTGCGCTCCCGGCGGGTGCGGAAATGCCTGGCGGGCGAAAGCGAGGATTTTGCAGTAACGGAACGCGTTCCGGTCCCCGCAGAGATATACGCCTGGAAACAAAACCGCGACCCCCGCGCGGAGAAGATTCAGACGGAAAACCGGAAACGGCTGCAAGCCGCATTCGCGCAGGATTTGATCGCTCTGGGATACCAGCGCGATCAAGCCGGAAATGGCACGTTTCTGCTGGGCCTGGGGAACCACCCGGAGTTGGTGAATGAAAATTGAATCCGTAACCTTGCGGGAGATCCGCATGCCGCTGGTGGCGTTTTTTGAGACCAGTTTCGGACGGACCGAAGAGCGGCGGATTCTCCTGCTGGAAGCGCGGGCCGAGGGGCGCAGCGGCTGGAGCGAAGTGACCTGCGGCGAAACCCCGTTTTACAGCCATGAGACGACGGACACCGCGGCGCATATTCTGCTCGATTTCGCCCTGCCCATGGTGCTGGGCCAGAATCTGCAGGCCCGGGATGTGCCGCAAAAGCTGCGGCTGATCCGCGGCCATGCCATGGCCCGGGCGGCGGTGGAAAACGCGCTCTGGGCGATCGAGGCCGAATGCGCCGGCCAGCCCCTGTGGCAAACCCTGGGCGGGACGCGCGCGGAGATTCCCTGCGGAGTTTCCATCGGCATCAAAAACCGCCCGGCGGATTTGCTGGAGGCGATCGCGCGGGAGCTGGCGGCGGGATATCAGCGCATCAAGATCAAAATCAAGCCCGGCTGGGATGTGGAGATTCTGGAACAGGTGCGGGGCCGGTTTCCCGACATCGCGCTCATGGGCGACGCCAACTCGGCTTATACGCTGCGCGATCTGGCCCATCTGCGCCGCTTTGACGATTTTCACCTCATGATGCTGGAACAGCCGCTGTGGGACGACGATATTTATTTTCACGCCCAGCTGCAACGGGAAATTCAAACCCCGATCTGCCTGGATGAATCCATTCACAGCGCCCGCGATGCCCGGCAGGCGATCGAGATCGGAGCCTGCCGGATCATCAATATCAAGCTGGGCCGCGTGGGCGGCTATGGCATGGCGCGGGAAATCGAAGCGCTGACGCGGCAGGCGGGCGTGCCGGTCTGGTGCGGCGGCATGCTGGAGTCGGGGATCGGGCGAGCGCATAACATCGCCATGTCCACGCTGGAAAATTTTTCGCTGCCCGGCGACGTTTCCGCCAGCCAGCGATATTGGAAGGAAGATATCATCGAACCCGCGGTGACGGTGACCCCGCGCGGCACGATCATCGCGCCCACGATGCCGGGGCTGGGCTTTGGCGTAAAGCGCGAACTGATCCAGAAATTGACGGTCTGGGAAAAGACTTTAACCGCAAAAAAATGACCGCCCATGGAAATTTCCACTGATCCAGAAACAGCCAGCATCGCCACAAGTCATGCCCGGCAGGTTCCGTTGCTGGAGATGCAACAGGTCACGGTCATGCGCGGCGAACGGCGCGCGCTGGAAAAGCTCGATGTGTGCATTGCCCAGGGCGAGCATCTGGCGATTTTAGGGCCGAACGGCAGCGGCAAGTCCACGCTGATCCGCACCCTGACGCGGGAATGTTATCCGCTGGCGGAGCCGGGCTCGCGACTGCGGCTGCTGGGCCGCGAGCGCTGGAATGTATTTGAACTGCGGCGGGCGCTGGGCATTGTGAATGCCGAACTGCTGCACGGCTGCACCCGGCCGCTGACAGGACGCGAAGTGGTGATCTCGGCATTTTTCAGCAGCCTGGGCGTGCCGATGGATGCCGATGCCGACGAGGTTGCCCGCCATGAAGCAGCGGCCGAGGCAGCGCTGGAGCGCATGGAAGCCCGGCACCTGGCCGGCCGGCTGGTGCATGAGATGTCGGCCGGAGAATCCCGGCGCGTTCTTCTGGCGCGGGCGCTGGCGCACCAGCCGGGAACTCTGCTGCTGGATGAGGCAAGCAACAGCCTGGATCTGCGCGCGCAGCATGAATTACGGGAAATTCTGCGGCGGCTGGCGCAGGAAGGCGTGGGGCTCGTGCTGGTGACGCATCATTTGCCCGACATTATTCCGGAAATCGAGCGGGTGATCCTGCTGCGCAATGGGAGAATCGCGGGCGACGGCCCCAAGCGCGCCATGCTGACCCAGGCGCGGATGCGGGATTTATTCGGCATGGAAGGCGAGCTGCTGGAGCGGGATGGATATTATTATTTCTTATGATTTAGAGTGTCGAGGTGTGTTTGCCGCGGCTGCCGGAAAGAGCGCGTACAATGACGGTCAGGATGACGCCTCCGAGAATGGCGACGAGGATGGTATAGATGAGGCCGCCGGCGGAGGGTCCGCCGAGGGCGCGCATGATCCAGCCGCCGATGACGGCGCCGATGATGCCGACGACGATATCCATGAGCGGGCCATAGCCAGAACCGCGCATGATTTTTCCCGTTGCCCAACCCGCGATGAGACCGACTATAATCCACCAGATGATGAACATACATGCCCCTTCCCGAAACGCACCGGAGCTACTTGCTTCGATGCCGCGAACTCGGCCGCGAGTTGCCTTTGCTATGGGCTTGCTGGCCGCGCTCTCGGCCGGTTTGGTTACGATGGCCGCCGCTCAGAAGCCCACCCGGCCGGTGGTGACGACGGGCGGTCTGGTCTCCGGAAACCGGCTGGGACATGGGATGCGATTTTTTGCCGGAATACCGTTTGCGCGGCCGCCGGTGGGCAAATTGCGCTGGCGTCCGCCGCAACCGGCGCGGCCGTGGAAGGGCGTGCTGGCGGCGCGGAAGTTTGGCGCGCCCTGCTATCAGGCGATGCCGCCGCGGCGCATGGGACCGTGGACGCGGGCGTATAATTCGCAACTGCCTTCCAGTGAAAACTGCCTCTATTTGAACCTTTGGACCCCGGCGCGGGCGGGAGAGCGGCTGCCGGTGATGGTCTTTATCTACGGCGGCGGATACACGTCGGGCGCGGGCAGCGTGGCGATTTATAAAGGAGTTCACCTGGCGCAGCACGGCGTGGTGGTGGTGAACTTCAACTATCGGGTGGGGCCGTTTGGCTTTCTGGCCTATCCGGGGCTGGTGAAGGAATCGCGGCATCACAGCGCGGGCAATTACGGACTGCTGGACCAGATCGCGGCGCTGCGCTGGGTGCGGCAGAATATCGCGAACTTTGGCGGCGATTCCGGAAACATCACGATCTTTGGCCAGTCGGCGGGAGCGTCGAGCGTGTGGCTGCTGATGCAATCGCCGCTGGCGCGAGGCTTGTTCCGCCGCGCCATTATCATGAGCGGCCCGGGGACACTGCCGATGCCGGCGATGATGACGGCGCAGGAAAATCTGGCGGCGGCCGGCGCGGCGGGAAAAAAGTTTGCCGCTTCACTTGGAGCCAAATCATTACGGGCTTTGCGGGCGCTGCCGGCGGCCAAGATATTGCAAGGACATTCTCCGATTGGCTTTGCGCCCATTACCGACGGCTGGGTGCTGCCGGCGGGAGCGGCGCCATCTCCCCAGGCGCGCGTGATCAACGGCATGGTAGCCGACGACATCGGCATCGGCTATTACGGCACCGCACCGCCGCCACCGTTCACCATGGGCCAATACCGGCGCGGCATGCGCTGGCTGTGCGGAGCGCAGGCGGGAACGTGCCGCCGGCTGTACCCCGCGCGCAATGCGCGCCAGGCAGAACGGGCGCTGCGGCAGGCGCGGCGCGACCGCGCCAAAATGTCACTGGCGCTGTGGGCCCGGCGGCAGCTGCGCTATAGCCCGGCGGTTTATACCTATGACTTCGACCATCGCCTGCCCTGGCCGCAGCATCCGGAATATGGCGTATTTCATTCATCGGAGCTGCCGTACGTTTTTGATAATCTGCAAATCCTGCACCGGCCATGGCAGCCGCGAGACCGGAGAATCGCGCGGGAATTGCCGGCCTACTGGACCAACTTCGCCAAAAACGGCAACCCCAACCAGGGACGGCTGCCGCATTGGCCACGCTTTCGCGCGCGGCCGCTGCGCACCATGGAGCTGGGCGTGCGCATGGGTCCGATGCGGCTGATGCCGGCGGCGCGGGAACGGTTCTGGGAAGAGCAATTGCACACGCTACTTGGGTTTTAAAACGATTTGAGCGAAGGGATAAGCGTCGCATAGAACCTGTCTCATAAAGCCATGTCTACTAAAATTCGCATCATGCATGCGGCTTTTCTTTCGCTCGGGCCCATTTGC
>JAKAZV010000047.1 GCA_021826505.1 Acidobacteriota bacterium | reverse complement strand
CCGCGACTATGTTCATGTCACCGACCTGGCGGTCGCTCATCGCCAGGCATTGCAATTATTATTGGATGGCCATCAATCCACTACATGTAATTTAGGCACCGGTCATGGTTTTTCTGTTCGTGAATTGATTCATGCAGCCGAAGCGGTGACCGGACGCTCCATTACGGTTCGCATCGAGCCGCCTCGCCCGGGTGATCCCGCCGGACTGGTGGCCGATGCCCGCCGCGCCCGGACCATTTTGGGCTGGTCGCCATCCCACTCCTCCCTGCCGGAAATCCTGTCATCCGCCTGGCGCTGGCAGCAATCTCAGTAATGTTTTGTTGGCGATAAACAGGAAAATTTGCCGATTTTAGAATCTGCGAAAAAATCATTTGTCACCACTCTATCTATATGTAAATAAAATACTTATTTGATGCTTCGCCCGGCCAGTCCAGATCTGGCCGTTTCGTAAGTTGTTGATTTTAAATGAGTTATTTTTTAAAATTTGCTGATTTTTGCCCTGTTTGCTTATTTGTCACCCGTAACCTTTGATAATAAAAGACTTAACCCATATGGTGACAAATGATTCTGCGTTCTTTTGCCTTTCACTTGCCATTTTCCGCCCACTGCACCTCTGCTTCATTTCCCCACTTCTTCGCTCCTTCTCTCCTATCCCAGCTCATAGCTGTGCAACTTATTCAATAAAGTTTTATAGGAAATTTGCAGCTTCTCGCAGGCCCGCTGCTTATTCCAGCGGCATTCTTCCATAACCTGGCTGAGCCGGATCCTTTCCACAATCTGGGTAGCGCGGTCGGCAATCTCGGTTAGACCGCCCTCCCAGTTGAAATCCTCGCCCAATTCCATCCCTTTGGGCAGTATCGTTTCGGGACGGGGAGGGCGGAGCTGTAAATCCTCGGCCTGGATTTCTTCTCCGTCGGCCAGAATCACGGCGCGTTCCAGCGCGTTCTGCAGTTCCCGCACGTTGCCGGGCCAGCGATAGGCCATCAGGGTATCGGCCGCGCCTTCGGAAAGTGTCAGGCGGGGTTTTTTGAATTCGCGGCAGAATTTTGCCACAAACGCCGAGGCCAGTTGCAGCACATCTTCTCCCCGCTCGCGCAGCGGCGGAATGGTCACCGGGAACGCGGCCAGCCGGAAATACAGATCTTCACGGAATTGTTTCGCCTGCGTGGCCTCCTCCAGGTTGCGGTTGGTGGCGGCCACCACCCGCACATCCACCTGGATGGTGCGCACCCCGCCCACCCGCTCGAAAGCCCGCTCCTGCAGCACGCGCAGGATCTTGGCCTGCGTGCCCAGCGGCAGTTCCCCGATTTCGTCGAGAAATATGGTGCCCCGGTGGGCGAGCTCAAATTTGCCGATTTTGCGCGCGCCGGCGCCGGTGAAGGCGCCCTTTTCGTGGCCGAAAAGTTCCGTCTCCACCAGGGTTTCAGGAATCGCGGCGCAGTTGATCGCCACAAACGGCTGGCCGGCCCGGGGGCTGATCTGGTGTATGGCGCGGGCGAACAGTTCCTTGCCGGTGCCGCTTTCTCCCAGCAGCAGCACCGTGGTGTCCGAGGGCGCCAGCCGCTGCAGCGCCGCCCCCACCTTGCGCATGCTTTCGTGTTCACCGATGATTTTGGGAAACCCGTAGCGCTCGGCGAATTCCTCGCGCAATAAAATATTTTCCCGCTGCAGATGCTGCTGCTGGATGGCGCGCTGGATGAGCAGCAATAAATGCGGCAAATCCACCGGCTTTTGAATAAAATCGTAAGCCCCTTCCTTCATCGCGACCACAGCTTTTTCGATGGTCCCGTAGGCGGTCATCAGGATCACCGGCAGATCGGGAGAGCTCTCGCGCGCCGCCTCCAGTACGCTGATGCCATCCCGCCCGGGCAGCCGCAGATCCGTCAGGACCAGCGAATAAATGCCCTCATTGAGCAGCCGCGCCGCGGTTTCGCCGTCACCGGCCTCGGTGACCTGATACCCTTCCTTGCCCAGCGCGGTTTTCAGCATTTGCCGCAAGTCGGGCTTGTCTTCGATCAGCAGGATTCGTTCTTCCATCTTCATGGCTTATTCTCCCTTTGCGTCGGAGGCGGGCGAAGTCCCGGCCGCGGAGGCCCGCGCCGTCTGGCATAGCGGAATGCGCACCGCAAAACAGGTACGGCCTGGGCTGGCTTCCCGCAGCACGATGGTGCCCTTCATGCATTGCAAAAATTTCTGCGCCATCGCCAGACCCAGTCCGGCCCCCTGGGATTTGGTGGTGAAAAATGGGATAAACAGTTTATCGCGCAGCTCGGGGGCGATGCCGGAGCCATTGTCATGCACCAGTATCGTCTGCCGCCGGCCCGCGTCTGCCCCGCGCTCCACCACCACCCGGCCCGTCCCGCCGGCGGCTTGCGCGGCTTCACAGGCATTGCGCAGCAAATTGATCCATACCCGCTCCAGCAGCATCGGCTCGCCCCAGACCGGCGCGAATTCACCTCGCACCTCAATCTCCACCTGCCCGGGAAATTGCACCTGCACCGCGGCGGCGCAGGCCGCGAGCAGGGGTGCGATTTCCACCCGCTCCAGGTTGACTTCCAGCGGCCGGGCAAACGCCAGAAATTCCGTGGTGACGCCGCTCAGCTTGCGGACCTGCTCCACGATGTTTTCCGCGTGGTCCCGGGCTTCGCCGGCCGGCGCGGACTGGCAGACCAGCTGTGCATAGCCGTAAATGGTGGCCAGGGAATTTTTGAATTCATGCGCGATTCCCGCCGCCATTTCGCCCAGCGACGCCAGAAATTGGTTGCGCCGCAGTTCGTTCTCCAGTTCCCGGATTTCGGTCAGATCGGTCAGCAGGCAAAGCAGGCCGGTGGTGGTGTTCTCCTGCCGCACGGCCGTCATGGTAATGCCCAGCGCGCGCACCTGGCCGCCCGGGGTGGTATAGTTCAGCACCTTGCGCTGCCAGCTCACCCCTTGCCGCAGGGTTTGTTCCACCAGCTCCGCCGCCCGCCCCAGCGGTTGGCCGTCATTTTCGACCATCTCAGCCTGGCGGAATACGTCCTCGGCTCGCAGCCCGGTGGGTGAGGCAAAATCCAGCGCCGTGCGCGCCGCCGGATTGGCTTCCCGCACCCGGCCCTGCGGATCGAAAAACAGCACTCCGCTCGGCAGCCGGCTGAGTATCTCGCGAAACCAGGCGGCTTTCGCGTCGGCATCTTCCCCCTCCTGGGCTATGCCTCGCCGCTTGTACTCCGCGATCTCATCTTTTTGCTGTTTCATCTGCGTCATCAGGCCCAACCATACATTTTCCGGCACACTCCAGGTATCTCGGTCGGATTCCGGACTGGAATTGTTGGCTTGCCGGGTACGCCACGTCTGCCTGAATTTCCACCACGCTGCGGTCGCCAAGAGACAGAGCCCCGCGCCGCTCAGGCTCCAGGACAGTATTTTTATCACTGTGGCCGACGTCAATGGATTCATATTGTCAGTAAGCTGCGGTTATCGCAGCCGCATCCAGTACCAATCCCAAATCCAGCCGCCCCACGCCCAGCTCACCCACCCCATCAGTCCCAGACAAACGCCAAATGGCAGGGCAAAACGGCTGCTCAAGGCCTGCATGGCCCGTTGCGCCCGCATCCATGCCTGGGCCCGGCTGCCCTTGCGCCCGCGGGTGCGCCGCCAGCGCCCCGCTCCCACCCACAGCATCAGCGCGATGCTCGCCACGCCGCCCAGCAGGGCGCCCAGGGCCAGCGTAAAGAGCGCCAGCCCGGCGCCCAGAAAAGCCCCCACCATGGCCATCATCTTCACATCGCCCAACCCCATGCCGGCGCGACCGCGTAAGCGCTGATAGGCATAACCCAGCAGCCACAATGGCATTGCACCCGCGGCTGCGCCCTCCAGGGCCGTCATTACGCCTGCCCATCCGGTCAGGCCGGCCGGCCCCTGCCAATAGCTGAATGCGAGCGCCAGCAGTAATCCGCCCAGAGTGAATTCGTCGGGTAACTGCTGGCAATCCCAATCGGTGGCGACCAGGCCGATCAGCAGCGCCGCAAACAGACTGAATTTGATGGCTGCCGGCCCTGGCCCGGACCGCCGGATGGCCTCGGCAAACCCGGCGCCGCATAGCAGTTCCACCGCCAGATATCGCAATCCGAACCCGAGCCGGCAATGCCGGCATCGCCCGCGCTGGATCACATAACTGATGACCGGCAGATTTTCCCAGAACCGGAGCGCATGGCCGCAGCCGGGACAATGCGACCCCGGGCGCGCCAGGGAAATGCCGCGCGGCAGCCGGTAGATGGCGGCATTGAGAAAACTGCCCGCGATCAATCCGCACACAAAAAAAATGCCCGCGGCCGATATACTCATGATGTAGGTGGCATAAAAGCGGCCCCGCCGCTATTCTATTCTGTTCCTGTCCTCCATTTCGCGATTTTTATGATTCGCATCAGCGCCCGCATCAATGCTTTCAATGAAGAGGACCACATTGCCGGCGCCCTGGATTCGCTGGCCTGGGCGGATGAACGGCTGGTGGTGGATTCCGGCTCAACCGATCGCACCGCGGCCATCGCCGCCAGCATGGGCGCGCGGGTCCTGCGGCACGAATTTCAGGATTATGGAGATCAGCATAATTTTGCCGATTCCCAATGCCGTTATGACTGGATCTTCTGGCTCGATGCCGATGAGCGCGTCAGCCCCCGGTTGCGGGATGCGATTCAGGACTGGCGCACCCGCGAACCCGATTGCCAGGGCTACTTGGCCACTCGCCGCACCTGGTACTGGGATCGCTGGATCAATCACTCCGGCTGGTATCCCGATGCGAAGGCCAGGCTGTATCATCGCGCCCGCACCCACTGGGTAGGCGTTGTGCATGAGGCGCCTGAAATCTCCGGGCGTATAGGCCGCCTCGATGGAGATCTGCTGCACTTTACCCGTCGCAACTTTCACGAGCACATCGCTGTCTTGAACCGTTATACCGATCTCGCCGCCCAGGTCCGCCATCAGGCCGGCGCAAAGCCCTCCCTGCTGCGCCTCGTGGGCCTGCCGCCCTGGACATTTTTTCAGAGCTATATTCTGCGTCAGGGGTTTCGGGATGGTCTGCCGGGCTGGCTGATCGCCATGCAGGCGGGCTATTATGTCTTTGCCAAAGAAGCCAAACTCGCCGAGAAGTACTTCGCCCGCACTCCGCCCCGGACCTGAGCCTTTAGCGCAGATATTTTTCAAACCAGGCGATCTGCCGCCGCACAATGTCCCGCTGGTCGCTGGGACGCCAGATATAATGGCCCTCATCCTTATACACCACCAGTTCGGTGGGCACGCCCAGCGTCCGCAGCGCCCGCCAGAACTCAAACGATTGCGGCGTGGGGCACTCTCCATCCCGATCGCCCACCAGAATCAGCGTCGGAGTTTTGGCGTTTTTAATAAACGTTATCGGAGCGCTGCGCGCATAAATTCCGGGATCATCGTACACCGACGCTCCAAAATAAGGAATCATCCATTGATCAATATCGTTTTCGCCGTAATAGCTGAGCCAGTCGGCCAGCCCGGCGCCGGCCACGGCGGCCCGGAACATGTGGGTTTGGGTCACGGCCCACATGGTCATATATCCGCCATAGCTCCAGCCGGTGATGCCCAGGCGCCGGGGATCAACCGGGTAATGCCGCGTAATATATTTCACCCCGGCTAAAATGTCCTGGAAATCGCCGTAGCCAAAATCCTTGATATTGGCCCGCGCGAACGCTTCCCCTTGTCCGAAGCTGCCCCGGGGGTTGGGGTAAAAAACAAAAAAACCCTCATGCGAGAGCAGCGAGGTGTTATAAAACGTCCCGGGCCAGTCCGGGGTGTTGGCCGCGCCCGGTCCGCCGTGCACGGAAACCACCAGGGGATATTTCCTGTCGGGATGGTAATGCCGGGGCAGCATCAGCCAGCCCTGTAACCGGTAAGCCTGATGACGCCAGTGGAGATCCACCACGCGGCCCCAGGCCGGACGCAGTTTCGCATTCACCCGCGTGATCTGCCGCCAATGCCCCAGCCGTCCCGCCCACAGTTCCGGCGGCCGGCGGAACGAGGATTGAATCATCGCCGCATGAATTCCATCGTTGGCCAGTGAGACGCCAAAATTCCAGCCTCCGGCCGACATTGAAACCGGGCCGCGCCAGATGGGCTGGATTTTTCTGGTTTTCAGTTCAAGCCGCGCCAGCGCTGCCGCCCCTCCCCGGTCTTCACTGAGCAGAATCTGGCGGGCATTCAGCCAATGGAAGCTGGTGATGCTGGCGTGTAAATGAGGGGTAATATCTTTGGCGCGTCCGCCGGATGCCGGCGCCAGAAACAGATCGCCGCCGGTTGAGCCTTCATCGCTCATGATGCCGCTGATAAAGGCAATCTTTTTCCCATCGGGCGACCAGCGGGGCTGTGCGATCTGCCAGGCTGGGCGGCTGATCAGCCGCAACCCTCCGCGATGGGAATTGAGCGTGTACAGCCGGGCGATCCACCAGTTGGCGTCGCCGTTGCCGTAAGCCGCGCTGATCACAAATTGTCGGCCCCGCGGCGACCATCCGTACTGATATACGTAAAGATGTGGCGGCGACACGGCCCTGATCTGCCCGCCCGGCCAGGCCGCCGTCATCAGCCGTTGTTCGTAAATATGCGATGCAATCACCCCGGAAGGCGGCGTCATCGGTTGCAGCGGGCCGGCCGCGCGCAGCGCGTTATGGATATATAAAAACCCGATCCGCTTCCCTCCCGGTGACCAATGGAGATCGCCCAGGTCGCCTTGCAGCCGGGTGATGCGCGCCGGCTTGCCGATGCTCCGCGCGCTGATTCTGGAGACGAAGATCTGCGCCTGTCCGGGACTTGCCGCCGTGGATAAAAACGCCAGCTCGCGGCTATTGGGCGACCAGGCCAGGCTAAAATAACCGGCGGCCCGCGCATTCACGCGCAGAGTATAAACATGGCCGGCATGAGCGGTGCGGATCAGATGAATCCGGCTCATGCCCGTGATCTCGCCGTTTTTGCCCGGCAGGGCTTCGATCCAGGCCACCCAATCTCCATTGGGCGCGATGGCGGCTTGACTCAGCCGGCGAGCCTGGCCCAGTTTCCGGAGCAGCATTCCGATCGGCGTGGCTGCTCGCGCGGCCGGAAAAAGCCCGAAGACGATTCCCGCGGCCGCGGCTGCCTTCCGCCATCTATTCCGGTTCCGGATAGAGTAGTTCCGTAAAGCGAGGGTCATCGCTGATGCCTTGTAAATCCCGGTCCGTGCGGGCCAGCCAGCGCGTGCGCGGTTCCAGCCGGATCGCCTGTTCCATATAATTGACCGCCGGCTCGGTTTGATGCTGTTGCGCGTGCAGAACCGCCAGCGCGTAGGCGACATAGCCATCTTTGGGCGCCAGCTTGGCGGCTTTTTGCAGATATTCCAGCGCGGTGTCAAAGTGCGACTGATTCATTTCCACCACGCCGGCATTGTAATAATCCGTGGCGCCGCGCAGCACCGGCGCGACCTCATCCAGCCGCTGCGCGCAGATTTGCAGATGCATGCGGGCCCGGTCGGCAATCCGGGGTTCCGGCCCGGCGGCCACTTTTTCCAGCAGGGGCCTGGCGCGTTCAAATTTCTGCTGGCAGAACAGCTTCATCGCCGCCTCATATTGCTCCAGCCAGACTTCGCTTTCGGGGTTGCTGGAAATGGTTTTGGTGGTTTTTACGCTCGCGGACGCCATCGTTTGTGCCTCGTTTCCTGTTCCCGGCGGCCAGTGCCCATCCAGCCACTCGCAAAAAGCCGGACTCTCTATTAGGCCGGTATTACCGGCCTTCCGTCAAGCCCGTCCAGCCGCCGCCGGGTTAAAATAGAATCGGACAGCGGCGGCCCATGAGTCCATCATTATGAATATTAATGCCGCATCCAGTGGGAAGGCCGGGGTTGCCTGTTAGGTCCCGGCCCTCCGCCGTCGAACGATGCGGAGCGCTCAGGGAGAAGCGAGCAGAGCCAGACGGAATCCGCGAGGCAACCGGAATGTACATAGATGTACAGGAGGATTGCCGAGCGGGTTCCAACACCGCTATGCGATGCTTATCCCTGAGCGTGATCCATATCGCGGAGGGATGGGTGAGTGGTTGATACCGGCGGTCTTGAAAACCGCTGTGCGGGAAACCGTACCGGGGGTTCGAATCCCTCTCCCTCCGCCATTTACATTAATCATCAAAGTTCTCTAAATTCTTCGTTGAATCCTTCCCGTTTCGGCATACATCCATTCAATACATTGCAGTTTTGTATATGCCGCAAGTTTCCATTCTGGCTGTGGTGCACACCCCGTCTGTCCGCGTCCTGCTGGAAGAAATCGCCGCGCATGAAAATACCGGCCTGCGACTGCATTGGCTGACGCCCGCGGCCGCGCCGGAACACGATTTTTCCAATGCCCCGCCGCATGCGGCCATTCTGCTGGAATGGGACGCCCTGCCCGGCCCTCAGACGGCCGCCTGGCTGCGCCGGCATCCGGTCATCGCCCTGGGCGCGGAGGCCGGCCTGCGCTCCGCGGCCATCGAGCAAGGCGCCTGCGATTTTCTCGCCTTTGACCAGCTTTCCGCGCCGGCTTTACTGCAAAGCGCGCTTCATGTCGCCGCCCTCAACAAAGTTCATGAAGATCTGGCGCTGGAGCGCCGCCGCTACCGTGATCTGCTGGACAATGTGCATGACCTGATCTACATGCGCGCGCCGGATGGCCGCATTACGGAATGGAATCTGGCCGGCGAGCGGCTCACCGGCTACACCCGCGAGCAGATGCTGGGCCGCGACCTGCTGGATATCGTCGCGCCGGAAGACCGCGAACTGGCGCATCAAATGCACGAGCGCAAGCTGGCGGGCGAAGCCTCTACCCGGTATGAGATCGGCGTCATCCGCCAGGACGGCGCCCGGATCGAGCTGGAGATCAACTCCCGGCCGGTGCGGCCGCAAGCGCGCGTGACGGCTGTATCCGGAATTGCCCGCGATATCACGCAAAGCCGCCAGACTCAGCGCTCCCTGCGCAGCAGTGAAGAACTCTTCCGGCGCCTCTTCGAAACCGCGCCCATCGGGCTGGCGCTCGTTGGAAACGACCGCAAATTCCAGCGTGGCAATCCCGCGCTGCGCGCCATGTTCGGCTACGGCGAAGACGAATTGAAACGGCTCGAACCAGGCCAGCTTAGCCTTCCCGAAGACGAACCCATCAGCGCAAAGGCGCGCGAGCAATTTCATCAAACGGGTGTTTACGGACCCGTGCGCAAGCGGTATATCCGCCATGATGGTCAGCTCATCTGGGTGGACACGCGCGCCATTCGGGTTTTGGACGACCAGGGCCTGCCCCTTTATAACCTGGTCATCATGCAGGACATCACCGAGCAGGTGGAAACCGAGGCCGCGCTGCGGGAAAGCGAGCAGCGCTATCGCAGCCTGATTTCCAGCGCCTCGCTCGGCATTGTCCTCAGCGACCGGGAAGGCGCTCTGATCGAAACCAACCCCGCGTTCACGCATATTTTTGGCGATCACGACTCCGGCTTGGTGGGGCAAAACTGGCGCGATCTCTATCCCCCGGAAGTGTATGCCGGCCTGCGCCGCCAGCACACGGCGATTTTGAACCGTGAAGCCCCGAGTCTGCAGATGGAATGCAATTTTCTCAATCCGGCGGGCCGCGAGATCTCAACCCGGCTGACCAGCATGCTCATCCTGAATCAGCAGGGCGAGCCTCTGTATATCAATGCGGATGGTCAGCCGCTTTATATCCTGGATCTCATTGAAGATATTACCGAGCATCGCCAGCTCGAGCAGCGCCTGCGCCGTTCCGAGCGCCTGGAAACCATCGGCCGTCTGGCCGGCGGCCTGGCGCATGATTTTAATAACTTATTGACGATTATGAATGGCGCCGGCCGGATGCTCTGGAATCAGGCAGCTCATCAACCCGCCATGCGCGAGCCTCTCGAGCAGTTGCTCAAGGCCGGTGAGCGTGCCTCGGCCCTCAGTTCGCAGTTGCTCACCATCGGCAAATCCGAACCGGTCGAGCGTAAACGGGTGAATCTTCATAAACTGCTGCCCGAACTGGCTTCGGAATGGCGGAAACTGGCGGGAGAAAATGCCCGGCTGAATTTGCGCCTCGCGCCGGAACCGCTTTGGATTATGGCTCATCGCGGCCAGATGGAAAGGCTGCTCTCGAACCTGATCTCCAATGCCGCCGATTCCCTGCCCGGCACGGGCGGTGTGATTGATGTGGAAGTGAGGCCCCGTCATTGGGACCACCCTCATACCACTTTCAATCTCACCCTCTCGCCCGGCGATTATGTCGAAATCAGTGTCAGCGATACCGGCACGGGCATGGATGAAGCCACTCGGGCTCATCTGTTCGAGCCGTTTTTCACCAGCAAGGAATTTCAGCGCGGCACCGGCCTGGGACTGGCCATTGTGCACGGAATCGCCGAACAGAATCAGGCCGGTCTGGCGGTGGAATCCATCCCCAGCAATGGCTCCCGCATTACCCTGTTTTGGCCCCAGACAGCCGCCCCCGCCGTCGCCGCCCGGCCGCAGCGCTTGCTGGTGGTGGATGATGAAGAAGGCGTGCGCTGGTTTACCCGCTCGGTGCTGGAGCTGGCGGGCTTCGATGTTGTGGAGGCCGCCGGCGCGGATGCCGCCGAACGCTGGAGCGGTCAGCATCCGGAGCCGCTGGCTCTGCTCATTACCGATGTCATCATGCCCGGCATGACCGGCGTCGAGCTGGCCTCCCGGTTGCAGGCCCAGCGCCCCGGGCTGCCGGTGCTTTATATGTCGGCGTATGCCCCGCCCACGCTGCGCCTCACTTCGTCTTCACCCGCGGGCGATATCTCCGCCCAGGTGCTGACCAAGCCATTTACTCCCGAGCAGCTCCTGGAACAGGTGCGGCGCCAGCTCGCGGCACGCTCCTGATGCCGCATCCTTGTTAAAACGACAGGCTGAGCGACATCTTGATGAAGCGCGGGCTGCCGATGGTGTGCTGAATCATTCCCAGATTGCCAAACGGGACGCTGGAGTAGGCCGTATTGCCGGTGATCGGATCATACGGGGGGTTGGCAAAGTAGGGATTGAATTCCACGTTATTATTCGGTGCGTCGAAGCTGGGCGTATTGAAAAGGTTAAACACGTCGGCTTCGTAGTTCAGGCTGTAGCGGTCCCCGATCGGAATCGCCTTTGCGATGGAAAAGTTGAACTGGGTTTGAAACGGAGCGCGGAAAATATTGCGTCCGGTGGCCCCGAACAGCGTCTCGAAATTATCGCAGACCTGCTGTGCCTGGCCGGCCGCGTTCGTGACGTTGGCGCACGGAGGCACCCCGTTCTGACCGGGCTGGGAAATGATGGAATTGACCGAGAAATCACTCGCATTCAGCATCGGTTTCGCGGGATTGAAATTGGTCGAACTCTGCAGCTCGGCTTGCTGCACGCTCACTCCGGGTTTCAGCGGCACAAGTGGATTGGTAATGTAGTCGTTGGTGCTGTAGTACAGTCCGCCCACCGCGCCCGAAAAATCATACACGCTGTAAGGCTGGCCACTTTCGTAGGTGGTCACGCCGCTGATCCGCCATCCGTCCAGCACCCGGCCCGCGCCGCTGCGGACTGAGGCAATCAGGTTGGGCAGGTTATAAACGTAGCTCAGCGCAAACACATGCGTCCGGTCGTAGCCGGCATTGCCGTACCCGCTGTGCGGCGCCAGCGGATTATTGCCGTTATAGAACAGCTGCAGGCCGCTGCCTTCATCCAGCGCATGCGACCAGGTGTAGGAGCCATTGATCATCAGCCCGTGGCTGATGCGTTTGTTGACGCTGAACTCCAGCGCATCGTAGTTGGATATGCCCTCAGCCTGATAAAACACCGAGTTGTCGCTGTAGCCCAGGTACGGCGCCCGCAAATCGGTGTTGCCGCCGTCGGGAGTATACACATTTTCGCTTGGCAGGCAGACCGTGTCATTGGAATTGGAGCTGTCCGGCACGCAGGTGTTATAGCCGTAAGAATAGATTTGCCCGTGAATGGGATGCGTCGGGGTGGCGATGCCGGCCTGATTGAAAGGTATCGGCAGCACCTGATGCTGGCCGTGATTGCCGGTATACCCCAGCGTAAATGACAGCGTGTTAAAGGGCTGCCACTGCAGATCGAGCATCCAGTTTTCCGAATAGGGCAGTTTATTGTTGGGGTCGTAGCCGCCAAACAGCACCGTGCCAAATTGGTTGCAGATCTGTTGCGTGCCGACGTTCACGCAGGGATAATTCCCGCTGACCAGATCGGCGGCGTTGGCCAGCAGTGAGTTATAAATCGCCGGATTGCCCGTCACCGTGGGCGGGGTGGGAAAGGGGTTGGACAGCGTGTTGCTGGCCGAGCTCAGAATGGGCAGAACAAACGGCGGCTCGACCGTCACGCCGAAGGGGCCATTTTGCCCGTTGCCGGCGCTGGGGGAAAATTCACTGAAGAACTCGCCCCGGTCATAATACAGGCCATAGCCGGCGCGCACCACCAGATTCTTATTAAAGCCCGGCGTCCAGGCCAGGCCGATGCGCGGCGCGATGCCATATTGCTGGCCTTGCAAAGTCGAAGCGCTCACCCCGGGCGTGGCGTATTGCGGGTTGTTGCCCGCCACCACCAGCCCGCTGTTGACGATGGTGTCGGTGGCCGCATTGTATTTATAAAGCTGGGGGTAAAAATTGGTCATCATGCCATGGGCTTCCGTCAGCGGTCCATCGTAGTCGTAGCGCAAGCCCATGCTGAGATTCAGGTTCGGCGTCGCCTGCCAGTTGTCCTGCGCATAGAAGCCAATGCTGTTGGCGCGGTAATAGCGGTTGCTCGATCCCGCCAGCAGGGAGGAATAACCCTGCCCCAGGCGCAGTTGTCCTTGCAGAAAAGACCCGAAGTTGCGGAATGTCAGGCTGGCCACCTGGTTATTGCGGTTGACCACATTCAGCTGGCTGTGATTCCAGTCCGCGCCAAACGACAGATTATGATTGCCCACCACCCAGTTGAACGTGGTGCTCGCCGCCCACTGATTCTGAAATACCCCGGCATTCGCGAAGTTGCTGGCCGGACCAAACGAAAACGCCCCGCCCTGGGTGGTCTGCAAGCTCGACGTGCTGAAAAAGATTCCGGGGAACTCCGTGCTGCCCGGCACATTGATGCCCATGGATTGCGGGGTAAACGGCTGTTGCGTGGAGGCGTCGGCGATCTGGCGCACAAATCCCAGCTTGGCTTCCCAGGTCAGATTCGAGCTCAGCACCCGTGTGTTGGCCAATGAAAACACCTGGCTGCCGGCCTGCAGGGATTGCCCGAAACCCAGACTGTTGCTGACCGCGAAGGGCGAAGTGGTGGGATCGTTCTGGAAATAATATTTCATCGCCACGTGGTCTGTGTCCGAAAGGTTGTAGTCAATATTTTCATTGATCTGATCGGCGTTGAAGGTGGAATCCGGCCCCTGCAGCACCACGTCATACCCCAGGGAATTGAATGAATTGACGGCATTAGGCGTCGGAATCAGATATTGCCCATTCACCTTGGCGTTCATCAGATTCACCGCCGCCGGGTCGAGCTGCCCGGTGGTTACCGTCGAGCCCAGTTCGGTGGAAGCCACCTGCGCCAGCGCGGCGGGACTGCGGTCATTGGTCAACTCCGGCGGCACCGCAAAAAATGAGGTGCTGCCATAACGGTCCGAAGCCCGCACCGCCTGATACGAGGTGAAAAAGAAAAGCTTGTTTTTGATCAGCGGACCGCCAATGGTTAGGCCGTAGGTATTGCGGCTCAGGCTGGGAACTTTCTGGCTTTGCGGAATGGTCGGATCGGCGTTGTAGAAAAACGGCGCCGCATTCCAGGAGCCCGTCTGGTGATGCCAATAAATCTGGCCATGCAGGCTATTGGTTCCGGATTTGGTGACCACTTCGATATGGGCGCCGCTGCTGGAGCCTTCGGAGGCGTCATACATCGAGGCGTTCACCCGCTCTTCCGCGATCGTCGCCGGCGGCGGGGTGGGCAGCCCCTGGCCGATGGCGTCATAGACCGAAGTGTTGGTCTGGATCGCTCCGCCCTGGCTGAGAAAATTTTCTCCCGTATTCAGCACAAAACGGTTTTCCGCAACCGAGCTGGAAGATTTGCCGTTAAAAATATTGCTGGTATTAATGCCGTTGAAACTGAAGCTGTTGCTGGTATCGCGCTGGCCGTTGGCCCAGATGTCCTGATTGCCCAGACCCGAAGCGGTGCCGGAACCGCTCAGCAGATCGGCATTCACCCCGGGGCTGAGCGTGGCCAGCTGGGTGAAGCTTCCCGTGCCCAGGGGAATGCTTTGAATCGTTTTGGACGACAGCACGTAACCATTGGTGGTATTCACCCGGTTCAATAAGGGCGTTGCGGTTACGTTGACCGTGGTGGCCACGCTGCCCGGTTCCAGCGTTGCCGGCACGGTGGAGGTGCGGTTGGCCTGCACCAGAATATTGCTGTGCACGACTTTCTTAAACCCGGTTTTGCGGTACGTGAGCTGGTAGGTGCCGATCGGCAGTCCGAAAAAGTGATATTGCCCGCTGCCGTTGGTTCTGGTTTGGCGCGTTAATCCCGTCGCCACGTTCACCAGCTGTATCTGCGTGGCGGGCACGGCCGCTCCCGAGGCATCCAGCACGGTGCCGTTAATGTTGCCAACTGTCTGTTGGGCGGCCAGCGGCAGGGCCCAGAGACACATGCCCAGCAGCACACCCGCCATCGCCAGCCATCCACGCTTGACACCCCAGATGTTTTTCATTGTGATTCCTTTCTGAGTCACTGTACCGCGAAGGGAAAAATTAATTTATCCATAAAGTTGCCCGGCGAATCAATAACAATTTCATGACGCAGGCTTGAAAAAATAAATCCGGCCCATCGGCCGGATCGTGATTCGGCCGGTCATGAATGCGTAAACCTTAATTCATTTTTTAAATCCCGTCAATTGATATTTTTTATCGGATGCCGGGGCGGGATTACAATGGTTCGGCGTTTCACCTGCCGTTTCTCCCGGGGTGGAGCTGGAAGGAAAATTCATGAAAAAACTGGGCTGCTGTTTAGGTTTCCTGATTCTGTTTTCCTGTGGCGCTGCGGCACAGCGCGCAGCGAAACCCACGCTGGCCGCCACCCCGCCCATGGGCTGGAATAGCTGGGACAGTTTCGCCCTGGGCATCACGCAGCGGCAGTTCAAGGCTCAGGCGCGATTTATGGCCCGGCATCTGGCCCGTGATGGCTGGCGCTACATGGTCGTTGACGAAGGCTGGTACTTGCGCAATCCCTACAGCAACGGCCGCCCGGCCTGGCAATACGTGATGAATCATCATGGCCTGTACCAGCCGGCGCCAAACCGTTTTCCCTCCGCCCAACGGGGCCGCGGCTTCCGCCCGCTGGCGCATTACATTCATTCGCTTGGCCTGCGCTTTGGCCTGCACATTGTGCGCGGCATTCCGCGCGCGGCGGTGAAGGCAAATCTGCCCATCGCCGGCTCGCATTTTCGTGCCTCGGCGGCCGCCAATCCGGCCGATGCCTGTCCCTGGAACTCTGACAATTACGGCGTGCGCGACAATGCCGCCGGGCAGGCATATTACGACTCCATGGCGCGCCAGTGGGCGAGCTGGCATGTGGATTTTGTCAAGGTGGACTGCATCGCCGCCCACCCCTATAAAGGCCGTGAAATCGCCATGATTGCCCGCGCCATCCGGCGTTCTGGCCGCCCCATTCTGCTGAGCCTTTCGCCCGGAGCCGCCCCGTTATCCCACGCTATCCAGTTTCAGAAGTTTGCCCAGATGTGGCGCATTGCCGACGATTTCTGGGATCACTGGAGCAAGATACCCCAAATCCCCTGGTCGCAAAGTCTGTATGGGCAATTCATTAATCTGGCCGCCTGGCAGCCGTTTGCCGGTCCTGGCCATTGGCCCGATGCCGACATGCTGCCCATCGGCTGGCTGGGCCCGCACCCGGGCTTGGGCCCGCCGCGCCAGTCGCATTTCACCCGGCCCGAAGTCCGCACCCTGCTGACGCTCTGGGCCATGGGCCGCTCGCCGTTAATTATGGGCGGCAATCTGCTGCATCTCAGCCCTTGGCTGCTTCGCCAACTCACCAATCGCGCCGTCATCGCCGTGGATCAGCATACGTTTGATAATCACGCCCTCATCACCACCGCGGGCCGTGCCATCTGGCTGGCGCGGCCGGATCAAGGCTTGGGCGTTTATCTGGCCCTGTTTGACCGTGGGAATCAGCCCATCCAATTTCATATAACCTGGCGGCAGTTGGGTCTGCCGGGAATTCAATATCGTGTTACCGATCTGTGGAGCGGACAACGCCTGGGGAAATTTCCGGATTTGCATTTGCTTATCCAGCCGCATGCGGCGAAACTGCTGCGCTTGCATTAGGCCGCCCATTCAAGGGCGCCCTCACAGAGTTGCGGCCATCCGGTTTTTTGAGCGTTTTGATTTCTGGCCCTCATAGCGGTCCCGGGCTTTATTCCCATTTATACTGAATCTATTGACGGTGGGGCGCTTTTTTCTACCCCCTCTGCGGAGTGGCCGGCCGTGAGCCAATTTCTGTTTTCTGGTTTGGTGTTCCTGGGCTCCTTCCTAGGCGGCGTGCTGGGTTCCATGTCTGGGCTGGGCGGGGGCGTAGTGATCGTTCCCTTGTTGGCGTTGCTGTTTCACGTCAATCTTCACTATGCCATCGGCGCTTCGCTTATCTCCGTAATCGCAACTTCGTCCGGATCGGCTGCCGCCTATGTGCGCGAGGGCTACTCCAACCTGCGCATTGGCATGTTTTTGGAAATTGCCACTACCATCGGTGCTATCTGCGGCGCCTGGCTGTCTACCCGCCTTCCCACACCGGGCATAGCCATCGTTTTTGGTTTGGTGCTGCTGTATTCGGTTTATCTTTCCTTGCGCAAACGGAGCCATGCCGTGCTGGCGCACGATCCCTGGTCGGATCGCCTCAAGATGAATGGCTCCTTCCCGGACCTCTCCGGCCAGCGGCAGGAATACTCCGTCACCCATATCTCCGGTGGCTTTGGCGCCATGTTTGGCGCGGGGACACTCTCCGGCCTGCTCGGCATTGGCTCCGGCGCGGTCAAGGTGCTGGCCATGGACAGCATCATGCACATTCCCTTCAAGGTCTCCACCACCACTAGCAATTTTATGATCGGGGTAACGGCTGCCGCCAGCGCCGGCATTTATCTGCGCAAAGGGTATATTGTTCCCGCCCTGGCCGCCCCCGTCATGCTGGGCATTCTGCCCGGGGCTTTGCTCGGCGCCAAACTTCTGGTCAAGTCGCAGTCGCGTACTTTGCGCTGGATTTTTTCCGCCGTCATTTTTGTTCTCGCCGTGGAGATGATTTACAACGGCTGGATGGGGAAAATCTGAATTATGCCGCCGCTTCAAGACCGGCAAGTTGAGTCATTTATCGGGCTCTTGTTGCGCACCGGCGTGCTGCTGTCGGCTGCCGTGACGCTGCTCGGCTTTATAGTATTTCTGCTGCATCATGGCATGGCGCCTCCCCGCTACCATGCCTTCTTCGCTGCGCTTGGCCATTTTCCTGCATTCTCGGCGTTGGCGGATCAGGCTGGCAGTGGGCATGCCGCCGCAATCTTGCAGCTTGGCATCCTGTTGTTAATCGCCACCCCCGTGGCCCGGGTCGCCTTTCTGTGCGGCGCTTTTGCGCTCCAGCGCGACCGCCTCTATGTCGGCGTCAGCGGCTTGGTGCTCTTGGTGCTTCTGTTTTCCCTATTCCTGGCCAAATAACCGCGGGGGAAGCGTAACATCTTTATCCCCGAGATCCAGAGTGATGCTTGCGCGCATCCGTTGCTCGTCTGGCTTGATCTGGCTACCGGCGGACAGCCAGATGTATGCCGTGCAGCTTCAGCCATTCACAGTGGAATTCCGCGCCCAGCAGGATCGCGAGCGCGCCCAGGTAGAACCACAGCATCAGCGCAATCACCGCTCCCAGTGAGCCATAGACGGCCGCATCATTGCCGATCCATCGCATGTACACCGACAGTCCCAGGGACGCCAGCGTCCAGAGCGCCATGGCGGCCAGCGCGGCGGGCCAGATGCCGCGTGTCAGAGTGTTCCGGAGCCGCAATGGAGGCGCGGCTTGCGCCTTTTTCCAGTCCACATCGGGCGCAAAGCGGTAGAGCAAGTAAATCGCGGCTGCCAGAAAAATCATAGCCAGCAGCCCGCGCAAAATCCGCACCACCCCGTGAATGCCCAGCCCGGTCCGATGTCCGCCCAGCATCACCGCCAAAAGCTTCGAGCCCAGCAGCGCCAGGGCCAGCCCGATGGCCAGAAACAGACCCGCGCTGATCGTCAACAGTAACGACAGCGCCAGCCGGTGCGGGTAAGACCGGGTTTCCGGAACTTCGTACGCAATATTCAGAGCCGTCATGAGCCCCGATATTCCCTGTGAACCGGAATACAGCAGCAGCAGGGTTCCCAGGCTGAGCAGATCATCGCGCGGCTGACGCAGCAATTGCCATAATTGCCCGGCCACCAGATGTGCGGCAGCGCCCGGCAATGCCCCGGACAGCACCGCGATCGCGTTCCGGATCATATCGGGAGCATGCAATATGCCCAGCAGCGAGGCTAAAAGCAGCATCAGGGGGAAAAGCGAAAACAGAAAATAAAAGCTCAACCCCGCCGCCCGGTCCAGCAGCTCGTCTTCCATTCCTTCGCGCAGCGTATTGATGAGCAATCGTCCTGTTCTCTGGAGGTTTTTGCCCGGCCTCATTTGAGGGCTATGATGCCTGCCAGAGAGATTGTCGGCTTGCAAACTCCCTAGGGTTGTAGTGGCATATTTACATTGAACCCAGGGCCGGCGGTGGGCCGCAGGTAGAAAGAGCAACCAACCATAGATTTAAACGCAATAAAATCAGCAGTTTACATGATTTTGCAAGCATGCCGGCTGCATTGGCAAAAATTCGCTCCAAATGTTCAGATGTACACCACTGGTAACAAGCGCACTGGATTATTTGGCTGAGCCACCAGGGAATTTCGCTATGATAATCAGGCTCTGGCATGATGGACGGGAAGTACCCGAAATTTCGCTCCTGAACCCGCTGCGGCCGGCTGCGCCGTTGTTGCGCCCCGTAATGCACGCTCGCCGGTTTAGGAGTCATTCTCCGCGCCGTCATGAAACGGCTCCAACCGACAGCTAATCATCGCCTGAACGAGCTTATCGGCCTGCTGTTCCTCGTCTTGGCCACCCTCCTGTTCCTCTCCCTCATTTCCTACCATCCGGCCGATGCCTCGCTCAATACCATGTCGCTGGCGTCGCGGCCTTCCAACTGGATTGGTCCCATCGGCGCTTGGCTGGCGGATTTATTATTTCAAGCGCTGGGAATTACGGCATTTTTTCTCCCCCTTGGGCTCGCCGGCTTTGGCCTGAAATGGTTTGTCATGCCGCCGAAAAAAGGTGCGCCTTTGACTCGCATGCTGGGCCTCGCCATTGCCATGCTCAGTCTGGGCGCGGCGCTGGCCCAACTGCCAAGGCAATTTATCTGGCGCGGGGCGGTGCCTCTGCCGGGCTTTTTGGGGAATTTACTGGCTGAACTGTTGCGGTCCGGCTTGAATGCGGTCGGCGCCGCCATTGTTACTTTCGCCGGCCTGCTGGCGGGTCTATTTCTGTGCACCAGTTTTTCGCTCCGCGCCAGCCGCATCTGGCTGGCCGAACATATGCCCGGCTGGGCGCGCCCGCTGGCGGCTTTCCTGGGCCATTTCAAAGAACGCTGGCAACAATGGCGTCAGTCACGCCGCGAACTGCGCCAGCAGCGCCTGGCGGAGCGGGAAGCGGCACTGCGGGCCCGCCAGCCCAAACCCGATCTCAAAGCCAGTTTTCAGCCTGCCCGGCAGCGGCCCGAAACATTTGAAGATGCCGCCAGCCGTGCCCGCCGCGAAATGTCTCAAACCGGTTCGCGCGATGCTGCATCATCCCATGAGTCCAGCGCTTTGGCCGGCATTGCCGTTAGCCAGGCTATGCGCTCCGCCCAGGCAAGCCGCAATCTTCCCGAGGGTGATGCGAATGAAGTTGACCCGGTGGTTACCCCCATGGCGCCGCGCCCCCAACCGGTGGCCACGCCGGTGCGGGTGCGGCTCGACGGTTATAAAATTCCCCCCAGTTCACTGCTGCCCGAG
>JAKAZV010000162.1 GCA_021826505.1 Acidobacteriota bacterium | reverse complement strand
CGCATCCACGCCGGCCGCCATGCCGTGTTGTCCCTGTACCATGCCGGTCTTCCGGGGTGCGTAAGCCTTCAGTCCAAAACTGAAATTCGCATGCCACCCCGTCGCCCCTCGGCGATGGGTTTTTTGTTTTCGCGCAAGGAAATTACGCATTCATGAAAGCCAATAACGCAACCTGGAAACCGCGCCTCGATCCGCACCTGCCGCCCGAGCTGGCCCGCGAAATTGATGTCTTTGAGTCCGAGATCAACCTGCGCAAAACCGGCAAGCTCGATGAAAAACTTTTTGCCGAAACCCGGCTGCGCCGCGGCGTCTATGGCCAGCGCTACGATAACGGTCAGCGCCACGACGGCCGCGCGCTGCAGACGCTGGCCTACGCCGATAAGCCCAGCAAGGGCGTCAGCACCGTCTGGGATGCTCCCGGCATGCAGCGCATCAAATTTCCCGGCGGCGGCATGAACGCGGCGCAGCTCGAAACCCTCGCCGATCTGGCCGAGGAATATTCCGACGGCATCGGCCACGTCACCACGCGCCAGGACTTCCAGCTCCATTACGTGCACATCGAAGACACCCCCGCCCTCATGCGGCGCCTCGCCGCCGTCGGCATCACCACCCGCGAGGCCTGCGGCAACGGCGTCCGCAACATCACCGCCTGCCCTTATGCCGGCGTCTGCGCCGATGAGTCGTTTGATGTCACCCCCTACGCCCAGGCGCTGTTCAGCTTTCTGCTCGGCCATCCCGACTGCCAGGAGTTCGGCCGCAAATTCAAGCCTGCCTTCAGTGGTTGCGGCCAGCATGCCTGCGGCCTCGTCAAGCTGCATGACCTGGGCTTCGTGGCGCGCCAGCGGCAAGTCAACGGCGAGGCCCAGCGCGGCTTCGAGGTCTGGGTCGGCGGCGGTCTCGGCGCCGTGCCCTATCAGGCCAGGCTCTACGGCGAATTCGTTCCGGTCGAGGAAATTCTCCCGCTCTCGCAGGCCATCGGCCGGGTCTTTGCCCGGCTGGGCGAAAAGAAAAATCGCAACCGGGCCCGCTTCAAATTTCTCGTGCAGGATCTGGGCATCGAGAAATTCCGTGAGCTGGTCCAGGCCGAGCGCGCCCAGCTCACTCCCGATCCGCGCTGGACCGATTTCGTCACTCCCGCCGCGGCCTTCGTCGAATCCCCGCTGCGCCCCGCGGGCGCTCTCCCCGCGGAAGGCGGACCGGAGTTCCGTGAATGGCTGCGCACCAACGTGCGGCCGCAGAAATTGCCCGGCCATTTTACCGTGACCATCAAGCTGCCGCTCGGCGACATCACCGCCCGCCAGTTGCGCGCCCTCGCTGATCTGGCCCGCCGCTTCACCCGCGAAACCGTTCGCACCACGGTCGAGCAGAATCTGGTGCTGCGCTGGGTCAGCGGCGCGGATTTATCGGAGCTCTACGCCGCGCTGATCGCGGCTCATTTGGCCGAAGCCGGCGCCGGCGGCCTCGGCGATATCGTCTCCTGCCCCGGCACCGATACCTGCAAGCTGGGCATTTCCGCCTCCCGCGGCCTGGCCCGCGAGCTGCGTTCGCGGCTGCAGCCCGGCCTCGCCGCCCAGCCCGCCGAACTGCGGCAGTTGCATCTCAAAATCAGTGGCTGTTTCAATAGCTGCGGCCAGCACCATATCTCCGATCTCGGCTTTTATGGCGTCAGCCGCAAATCCGGCGGCTACGCCGTCCCGCACTTTCAGCTCGTGCTGGGCGGCGAATGGGAGCACAACGCCGGCGCCTACGGCGCCGCGGTCATGGCGCTGCCCTCCAAGCACGTGCCCGCCGCGGTCGAGCGCCTGACCGCCCGCTATCATGCCGAGCGCCAGCCGGAAGAAAATTTCGCGGCCTTTACCCGCCGGCTGGGCCGGGCCGAGCTGAAGAAAATGCTCGATGATCTGGCCAGGCCGCCGGCCGGGGATTTCAGCGACTGGGGCGATCCGCGCGAGTACTCGCTCGAAGACATGGGCACCGGCGAATGCGCCGGCGAAATGGTTTCCGCCGTCGAGTTCGAGCTGGCCGCCGCAGAACGCGAAGCCTTCGAGGCGCATCTGGCGCTTGAGGGCGGCGATGCCGCTGGCGCCGCCCGCGGCGCTTATCTCGCCATGGTGCGCGCCGCCAAGGCCCTGGTCCGCCGCGAGCTGGGGCAGTTGCCCGATGATCCCGAGCGCATCGTGAGCGAGTTCCGCGCCCGCTTTTACGATACCCGCAGGTTTTTCGATCCCTTCGCCGGCGGAAAGTTCGCGCAGTATTTATTCGAGGCTCATGCCCGCGCCGGCGCCGCTTCCGGCCCCGAGGCCGCCCGCTTGCAGCTCAATGAAGCCGAGCTCTTCATTGATGCCGCGCATAGCTGCTATACCCGCATCTCCGCGCCCGCCGCCGCGGCCGGAGTGGCGTAAAGGTTATCTCATGGAACTGCAAAATTTAGTGGTGAAACTTCCCGTCGCGCCTCCTGCCGATTCCACCCTTGCGGCCCTCATTCCGGTGCTGCATGGCTGGATTCAGAAGCGCGCCCGTCCCGAGTTGCTGATTGATCTGGCCGATTATCGCCACGTCCCCGCAGGCCCCGGCCTGGTGCTCATCGGGCTCGAGGCCGACTACAGCCTCGATCATTCCGGCGGCCGCTGGGGCGTGCGTTACAGCCGCAAGGCCCCGGTCACGGGCTCGCCCCAGGAACGGCTTTCCCAGGCATTGACCTCCGCCCTCGAAGCCGGGCAGGCGCTCGCGGCCGATCCCGCCCTGGCGGGCGGCATCCGTTATTCCGGCCAGGAACTGGAAATTTATCTGAACGACCGCGCTCTGGCCGTCAACGACGCGGCCGGCATCGCGGCCCTGCGCGGCGTGTTCGAGCCGTTTCTGCAAGCCCGGCTCGACGGAGTGGGATATGAACTGGCGCCGGCTGAATCCGACCCGCGCGCCTTGCCCGGCCTCCACGTTCGTTTCGCCCGGGCTTTTACCTTTGCCGAATTGCTGTCGCGGTTCTCGCTGCAGCCTGTGCTGGCGTAAGGCTGCAATTTCGCCCGCCGCTGCTGTCAGGCCGGCATGTCCCAGATCATCGGATTTCCGGCCGATGCGGGCGCCGGCAAGGTAATCACAGGCGCCGCGGGCTGGGTACGTTCTTCCATCAGACTGAGCCACGCACTCTCGCCCGGCCGCGTGATGATATAGCTGTAATGGTCGGTCCAGCAGCCGGAATTCAAATACCGGCGGCCGTTTTGTTCCCGCTGCATGGCCTGATGGGTGTGGCCGCAAAAGACCACATCCGCCTGGCGCCGGGCGGCATAATCGAGCGCTTGTTCGGCCACCAGCTCGGAGTTGCGCAGCCAGGTTTTGCAGCGCCGTTTGAGCCAGCGGCTGCAGCGGTAGTCGGCGGTGTCAAAGCGCTGGGCCAGCGCATAAAACACCGTGGCCACCGCGCTCAGGCCGGCATTGTCTTTCATGAAACGGTCAAATTGATGCCCGTGCAGCGCCAGGCAGCGGCGGCCGTTTTCCTCCCAGGCGTACTCCCTGCATACCCGCGCGCCCGTGAGCGCGGCCAGCGGACGGAGCCAGGGATCGTGATTGCCCGCGATCCAGACCACCTCGCCTTGCGGCGTGTTTTGCGCGCGCTGGCGAATTTCGCTCAGCAGCCGCCAGTCGCCGCGGCGCAGCCGCTGAAAGCGGGAATGATCGAAAATGTCTCCGTTGAGAATCAGGCGGCGGTAATCATATTGCCGCAGCACCTGCCGCAGCGCCGCGGCCCGGCTCACGCCGGAGCCCAGATGAAGGTCGGAAACGATCAGGGTTTCAATTTTTTGCCGCATAAGTCGAGAATGCATGACTTCTATTTATAGTTACCATATTCAATCCCAGTTTCGGGGTGTTGCGGCAGGCACAAATCCCTGATTTCATCGAATTGTAATCATGATTGGATAGGTTTGCGGCGGCCAGTAATGATCGCGCCGCATTTTAGTTCTCATCTCGGGGCGGCCTACTGTCCCGGGTCTCCTTTATAAAAGACGCCGAGGCGAAGGAAGAAGCGAGCAGAGCAAGGCGTGAGGAGTGAGGCAACCGGAGTGTACATGAATGTACATGAGGATTGCCGAACGACGCTGCTATGCGATGCTTCCCTCTT
>JAKAZV010000046.1 GCA_021826505.1 Acidobacteriota bacterium | reverse complement strand
AATCAGAACCCCGAGCACATCGAGCGCTGGGCCATTTCCACTTACGACCATTACGTTTTTCATCACGGCGGCGTGCACAGCTATTTCTATAATGCCCGCGGACATTCTCCCGACCCTCATGCGCCGGCCCTGCCCGGATGGCTGCTGCGCCACCATGGCCCGGCACTGTTCAGCGGGATCATCATGCGCCGGCGGAAGGGCGAATACGAAGTGGCCGCATACCGGCCTTTGCGCCTGGGACTGCCGGGCGCGAGCACCGGCTCCGCGCCGCCGGTGGAGAAGCCCGCGGCGCCTAATACCTCCCGTTTGCCGGGCATTTTGACGCTTTCACGGCTGAATCATCGCTATATGACCACGCATACCGGAAATCTGGGCGTGGTGCGGGCATTTCTTTCCAGCCAGCGCGGCCAGATCACCACGAGCGTGAATCCGGACGCGGCGCCGCCATCGTCAGGGATAAGAAAAGGACCGGAAAGCACAACCTCGAATCCCGGCTCTTCCCGGACAGAATCGTATCCACAATTTCCCGGCAGCCTGCGGCCCTTGCCTCCGGCCAAAAATATTTTTGATCAGCGCATCTTCTTCCCGGCCACGCTGAGCGTGGCGCATTGGAGCAACGGGCATCGGACGGTGCTGTTTCTTTCCGTCATCACCCGGCCGTCCATCCTGAACCGGCACCTTTTCGGCGGCATCGATCTGGGCCGCCGGGGGAGTGGCACGCTGCCGCTGACGGTGCTGAGCGCGATTGGCATCTTTTTCATACTGCTGGAGCTGATGTCGCTGCTGTTTGGCCTGCGCCTGACCCGCACCATCACCACCGCCATCCATGACCTCTATGTCGGCACCCAGCATGTGCACCGCGGCGATTTCGAGTACCGCATTCCGGTGCGCATGCGCGACCAATTGGCCGATCTGGAAGGCTCGTTTAACACCATGACCACGTCCATCCGGCGGCTGCTGCGGGAAGAACAGCAGAAGCAGCGGCTGGAGAGCGAAATCCAGATCGCGCAGGAGGTGCAGGCGCAGCTATTTCCCGCCTCCGCGCCCTTGCTGCCCGGGCTGGAGCTGGCCGGGCGCTGTTTGCCGGCCCGCATGGTCAGCGGCGACTTTTACGATTTTCTGCCGCTGCAGGGAGAAAGCGACTTAATCGCGGCTCATCCCGGAGGCCAAGCCGAGCCAGAAGAGCTGATCTCGCAATTGGCGCTGGTGGTGGGAGACGTATCGGGAAAAGGCATTTCCGCCGCGCTGCTGATGGCCACGATCAGCAGCGCACTGCGCGCGTATCAGGGCGGAGCGCTGCGGGATCACGAGTCCCGACGGCTGGAGATTCCCGGCCTGGCGCGCTGGACGGCCGCGGCGGAAAAGCATGATCCGGCGGCGGCTTCCCTTGCTTCCGCGCACACCGCCGCGCTGGAGCCCGCGCGCATTCTGGCCCGGCTCAACAATCAGCTCTATCACGGCACCCCGGCGGAAAAATACGCCACCATGTTTTATGCCCTTTATGACGCGCCTGGGCGGCGCCTGACCTACGTCAATGCCGGGCATCCGCCGCCGGCGATTTTAGGGCCCCAGGGCACGCGCCGACTCGACGAAGGCGGCACCGTGGTGGGTTTGTTTCCGGAATTGAGTTACCGCCAGGCATCGGTTACGCTCGCCCCCGGAGATCTGCTGGTGGTGTGGAGCGACGGGCTGAGCGAGCCCGAAAACGAGTATGGGGTTGAGTTCGGCGAAGACCGGCTGCTGGAGCTGATCGCCCGCCATCAGGGCCGCCCGCTGGGCGAAATTATCGCCCACGTGATGGACCACCTCAGGGAGTGGTGCGGCGAGCAGGAACAGCCGGATGACGCCACGCTGGTGCTGGCGCGGGCGACGTAAAGATTACCAGCCGCCCTTGTGCATGACCGAGCAGCAGGGCTTTTGCACCGGATGCGGGCCCATGAGCTCGATGCGGGTCCCGGCCTCGGTGTACAGGTTCAACTGCCACTTGCCGTCTCTGCCGATTTGCGGCTTCTGGGTGGGCTTCCAGCCCCGCGCCAGCAATTTTCTGTCGGCTACATGCATGTGATAGACACCGATCGAAAAGTGGTTGAGCACGGCGCGCTCGCGCAGCGAAGGATGACTAGAGTTGTCCAGCATGTATTCCAGCCAGTCGGGGCCGTTAGGCGCGCGGCGGTCGAACCAGTCCACCTTGGGCATATGCATGCCGCCGTACCACATTTCGGGAAAATGCAGGGCGGAGGCATAAAAGCGATCCTCGGCTGATTTGCTCATGACCTGATAGCCGGTGTGGATGATGGTGTCACCGATGCGGCGGGGCGAAAGCAGCTTGCCGATGAGCTTGCCGGTCATGGAGTTGGGCAGGTATTGCACAAACTGAATGTCGTAGCCTTCGGGATCCTGGACGTTAAAACCCAGGTTGCCGTCGCGCAAACGATGGACCGGGCCGGGCGCAAAATGCGCGGCCAGAAGATGAGCGCGCAGGGCGCGGGCATTGGTGGTGCGCCAGGCCAGGGTTTCGTAGCGCGGCTGCAGCGGGCCCGCCCAGCCGGGCGTGATTTCCAGAAACTGATGATCGTTCACCTTGTAGTAAATGACCGGCCGGCCGTCGCGCCCGCGCAGGGTAAAGGCGCGGTCAAAACCGAGCAGATGGCCCATGACGAACTGTGCGGCTTTCGCCGAGGTATCCCGCAAATGGATATCCGCGATGCCGGTGATGCGATAGCGGGCGCCAGAAGCCCGCGCCATTTTCATTTTGGCCTTGGCCGGCGCGGGTTTGGCCGTGACGAGCGTGGCGGCAAATAGTATGCCGATGCCGGCGCTCAGCAGGCGGCGCGTGGCGTGGAAGTGAAGGTGGTGGCGCATGGGGTTTTCCTGAAAGCCGCTAACAAATGCTTACGATAGTACGGAGTTGGCTGATTGGCAAGTAACGGAAGCCAATGCCGCATCACAGCAGGCCCTTGGTCGAGGGAACCTGGAAGCGCAGGCGTGGGTCGCGGCTGGCCGCGGCGCGCAGGGCGCGGGCAAAGGCTTTGAAAATGGCCTCGACCTTATGATGGCTGCTGCGGCCGTAAACGGTTTTTACATGCACGTTGGCGCGGGCGGCGGCGGCAAAGCCGGCAAAAAAATCGTCGAGCAGCTCGGCTTGCAGATCGCCCACCCGCAGGACGCGCAGGCCGGTGGCGACCACGGCCTGCGGCCGACCGCTGAAGTCCACCGCCGCCAGGGCCAGGGTTTCATCCATGGGCATGAGGAAATAGCCGGCGCGGTGAATGCCTTTTTTATCGCCCAGGGCGGCCAGAAAGGCCTCGCCCAGCGCGATGCCCAGGTCCTCGACGGTGTGATGCTGATCCACATCCAGATCACCGCGGGCGGTAATTTCCAGATCGAAGCCGCCGTGCATTGCCAGCAACTCGAGCATGTGATCGAGAAAGCGAATGCCGGTCGAGATCCGGCCGCGGCCGCGGCCCTCGAGCTGGAGCGCGAGATCAATCCGGGTTTCGCGGGTGTGGCGGCAAATGCGGGCGGAGCGGCGACGCCGCATCCGCCGCGGCGGTTTGGATTTTTCTTTTGGCATCGCCTGGACCATTCAGGAACCTGCCGGGATCGTTTGCGGCTGGCCGGCTGCCCGGCAAAGCAAATCGGCCGCCTGGTTGACGTCTTCCACGATCTCCTGGCAGCCGGTCCCGGCAAACAGCGCCCGCAGCTCATGGTGCGTGCTGTGCGTCCGGGGCAAAATGCCGATAAAGCGGGTGCCGGAGGACGCGGCGCAGCGGGCGTCATCAATGGTATCGCCAATATAGGCCGCGATGGGGGCGGGCGCGAACTCGGCGCGCAGGCGCTCCAGACCCTCGGGATGGGGCTTGCCCTGAACGACATCTTCCATCACCAGCAGGCGGGCGAAGGCGGAGGCCGTCTGAAAGCGCCGCAGAACATATTCGGCGTGCTCGCGCGGCCGGCCGGTGAAAATGGCCAATTGATAGAGCGTGGCCAGTTGCGCCAGCTTCGCCGGCGCCAGCAGCCAGCGCTCGCTGGCGATGAGGCCTTCCCAGACCCCACCGTTGCGGCGGCCGATATAGAACTCGTCAAAGGCGGGAGGAATTTCGGCATAGGGCACAGCGATGCCGCGCCGGCGCAACAGTTCCCGGGTGACATCCCAGTCATTGTTATAGCCGCCGAGATTTTTAATCTCCTGCACCTCGGCGGGCGTGGGTTCCTGGCCGCCAAAGTGGACGACCGTGCGCTGGATGGCGCGGCGATAGGAGCCGTGCACGTCCACCAGCACGCCATCCATATCGAAGACAACCCAGGGTTTTGCTTTTGTTGAGGATGCGGCCATAAAACTCAGGTCCAGAATTCCAGCAGAGCGGCGAGCGCGCGCTCCGTCTGCTCCTGCGTGCCGCAGGTGATGCGCAGCGCGCCGGGATAGTCGCCCCGCCGGTCGCGGATCAGGATGCCTTGCCGGCGCAGGCCGGTCAGAATACTGTCCGCGCGCTCGCCTGCCTCAAAGAGCACAAAATTGGCCTCGCTTTGCCAGTATGCGATCCCGGCGACGGCCAGCACCGATTGGATATGCTCGCGGCTGGCGCGCATCTGGCGGCGGTAATCTTCCAGCCAGGCCTGCTCTCGCAAGGCGGCCAGGGCGCAGCGAATGGCCAAGGTATTCACGTTATACGGCGAATGCGCCTTGCGCAGCACGGGCATGAGCTCGGGGTGGGCGAAGAGACTGCCCAGACGCAAGCCGGCGAGGCCATAGGATTTGGAAAACGTCCGGGCCACCAGCAGATTGGGCAATGTGCGCACCGCGTCCAGCAGGCCGCGATAGCCAGGGGCGACAAAGTCGGCGTAGGCCTCATCCACCAGAAACGCCGTTTGCGGCGCGGCGCGAACCCAGTCGAGCAAATCCGCCGGCGGCGTGAGATGGCCAGTGGGATTATTGGGGCTGGCGATGATGACCAGACGGGTTTGGGGAGTGAGAGCGGCTCGCAGGGCGCTGGAGTCAAGCTCGAAACGGCGTACGCGGGAAGTTATTTCGCGCTCGCGCCAGCGCACCGGCATCAGATGCGCGCCGGTCAACTCGCCGTAAAACCGGTAGATGGTGAAGGTGGGCTCGACAATGATCATCTCATCGCCGGAATCCACAAAACATTGCACCGCCAGCAAAATGGCGTCATCCACGCCGTTGGTCAATGTCATCGTCGCCGGAGTGTGGCCAAAGGCCTGAGCGATGGCGTCTTCGCCCTGGGCATATTCGGGATAACGGGCCAGATCTTCGCCGGTGATTTCGCGCAGCACCTCGAGCACGCGCGGCGGGCAGCCGATAGTGTTTTCGTTGAAATCGAGGCGCAGGCCGGCGCGGCCCTCTTTGGGAGGGTTATAGGCGCGCAAACGCTCGACCGCGGGCCGCAGGCGAGGCAGCAGGCTCATCGCCGTCCACCTTTGCGCTGCCGAGGCGGCACGCCTTTCTGACGGATTTCCACCGAACGGGCATGGGCTTCGAGTCCCTCGGCCCGGGCCACGCAGGCAATATCGCCGGCCAGGCGGCGCAGGCCGGAAGAGGTAAGCTGCTGCACGGTAATGATCTTCACGAAGTCGAGCACCGAAAGCCCGGCGCGCGTCCGCGCTCCGCCCACGGTGGGCAGCACATGATTGGCTCCGCTCATATAATCGCCGACGGCCTGGGGCGCATATTGCCCAATGAAAACCGAGCCGGCGTTCCGCAACTGCTCCCGGGCCGCGGCGGGCAAGGTAATATGTTCGGGCGCGATGCGGTTGGCCAGGCGCAGAGCCTCGACCGCTGATTTGGTCACCACCACGGCGCCATAATCAGCCAGCGCCTGTTGCGCCGCCTGCCGGTTGGGCTGGGGCAGTTCCGCGAGCTGCCGCTCGACGGCGGCGATGACGGCGCGGGCCAGGGTGGGGCTTGAGGTCAGCAGCCAGGCAGCCGCCCGCGGATCATGTTCGGCCTGGGCCAGCAGATCGGCGGCGAGCCATTCGGGATTGCTTCCGGCTTCGGCCACCAGCAAGACTTCGGTCGGGCCGGCGCCAAAATCAATGGCACAATCGCGGGCCACCTGGAGCTTGGCCGCAGTAACGTATTGATTGCCCGGACCCACGATTTTATCCACTTTGGGGATGGCCGCGGTGCCATACGCCAGCGCCGCAATCGCCTGGGCTCCGCCTATGGCATACATGGCATCCACGCCGGCCAGCCAGCCCGCGGCCAGCACGGCCGGCGCGGGTTGCGGGCAGGCGGCCACGACGCGTTTTACTCCGGCCATACGGGCGGGAATCGCGGTCATGAGCACGGTAGAAGGCAGCGGATGGCGGCCGCCGGGAATATAGCAGCCCACGGCCTCGAGCGGACGCACGATCTGGCCCACGCGAACTCCCGGCTCGATGGTTTTTTGCCAGGCGCGCGGCATCTGCCACTGCGCCATGCGGCGCAGATTGCGGGCAGCGTGCTCCAGGGCGCGGCGCAACTCGGGCGGAATGGCTTTCCAGGCCGCGGCCATGGCGGCACGGTCGTAGAGCAAGGCACGCGCGGGTTCGGCCGTTTTTTTCACGCTGGATTCCGCACGATTGGCAGTTCCCGGAAACAGCAGCCGCACGCCTTCCAGTTTGCGGGTCCAGCGGTCGAGCTCGAGATCGCCGCCCTGGCGCACGTCGCGCACGATCTGGGCGGCGCGGCGCCACACCTGATCCCGGTTCGCGTGGGCGCGGGCCAGCCGGCTTTCGAGCGCCGCTGTATTGGAGGCTGCGATGAGCGGCAGAGTCATAGCACCATTTTGTTCAGCGGATATTCCACAATGCCCTGCGCTCCCGCCGCCTTCAGCCGGGGCAGAATCTCGCGCACCTTGCGCTCTTCAATCACGGTGTTGACAGCCACCCAGTCAGGGTCACTGAGCGAGGCGATCGTGGGCTGGCGCAGCGCGGTCAGCACGCCCAGCACGGCATCCAGACGCCCGCGTTGCACGTTCAGCATCAATCCCACCAGGCCATACGCCGCGATCGCGGCTTCGAGCAGCAGCTTGAGGGTGGCGATTTTTTCGGCTTTCCAGGAATCTTTCAGGGCCGGCGGCCAGGCGATGAGCTGGGTATTCGATTCGAGCACGGTTTCCACGATGCGGAGCTGATTGGCGCGCAGCGAACTGCCGGTTTCGGTGACCTCGACGATGGCGTCGGCCAGCACCGGCGGTTTCACTTCGGTCGCGCCCCAGCTGAACTCCACCGTGGCCTTCACATGATTGCGTTCCAGATAGCGCTTGGTTACGCCCACCAGCTCGGTCGCGATCACTTTGCCTTCCAGATCGCGCACCGAGCGCACCGGCGAGGCTTCGGGCACGGCCAGCACCCAACGCACCTTGCTGAAACTCTGCTTGGCATAGACCAGATCGGCCAGGGTTTCGACCCGGGCATCGTTTTCCAGCACCCAGTCGCGGCCGGTGAGACCGAGATCGAGAATGCCGTCCTGAACGTAGCGCGCCATCTCCTGCGCCCGGATCAGCATGCACTCGATTTCGGGGTCGTCAATGGCGGGAAAATACGAGCGCGAGGAAAGCTGCAGGTTGTAGCCCGCCCGGGCCATCAACTGCACCGTGGCATCCTGCAAACTGCCTTTGGGAATGCCCAGCCGGAGCTTGCGGATTTCAGGATTTGCCATAAACGGCCTCCGGCGCGAAGACGCGAGGTTCACTCGTCACCCAGGCTTTTCCGTCCCAGACGCGGAAAAAGCAACTGCGATAACCCTCATGGCAAACGGCGGGCTGGCCTTCCTGCTCGGCCCGCACCAGGATGGCATCGGCATCGCAGTCGAGCGCGAGCTGGCGCAGGCGCAGCCGGTTGCCGCTGGTTTCGCCCTTCATCCAGAGCTTTTTCCGGGACCGGCTGAAAAAAGTCACATAGCCGGTGGCCAGGGTCTGGTCATACGCCTGCTGGTTCATATAACCCAGCATGAGCACGCGGCCATCGCCGGCATCCTGCACAATCACCGGAGCCAGGCCGCCATCTTTGCTGAAATCAGGATTCATGTTTCCTACCTCGACGCGAAAAATAAAAACGCCCGACCGCGGGCTGGGCGGTACGGGCGTTGGAACCTTGCCGAAACTTCCATTCCAGGGCGCGCGACCGCTAGCCATGCCGGGGATGGGCATGGTGGACGTGGACGCGGGCATGGAGCGATAGAGTCATCGAAAGAATATGGTAAGGCCACGAACGGAAATCTGTCAATGAAAGTGCGCCCCGCCAGTTATGGCGCGCTATTTGCGCCTGGCTGGCGGCACGGCTGAACGCTGGGCTCAAAGGCGCGAATTGCGCAGTTTTGCGTAGAAGTCTTCGAAGGTCAAACGTGTGTCAATCCGCGTGTAAATCCGGATCGGCCGCCCCGCGGAAGTTTCGACATACTCGCCATGGTCATCAATGCCGGGACACGGCCGCAGGACATACTGGCTCGAAGACGGATCGGGTTGAAACGGAGATTGCAACGAAGTCAGGGTGACCAGCGGGCTATCGCCGAGGATATAAGTTTCTCCCAGATTGCCAGCGCCCTTGAACTGGAGGGCGCGCGCCCTGATTCTGTCTATCTGGCGCACAAGATACTGTCCCAGCCGTCCGGTGGACCGCACACGTTCCCATAGCTCCGCGTAGCTGACCAGCATTTGACGATACGTGCTTCTGGGCACCTGCCAGATTTCGATATCCGATTTTTCAAAAATGACCTGCGCCGCTTTGATGTCAATGGTCAGGTTGTATTCAGAAGGGCCAGAGCCGGGAGGCGGAGCGCTGATGCCCGGGTATTCCGGGCCACCGATCCAAACCAGCTTCAAGCGCGGGCCAATGTCCGGCCGCCGCAGCCAGGCGGTCGCCAGATCGGTGAGGCCGGCGCCGGCGCAATAGAAAAGCGGGAGCGGGTCGCCCGGCCTGAGGGCCTCGGCAATAATGGCATCGGAGGCGGCCGTGGGAGCGGCTGGCAAAGAGCTCAGAGGGTGCTCGGCGCCGGCCATGACCGGAACCGCTCGCCCCATTTTTCGTAAGAGTTCCCGCGCCTTGCGCGCCGCCAACGAAGCCTGATGGCCGGCCGGTCCCGGCTGCCAGTGCTCGCCCGCATGCAGATGCGAGCCAATGATGAGCCTTATCTGGGTGGAAGGCGATAGAAGATGGTGGGCCGTTTGAAAAAGATCGTCCGCATCTCCGGAAAAATCATTGTCAATGATGACGCGGAAGCGGGGTGGTTCCACCGTGGGCGAGTCAGGGCGCGGGGACGACAGCCTTCGAACCGGAACGAGCGCCGCGACTGCCCAGGCGGACAGCGCCTGAAATGCCGATCTTCGGGAGCAGTCAGCCGGATTCATAGACGATAGATACCAGCAGTAAGCCTACCATTTCAAGCCGCGGGCCGGGACGCTTTACGACGGCAGCCTGCCCGGGGAGGTGCTTTTACACGGTCTCCCGGGTTACGCTGAATGAATGCACCGGCCGGTGCGCGGAGAGATATGAGCTATCTGATTACTGGAGCGCAGGGCTGCATTGGCGCCTGGGTGGTGCGCAATCTGGCGCGGCGGGGCGAAAGCGTGACCGTGCTCGACCGCGAGACGGAACCCAAACGCCTGCGGCTGCTCATGAACCCGGCCGAGCTGGCAAAAATCCGGTTCGTGACCGCCGATATCACCGATTACGCCGCAGTCGCGGCGGCGCTCGAAGGCGCGGATAAAGTCATCCATCTAGCGGCGCTGCAGGTGCCGGCCTGCCAGGCCGATCCGCTGCTGGGCGCCCGGGTCAACGTGCTGGGCACGCTGAATCTGTTCGAAGCCGCGGCCCGGCAGGGGTTGCGGCGGGTGGTCTATGCCAGCTCCTGCGCGGTGGCCGGCGCGCCCGATGAATACTCGGGCGAGTTTACCGATGCCAGCGCCTGCCAGCCGCACACCCACTATGGCGTGTATAAGCTCTGCAACGAAGGCAACGCGCGGGTGTATTTCGAAACCCGCCAGCTTTCCAGCATCGGACTGCGGCCCTGGGCGGTGTATGGAGTGGGGCGGGATTTCGGACTCACCTCCGACCCCACCAAGGCCATCAAGGCCGCGGTGCTGGGCCGGAGCTATAAAATCGGCTTTGGCGGCCGCGCCGACATGCAGTATGCCGACGATGTGGCGGAAATTTTCATACGCTGCGCCGAGGCCGGCCCCGCGGGCGCCCACGTATTTAATCTGCACGGCGAGGCGCTGGCGGTCGAGGCCATGATCGCGGCGATTGAGGCCGCGGTGCCCGCCGCGCGCGGCCTGATCACCTGCGGCCAAAAATCCCTGCCCTTTGTCCCCGATTTCAACGACGCCGCCATCCGCCAGGCCATGGGCGAGCTGCCGCGCACACCCTTTGCGCAAGGAGTGCGGGAAACAGTCGAGATTTTTCAGCAACTCCAGAAAGAGAACCGGCTGACGGCCAGCGAACTATAGCCACACGGCGGCGGCAGGGATGACAAAACTTTGATTTATCCGCGTTCTTCTATCGGCGGCGCCGGCAGACGGTAAAAAGATTTTCTATAATAGAAAAATCTGTGCTGCCTGGGAATCGTTTTATTCCGATGCCAAAATATGCCCGCTGCTTTTATTCTCGCGCCGGCGCCGCGGGAAAGATTTTCAACCTCAGTTTAGCCGCGGCGGCTATTTTACTGACTCCGGGATTACGCGCCGCGGCCACGACAGCGGGCGCGCGATTAACGCCCGCACCCGCCCCATACTCCGCTCCGGCCAGCCCGCAGGCGCGTTTTCAAGCCCAACTGCGGAACTTTCAGGCCCGGCATAACCCATTGGCGCAGCTGGTTGCTTTGTATCGCATGACCCGGCTGCAGCCCTGGCTGCGCTCGCCGCAAAGCCTGGTTGCGTCCTGGACCCGGCTGGCCCATGAGCGGCGCCTTTCTCCCCTGCTGCGCGCGGAAATTGAAGCGGAATTGGGACGGGAGCAGTTACGCCTGGGCCAGGCCCGTGCCGCGGCCGCGATCTGGCACAGCCTGGGAATACTGCAACATTGGCGGGCGGTTGGCCCTTTTGACAATTCCTCACCCGATGCCATTCGGACGCCGCAAGGGCCGGAAAGAGCTTTTTTCAGCCAGACTGCAAAACCTGCCCCGTATGCCGGCAAAACCGGACCGGTGCGCTGGCGAATCTTGCCCTGGGCCTCAGCCCTGGGGCAGGTCAACCTCGCCAATCATTTCACGCCCACGCAAAGCGTCTCCGCTTACCTCGCCACCTGGGTGGACTCGCCCCGCGCGCAGACGATTGCCCTGCGTTTCAGCGATAGCGGCGCCACCCGTATTTGGGTCAATGGCGGCTTGCGCTTTACCGAGACCGCCTCGCACCCCCGCATCGGCTTTGATCAATACGCCGTGGCGGCGCGGCTGGCGGCGGGCTGGAATCTGATTTTAGTCAAAGCCGGCGACCTCGAAGGCGGGGCATGGAAATTTGCCCTGCGCCTGACCACGCCCCAGGGCCGGCCCATTCTGCTGGCCAGCAGCAACCAGCCGCATGCGTTTCCCGACTGGCGCAAGGCGGCGCCCACGATCCAAGCCGAAATCACCGATCTGACCACGCAGGCAAAAGCCGGGGCGCTGGCGGCCAAGGCGGGGGCTGATGACTGGCTGCGCTACGCCTGGATCCTGGAGGAAAAAGGCAACTATAACGCCGGCAATCACAGCGCCGCCAACGCCTTTGAACAGGCGGAATTGCTGGCGCCGGAGCTTCCGGTCAGTTCCGGAACCGGCAGTCAGGGCGCGGCGCCGAACTCATTCGCCACGCCCGCCCAACAGGCGCTGGCCACGCGTATACGGCTCGATTTTGCCCATTTTGATAAGAATCAAAGCCGCGCCTATCGCACCCTGCAGCAAGTATTGGCCGTGTTTCCCAACAACCCGGAAGCTCTGGCCGACCGGGGCTGGATTGAATTGCAGCGCTTCGAAATCTGGCCCGCGCGCCGGGATTTTGTGCGCGCTTTACGGGCCGCCGGCCCAGCGGCTTCCCCCGCGGCATCGAATCCAGATTCATCTCCAGCCACGCCGGCGATCTCCTCCCAGGCGATTGCCCAATATCCGCGCGCCTATATAGGTCTGTTAGAAACCTATGCCAGTTTCGGCCTGCAAGCGCATGTGCTGCGCGCGGCCGGCCGTTTACAAGCCGCGGGCTGGAGCCATGCCCAGGAAGCCGCCATTTCCATGGCGGAAATGCTCGAACGCTTAGGCCTGACGCAGGCCACGCTGCGCTGGGGCCGCGCGGCCTGGCAGACGGATCAAAACAATCCCGGCGTGCTGCTGCATACCATCATGCTGGCCAACAGCGCCAGTAATTTTACCCAGGCCCGGCAAATGCTGGCCGCCGGTCTGCGGGTCAGTCCCGATAAGCCGTTATTGTGGCGCATGCAGGCGCAAATGCTGGCCGGCGCGGGCGACAAACCCCAGGCCCTGGCGGCCGCGCGGCGCGCGATCGCCCTCAACCCGCAAGCGGCGAAAAATCAGATCGCGCTGGGCGAAATCGAGGCCCAGACCGGCCATCCCCAGGCCACCGCGCAGGCCTGGGAAGCGGCGCTTCGCCTGGACCCGCAAAATGCCTCATTACAGCGCCGGCTGCAACTGCTGGCCGGCCATACCCGGCAAACCAGCTTTTATCAGGCCTACCGGCTGAACCCGCGCGCCGTGATCGCGGCCTGGAATCACGCCCCCCAGCCCCAGCTCGAGAGCGGGCCGCTGCTGGCTCTGGCGGAAACCACGGTGGTGCGCATTTTCCCTTCCGGCAATACCGGCCGTTACGTGCAGATGATCTTCCGCGTAAACAATCGTGTCGGGGCCCAGGCGCTGGCGGAATTTCCCGTGACCTATGATCCCCGGCGGCAGGTCGTCAATTTTCTGGCCGCGCGGGTCTATCACCCCGATGGCTCGGTGGCCGATGCGGCGGCGCCGGGCGATGCGCTGGTCAATCAGTCCGTGGGCTATGAAACTTATTATGATGTGCGCAATAAGTACGTGATTCTGCCCTCGCTTCGTCCGGGCGATTGTGTGGAAATCGCTTACCGGATTTTGCCCAGCGTGCAGGAATCGCTCTACGGCAACTATTTTGGCGATATCGTGCCCTTTCAAAGCGGCGCGCCGGAGTTATATCAGCAATTCGTGGTTGAAACGCCGCGGAATTTGCCGCTTTATTCCCACGCCGTGCGTTTTACCGGCCACGCCACGCAAAAACTGCAAAACGGCCTGCGCATTGAGCGCTGGACCCTGCGCAACCAGTCCGCCTACATTGGCGAGCCGGAAAGCCCGCCCGCGATCGAGCAGGAGCCGTACATTGAAGTCAGCGCCTTTGACCAATGGCCGCAGTTTGCGCACTGGTATCAGGGGCTGATTCGAGAAACCTTTGTCATGGACCGGAGCCTGCGGCAGACCACGGCGCGGCTGGTCCGCGGCCTCAAGACCGAGAAGCAAAAAGTCGAGGCGATCTACAGTTACGTCATCCGCAACACCCATTATGTGGCGCTGGAATTCGGCATCCATGGCTACCGCCCCTATCCCGTGAGTGAAGTTTTCCGGCGGCGATTCGGCGATTGCAAGGATAAAGCCTCGCTGCTGGTGGCCATGCTGGCGCAGGCCGGCATTCCCGCCGATATCGTGCTGGTGCGGACCCGCGAACTGGGGCTGGTTTCAACCCGGCTGCCCGTGGTCGCTGATTTTGACCACGCCATCGCCTATGTGCCCTCGCTGGGCTGGTATCTGGATGGCACCGCCGAATACAATGGCGCCCAGGAACTGCCTGGACCCGACCAGCATGCGCTGGTGTTCCGCATTCCCCTGGGACGCGATCTGCGGGCCGATGGGCTTGATCCCAAACCCGAACCGAAGCAGCTTGCCCAGCGCCTGATCGCCGCGCCGGTGGTGACGCCTTTCGCGCCGCCCGCGCGCAATCTGGTGGATAAAGTGCTGACCGGCAATTTGCGGCGGAACGGCGCCTTGAAATTTGAGCAGCAATGGTCGCTGCTGGGCCAGGACGCGCCCTATTTCCGCCATGCCATGCAGCTCGCCGGCCGGCGCGCGGGAGTATTGCAGGCCATGCTGCGCGGCAGCTCTCCGGGACTGGTGGTGCATCATGCTTCGGCCAATAACGCCAACCACTATGACCGCCCCCTCGAGATTACCTTCAGCGGTAAAATTCCCAACTTTGCCCGGCCCACGCCGGAAGGCTTGCGGCTGCCGCGGCAGATTACGCCCGTGAGCTGGCTGCCGCGCATGGCGCCGCTGGAAACCCGCACCATGCCGGTTTCAATCGGCTCCCCCCAGAATTTGCGCGAGACGATGGTGCTGCAGCTGCCGCAGGGCGACATTCCCACCTTGCCGTCGCCCCTGCATCTGCAAACCCCCTTTGGCGATTTTTCCTTCCTGGCCACCTGGACAAACGGCAATCTGATGGTCAAGTCGGATCTTAAAACCCTGCGGGCGATCATTCCGGCGGCGGAATATCCGGAATTTCGCCGTTTCTGGATGGCGGTGGATCAAAAACTCAGCGCCGGAATTCGGGTGCGGCAGCCATGAAATTGCGCAATCACTTGAGCTGGATCTTTTTCGCCCTGGGCGTGGCGCAAGCAAGCTGGGCCGGAACCCGGCCCAGCTTGCTGCATCAACTTCCAGACACCGCCCGGATGCCGGCGAAATCGCCGGCGGCGCGAGCCTGGAAGAGCTGGTTTTTCGGTCCGGCCTCCGGGAAAGCAGCGGCGGAAGCCGCGCTCCGGAACTGGCTGCGGCGCCAGCCCAACGACACCGCCGCGCTGTTTGCCCGCATGATCATGGCGGCCAGCAACGGGCAACAGCTTCAGGCTTCGCGCGCCGCGCTGGCGCTCTTGCGGCTGGCGCCCAACGATCCAGCCACGGAATGGGCGGCGCGCTATTTGAGCGCCCATTTGGGCGCTCAGGGCAAACTGTTGACCGAGGCGCGGCCGGAAATTGAGCATCTGCTGCGCGGACCGCTGCGCGACCCCGTCACCGCCTACATGCTGGCCCGCGTGGGGGGCGACCTTGCGCATGCGCCCGGCAAAACCGTCTGGCGCGCCCAGGACTGGCTGGCCCATTCGGGCCGCATTCAAAACTGGAAGTTATACGGGCCTTTCGGGAACTGGTCCAACCTGGCCTATAGCCGGAGCTATTCCGTTGCCAGCGTGCTGCATGGCCCTTATCAATGGAATCAGCGTCCGCGGCCCGGCATTGCTTATAACGCCCTGCGCGGCGCGGTGCAATTTCCGCTGGACTGGGGCAGCCGCGGCGCCGATTACGCCATTACCTATCTGCGCGCGGACCGCTCCGCCACGGTGCTATTCCGGATTTTCAGTCCGGCTTCTCTGCAAATCTGGATCAACGGCCGGCGCATCATCGCCAACGACCGCCGCGCCTCATATCGTCCCGATGCCGCCGATGCGGCCGTGCGCCTCCACGCGGGCTGGAACCGGGTTGTGGTGAAGCTGGCGGGCGAGGGCGAAAGAAATTTCAGCCTGATCGCCCGCGAGCTCAACGGCCAGCCGCTGGACAGCAGCTCGAGCTTGCCGGCCGGACAAAAACTGGCCGGGGCCGCGCGCCTTTTGCCGCCGCCGGCCACGCTGGCCGGCTGGTGCGCCGCGCAGCTGCGGCGGCAGGCCGCGAATCCGCTGGCGCTCTGGCTGGACGCCGGCTGGCGGATGGAAGACGGCGACGCGGTGGGCGCCAAGCACCAACTCTCGCAGGCCGCCCGGCTGGCGCCGCAAGCGACGCCCATCTGGCTGGCGCTGGCGCAAGCCGATCAGAATCTGCCCGATGCCGGCCCGGGCTGGTCGGCGGCGCAGGCTCTGGCGGCCGCGCGCCACGCCTTGCAGGCCGACCCGCAAGCCCTGCCGGCGGAACTCCGGCTGGCGGAAGTGCGCCAGTCCCAGGGCAAAACCGGCGCCGCCGCGCGCGCGTACAGCCGCTGCACCGGCCATGGCTACGCCCCCTGCGACTGGGAAGCATTCCATCTTTATTTAGGACAGCATTGGCGCACCGAAGCCACGCTGGCTTTGCGCAACGCCCTGGCCGAAACCCCCAGCAATTGGGAGGGGCTGATTGCGGGCCTGGCATTTTATTCCCGCACCGGCCAGGCCAGGCGGGCGGCGCGGCTGACGCGGCCATTGCTGGCTGATCCGCGGGCCACGCCCTATCTGGGTTTGTATGATTTGCGGCATGGCCATCCCCGCCAGGCCGCGCGGCTGCTGCGCCGGGCGATCCGCTGGGATCCGGCCTCGCCGGTGCTGCGCCAGCAGTTGGTTCTGGCTCTGATCCAGGCGGGCGAGGCTCTGCCGGCGCAACGCGCGGCGCGGGCCGCCCTGGCCGCCTGCCCGCACAATTGGCGGATCGCGCGGGCCGCCGCCAGCGCTTTCGATCTGGCCCAGGGCTCATCCGCCTCCCTGGCCTGGCTCCAACGGAACGATCACAGGAAGCCGGCGCTGCGCTGGCTGCGGAGTTTCGTCGCCAATCGGCGATTCTGGCTGCCCTGGTACCACTCCGCCCGGCAAATTCTGGCCCATGCCCCGGGCACGGCGCAGTATCCCAATGCCTCCTCCATTCTGGTTTTCGATCAGATGGTGGACCGCATTCATCGGGACGGCAGCCGCGATGCCTATATTCATCAGATTTTCCGCGTGCTCGACAAAACCGGCATCGCGCGGCACGGCACCGTGCACATCCCCCGCAACAGCGATCTGCTGACCGTGCGCACGATCGAGCCCAACGGCCGGGTGCTGCTGCCGGAGCGCATTCCCAACCTGGCCAGCATAACCATGCCGGGGCTGGAGCCGGGCGATTACATCGAAACCGCCTACGTCGAGCATTTTCCCCCTTCTCCGATCGTGGCTCGCGCCATAGATAACGACATGTTTTTTGTCTTTAACTCCAACACCGAGCCTTATAACTACTCTGACTATGTGGTGCTGACGCCGCACCATGATCCGGTGGCGATCGAGCAGGCCCGCTTTCCCGGCCAGCCCACGGTGACGCGCCTGCCGCGCTATACCGCCCGGGAATGGCTGGTGCAGAAAACCCGCATGGTGCTGAGCGAGCCGGACATGCCGCCGGTGCAGGAAGTGGTGCCCAAGGTCTGGATCAGCAGCCCGCTCGAATGGCGGCAGGTGTCCATGTACTGGACCGATCATCTGTTCGCGGTGCGCCGGGTTACGCCCGCCATTCAGGCCAAGGCGCGGCAGCTCGCCGCCGCCGGCTCATCGCCCACGGCCAAGGCGGATGCCATTTTCCAGTGGGTGGCCGGACACATTCGCAGCGGCCCCGGCGGCGCTTTTGTGCCCGCGGAGCAGTATTTTCATAACCGCGCGGGAAACCGCCTGAGTGTATTTCTCGCTCTGCTCAGCGCGGCGCGCGTGCCCTGGCAACTGGTGATGGCGCGGCCGGTTACCGATCATTCCAGTTTGCAGATTCCCAATCTGGCGTCTTTCAGTTACCCGCTGGTTCGGGTAGGTTCGCGGGGAAAGCGCGAGTGGTACGACATTAACCAGCCCTTCTCGCAATTGGGCTATCTGGCGCCGGGAATTCGCGGCGGCCAGGCTTTAATCGTGGGCGATGACCAGCCGCATCCGTTCATTACCGCCCCCACCGCCGCGTCCACACTCGACGCCACGGTGCTGCAGGTCCGGGCCAAGGTGAATGCGCAGGGCGCGGCGCGGCTCACGATGAGCCTGCAATTCCGCGGCGTCACCGCCGAGCAGGTGCGCGAGGCGCTGGAGGGCCAGCCCGCCAGCCGCCTGCCGCAGGTGTATCAACAGCTTCTGCTGGGCACCTACCCCGATGGCGTGGCCACGGGCGGAAAAATTTTGCATCTCCACCACCGCGCCCCCACGCTGACTTTACAGATTCAGGGCGAAGTGCCGGATTTTATCCGCATCACGGGCCAGACCTGGGAAATTCACCGCCTGACCGGAGCGGTGAACCTGCAGCGGAAGCTGGCCTCGCTCGCGTACCGGCGCTACCCCCTGATCATCGGCGGCGGCATGGTGGAACAGGCGCGGGTCAGCGTGCAACTGCCGCCGCAGCTGGCGCAACTGCAGTTGCCCGCGGGCGCCAATCTGGTTTCCAGCTTCGGCACTTTCACCACCCAATACAGCGAAACGGGAGGCGTGCTGCGTTTTCAGCGCGGCCTCAGCCTGCCGGCCGAGCGCATCAGCGCCAGTCAGTATCCCGACTTCCGCCGATTTGCCGAACAGGTCACCGCGGCCGACCACACCCACATTTTTGGCCAGGTGAAATCCCAGTTGCCGCCGCAAGGCTGAAACGATATAGTCCAAGTCTATGGTTTACGACGCCATTGTCGTCGGCTCCGGAGCTTCGGGCGGCTGGGCCTGCAAGCGGCTGGCCGAAGCCGGTTTGCGCATTGCGCTGGTGGATGCCGGGCGCCCCCAGCCGGACAGCAATTTTCGCGAACATCAGCCGGCTTACCAACTGCCCTACCGCAATCTGGCGCCGGAACTGTTAAAGCGCACCCAGCCGGTGCAGAGTCAGTGCTATGCCTGCACCGAATTTAACAGCGGCTGGTTTTGCAACGATCTTGATGAGCCCTACACCACGCCGAAAGACAAACCCTTCACCTGGCAGGGACGGCTGCGCCGCACCGGCGGCCGGACCAATGTCTGGGGCCGGCAAAGCTATCGCTTAAGCGATTTGGACTTGCAGGCCGCTTCGCGCGACGGCTACGGCGTGGACTGGCCGATCCGCTACCGGGATCTGGCGCCGTACTACGACATTGTCGAAGAATATGTGGGCATCACGGGAATGGCCGAGGGCCTGCCGCAATTGCCCGACGGCCGGTTTCAGCCCCCCATGGGCCTGACCTGCGCGGAACAGCTGTTCCGGGGCAAGGTCAAGGAAAAGCTGGGCTGGACGGTCACCCTGGGCCGCTCGGCGAATCTGACAAAAAGCATCAACGGCCGCGCGCCCTGCCATTACTGCGGACCTTGCGAGCACGGCTGCATTACGCATTCCTATTTCAATTCCGCCTTCACCACCGTCGCCGACGCATTGCGCACCGGCCGCTGCGATCATATTCCCAATGCCATGGTCTATCAGGTGCTGATGAACCCTGATACCAACCGCGCGAGGGGCGTGCTTTATGTGGACCGGGATACGCGGCAAACCCGCGAAGTGCATGCCCGGGCGGTGCTGCTTTGCGCCCAGGCGCAGGAATCGGTGCGGGTGCTGTTCAACTCCGCCAACCGCCAGCATCCCCGCGGCCTGGGCAATTCCAGCGGCGATCTGGGCCATTATCTGATGGACCATATCAGCGGTATGGTGGGCGCGGGCGAGGTCGAGGTGCGCGGCGGAAAGGCCACGATCAATGGCCCCAACCGGCCCGACGGCATTTACGTTCCGCGCTTCCGCAATATAGCGGGCCAGCCGCGCGCGAAAAATTTTATCCGCGGCTATGGGATGCAGGGCAGCGGCAGCACGAGCTTCAACTGGTCGGCGCCGGGCTTTGGCGCCGCTTATGTTCAGGGTCTGCGCCAGTCGAAACCCTATATCGGCCTGGTCATGTTTGGCGAATGCCTGGCCCGGCGGGAAAACCGGGTCGAAATTGACCCGGAGCGCGTGGATGCCTTCGGCATTCCCATCTTGAAAATCTCGATGCGTTATGGCGAAAACGAAGCCGCGATGCTCCGCGACGCCTATGACACCGCCAGCGAAATGCTGGCCGCCGTGGGCAGCCGTAACGAACTCTCGCCGCCGGATATGAGCGTTCCCGGCGCCGGCATTCATGAAGTGGGCATTGCCCGCATGGGCGCCGATCCGAAACACTCGGTGCTGACGCCTTTCCAGCAAACCCACGATATTGAGAATTTATTTGTGATGGATGGCTCGGGGTTTCCCTCCACCGCCTGCCAGAATCCCACCCTGACCATCATGGCGCTGTGCGTGCGCTCCTGCGATCATCTGCTGGAAAGATTCAAGCGTTCCGAAATCTAGCGGAATTCATTCCACGATCTGGAAGCCGTGGCCGGATTTGCCTTCGAGCAACTGCCGGGCCACGTCCGCATCGGCCGTGCCCACCCAGAGCGCCTGCTGCCAGGTCAGGCCGGGCACTGTGGGCGTGCCCAACTCGGCGGCAATGCCATTGGCGCGCAACAGTCCGGCGGCGAGCAGGGCTTCCGATTCG
>JAKAZV010000045.1 GCA_021826505.1 Acidobacteriota bacterium | reverse complement strand
TCCGACGAAGAAGGGCTGGAGATTTCTGAATCATGACCGGTGAAATCAAGGTCCGTGGTGCCGGAAGAATTGTACGCCTCACCGTATGGCGAATACGCGGTGTCAAAGTAAACGCCACGATTCCAGGTGGATGCCAGTCGGGATGATCCTAGCCAGTCCGGATGCCTGAAATAATCGAAACCCGAGGAGTTGTAGACGGCTTCCGCGCCGTCAGCCAGCGGAATCCAGGCCGTATTGAGGCTGCTACCCGACATCAGCGCGATTCTATCACCAACCGAGGTTTAGAATCCTTCCTGCAACCACACTCACGGACTTGCCTGGCAGGCACGTGGAGATTCGAGCCCCCAGATCTCTACCTTGTGTCCAATCAGCGATCATAAAGCTATGCCTATGGAAACCAGCACTTGCCGGAATGCTTTTGACCGGCGCTACTTCGATGATCCCGCCTACCCACCCGGGCTGAAAGGCGGCGATGAAGTCCGCGGCTATGGGTATTATCCGGACTACTTCCCCGTGGTGCAGGCGCAACTGGCGGCTTTGGCCGAGGTCACCGGCGGCGGCACGCTGCTCGACGCCGGCTGCGGCAAGGGCGCTCTGGCCGAATATGCCCGCCAGGAACTGGGACTGCACACCATCGCCGCCGATGCCAGCGCTTACGCGCTGCAGCAGGCACGGCGCCGCAGCGGCGGCGAATGTACGGCCGCCGCCGACGTCACTGCCCTGCCCTTTTGCTCCCAGGCCTTTGATCTGGTCTGGTGCAACGGCGTGCTGCAATATCTGCCCGGAGAGGCGGCGCTTCCGGCCTTGCGCGAACTGGCCCGGGTTACGGGGAAAGCAGCGTTTGTCTCCAATATCGCGGCCTTGCATCGCCATGGTGAATGGGGCCGGCACGATGATTTAACCCGGCTTTATCTCACGCCGGGGCAATGGGAAAGCCTGGCCCGGCGCGCCGGCCTCCGCGCCCTGGCGCTGCCGTTTGAAGGCGAATCGGCCATCCTGCTGCTGGCCGGCGTCACGCCCCTGTCCGGCCTGCGTTTTGTGGAACGCGCGCTCGAGCTCATGCGCCGCCTCGGCGCGCTCGATCGCGATCCGCCCTTGTTGGCACGCTTCATTAAGAAATGCCGCAGCGCGCAGGCTTGATTATGGCCACCTTTATCAATGTGCCCGGGCGATACTTTCTGCCATCCGGGCATGAATCTTCGTCAGCGATTGCGATGTATGGCCCGGCCACGCGGAAGTTATTCATTTACCACCGTTTATTAGACGGCAGCGCTGACCCGCTAGCAGAGAGAGTGTAAAACCGGAAAAACTAGCGTCACTAGCGACGCGGCGGGTTAAAACCTTATTTAAGAGAGGTTTAGAGGTGACGCTATGAGGAAAAATCCAGCGTCGCGAAATCGTCACTCTCGTGTCAACTATTAGCAAATGGTGCGGAAGGCGGGACTCGAACCCGCATGCCTTGCGGCGCCACCCCCTCAAGATGGTGTGTCTGCCAGTTTCACCACTTCCGCGCGCCTGCCTGTTGATTTTAACGCGGCTGCGGCTGGGGCGCAATCTCGGCTTCGGAATAGCCCGCATCCGCGCCCGCCAGCGCCTCACGAAGATGGGCATGCTTTCGCCGCATGGCCTCGCACCAGCGATGGATGATCCAGCCGGTGATGAGCGGGGCCACGATCGCCAGCACCCGCAGCACGCGCCGCACCACAATGACCGAGCTGCCCATCGCCACCGCGATCACATCATCGCCGCCGGCGATTTCCAGCACCAGCACAAACGCCAACCCCGCGCAGCCCAGCGCCGTGGCCCAGGGCATTTCCCAGGGCCGGCGCAGAACGTTATGACCGCGAAAGTCGAAGCACAGCCACTGCTCCAGAAATGGATAACAGTACAGAAAGGCAAAGACCAGCGCCGGGAAGAGAAAACCCGGGAAAAACAGCTCCGGAATCAGCCAGCGGCCCACGTGCCCGTTCACCCCGGGAAACAGCCGCATGGCGCCTTCCACCCAGCCCAGATACCAATCCGGCTGCGCCCCGGGCACAATGCCGATGGGGTTGTACGGCCCATACACCCATACCGGATCAATCTGCACCCAGCCGCCCAGCGCCGCAATGCCGGCAAAAACCCCGAAAAACAGGGCCAGCGATTTCATCGTGTACACCGGCCAGAACCGCGAACCCACGATCAGCTTTTCCCCTCCTCCGGCGCCGGGGTAGTTGGTATGCATCTGCCGCCAGATGATGCCCAGGTGCGCCAGGATTAAAAACGCCAGCGCCGCCGGAATGAAGAAAATATGCCAGACAAACATGCGCGGCAGCGTGGCAGGATTGGGACTTGTCCCGCCAAAAACCAGAAACGCCAGCCACGGCCCAACCACCGGAACTGAAAGCAAAATCGCGTAGCCCACCCGCAGCCCGGCGCCCGAGAGCACGTCATCGCAGAGGGAATAGCCGAAAAACCCATTGGCCAGCGCCAGCAGCAACATCGTCAGCCCGATCAGCCAGTTCAGCTCGCGGGGCTTGCGGTAGGCGGCGGTGAAATAAATGCGCGCCAGGTGGGCGAAGATAGCGGCGATAAAAATATCCGCCGCCCAGTGATGCATTTGACGAAACAAAAGCCCCGCCGGAATGCTGAAGCTCAGGTGGAGCACCGAGTGATACGCCGCCGACATGCGCACCCCGCGCAGCGGCCGGTAGGCACCATGATAGATGACCGGAACCGAGCTGCCCTGATAAAAGACCGCGAGAAATACCCCGGTCATCACCAGCACCACAAACGAATAGAGCGCGATTTCGCCCAGCATGAACGACCAATGATCGGGAAAGACATGGTTCATGACCTTGCGGGTGAACTTCGCCGCGCCCAGCCGGGCATCGAACCATCGCGCCAAAAATTCGATCACGCTGGCATTCCCCAGAATCCCGGCCCCGGCGGCTGGCTGAAACCACCCGCGGCCCGCACGTAGCCCTGGGCGTCAATATAAAGCGGCAGATGCGGCAGCGGCCGCGCCGCCGGTCCGCCCGTCGGCCGCGCGCCGCGCAGCACGTCAAAGGTGGATTGATGGCAGGGGCACATCAATAAGTGCGTGGTTTTTTCATAGAGCCCCACCGGACAGCCGGCATGGGTACAAACCCGGGAAAAAGCCAGATACCCGGCCGGCGCGGAGAATTTATTTTTTCCCAATATCCCAAGGGCTGCGCCGCCAATCCGGATCAGCACCGTCTGCGCCTCTTCCGACCCGAGCTGATCTTCGGGAAAAACCACCACGGCGCCGCCCGCAGGCAAGTCATCGGCATGCACCGGCCGGCCATCTTCCATCATCAATTTCTGCCCGCGACGCCAGATGCGACTATCGAGCGCCCGATAGGGATGCGGCGTCAGCGAGCGCAAAAGCGAAACCGACATGGCCGCCATCAGGCCCGCGACGGCCGCAGCCAGTGTCCGCAGCAGACCCCGGCGCGACATATCGCCTTCCCCCAACTGAAAATCGGCCGCCAGGGCGGACCGCTGGGGCGCCGGAGACTTGAGTTCTTCCCGCGGTTCCACCGCCAATTTCTGATTTGTCAGCAGCCGCGCGTTCAGCGTCAAGGTAAGCGCCAGGCCGGCAAAAAAAACCGCCAGCATGCCGCCCAGGGTCTGCGAATCCCCATTCATCCAATAAGCAATGAGAAATCCCACTCCGCCCGCCAGAGAGACCGCGGCCGTGATTCCAGCCCACAAGCCGGCCCAGCGCCAGGCGAATTCGCCTAGCGCCTGCGCCAGCGGTTGATCCGCCGCCCGCCCGCGGGGTGGGTTGGATTCCGGAACGCCAGCCCTGACCCTATCCATCCGGCCCGCATGCGAAGACCCACTTGCCAGCCAGAATCCGCTCAGCGCTTTGGCCAGCTTCCAAAATAAGGCCGCCCGCAGTACCCAGGTGGGAGCGCTTTTTTCGCGCTTTTCACTCTCCGCACCGTCATCATCCGCGAGACCTTGACTCATCCCCTCCCTCCCTTTTCCAGCCAGATGGCAAACACCATCAGCGACAACGCCATCGCCCATGCCACCGCGCCTTCCGGCACCGGACCATTCCAGTGCAACGCCGCGCCGCCGGGGTGGGAAGGCCGGCGCAGATACCGCACATATTCAGCTATGGATGCCACATCCCGCGCCGGCAGCTCGGCCGCGGAAAATCGCGGCATTGGTCCCGGCCCCCAGCGTATGGCGCCGGCCACCAGCGCCATCGGCTTTCTACGCAGCGCGGGGGCATTCAGGCCGGCAAATCCCAGCGTTCCGCCCTGGGTCACCGCCCCATGGCAACTGGCGCAATTGACCCGGTACAAATTGCCTCCCCGGCCCAGACTTTCTCCCGTCAGCGGAATCACGGCCAGACGCCGCGTCACAAAGCGGGCGATCATGCGCATTTGCGGCACCGTCAGAATCGTTTCAAACCTGGGCATGTGGCTGGGACCGGTTTCCATTGCCAGCATGACCAGGCCTGGATTATGCACGGCTTGCAGCGAGGGTCCGGCCATGCGGATTACCGCGCTCTCGCCCTGGCCGGCTTCGCCATGACAGACCGCGCAGTGCCGGGAAAATAATGCCACTGCTTCCGCGCTCTTCGCCGCCGTCTGGCTCCAGCCCACGCCGGCCCATGCCAGCAAAACAAAAAGAATGCGGCCCCAGGCAGCCCAGGATTTCACCCAATGCCCTTGCCATTGCCCGAATTGCACACGACTTTGGATGCCCGTTGCGTCCGCTCGCGCAATATGCCTGAAAGTAGCAGTAGACCTGTAAAGTGGGGATTTACTTACGGAGTGAATATAAATAGGCTGTCATGTCCCGGGCCTGATTTTTTGTCACGCCCAGATCCGGCATCGCCGTATGCGGCTTGACCGCCGGCGGGTTTTCGATCCAGCGCATTAAATTGGCCGGCGTATTGGGCAGTTCTCCGGCAATGAAGACGCGGTCGCCAAAATCGTACAGGGGTGGGCCCACTCGTCCCCGCGCGGCGCGAATGCCCGGAATGACATGGCACGCGCCGCAGCCCATACGGCCGATCAGCTTTTTGCCCCGCTGGACATTGCCGCCGGGAACCAGGACATTGCGCGGATCATGGCTGCCCGGCGAACAAGCCAAACTCATCGCCACCATGGAAGCCAGCGCCAACGCCGTTAAATACCGCAATAATTTCAATCAATGCTCAGAATTAAAATACCTTTTCCAGCGTTGCCTCTCGACTTCCCCACTGCTTTTATATAATCCCATCCCTTTTCCCCACCCGAGCGATCGTCGCCACGGCTTCATCCAGATCGGCGGGCGCATGGGTTGCGGTTACGATCGCGCGCAACCGGGCTTTGCCTTCGGGCACGGTGGGAAAAGCAATGCCGGTGACCAGCACTCCGGCCTCGAACAGCGCCCGGGAAAACTCCATCGTTTTGCGGCCGTCGCCAATCATGATGGGCGTGATTGGGGTTTCGGTGCGTCCCAAGTCAAAGCCGGCGGCCCGCAGCCCACTCTGGAAGCGCCGGGTATTCGCCCAAAGCCGGGTGATTCTTTCCGGCTCCTGCTCCAATACTTCGAAGGCGGCCTGGCAGGCCGCGGTCACCGCCGGCGGGTGCGAAGTAGAGAATAAAAACGGACGCCCGCGCAGGCGCAAATACTCGATCAAGTGCGCCGCCCCGCAGACATACCCTCCCAGCGCGCCCACCGCTTTCGAAAGCGTGCCCACCTGAATCTGAACCCGCCCATGCAGGCCGAAGTGATCCACGGTGCCGCGCCCGTTGCGGCCCAGCACGCCCGAGGCGTGGGCGTCATCCACCATCATGATGGCGCCATATTTTTCGGCCAGCGCGCAAAGTTCGGGCAAGGGCGCTATATCGCCGTCCATGCTGAAAACGCCGTCCGTGATGAGAAGCTTTTTACCCGGCTGCGGCGCCAGCTCGGCCAGAATTTTTTCCGCCGCCTGGGTATCGCGATGGGGGAAAACCTTGATCGCGGCCCGCGACAGCCGCGCGCCGTCAATAATGCTGGCGTGGTTCAACTCGTCGCTGATGATAAAGTCCTCGCGCCCGAGCACCGCGCTCACGGTTCCGGCATTCGCGGTAAAACCGCTCTGGAACACCACGGCCGCCTCGGCGCCCTTGAAACGGGCGATGGCGGCTTCCAACTCGACATGCCCGCGCATGGTTCCGGTAATGGTGCGCACCGCGCCCGAACCCGTGCCCAGGGTCCTGACCGCGGCTTCGGCCGCGGCCCGCAGTCTGGGGTGGGTGGTCAGGCCCAGATAATTATTCGAGCCCAGATTAATCACTCGCCGGCCGTTAAAAACCGCAACCGGCAATTGCTCGCCTTCGAGCACGGGCGGATGCACGCGCACGCCTTTCGCCTCCAGCGCCCGCAGTTCATCCTTCAAATAATGCAGCGGATCCGTATGCGCCATTTTGTCCACACTATTTCACCACCCGGCATTATTGAGCCTTGCCTCACGGCTGCAGCAGAATCTTCGCCGCTTCTCCGTTTTCGAGCAGTTGCATGGCCTGGGCAAAATCCGCCAGCGGCAGACGATGGGTGATCAATGGATGGAGATTCAAACGCCCCAGCAATTGTTCCATCTGGTACCAGGTATCGTACATGCGCCGGCCATTGATGCCCTGAATGGTCAGGCCCTTAAAGATGACCAGCGGCGAAAGGTCAATTTCGATCGGCTTCCGGGGCAGGCCCAGCAGGCTGACACGCCCGCCCGGACGCGCCAGCCGCAGCGCGGCCTGCACACCCGCCACGCTGCCCGAAAATTCCAGGGCCACATCCACTCCCCGCCCGGGCGTCAGCTCCTGAATCTGGCGTTCGATTTCCGGATTCGCGGCCGGCATCAGGTGGTCGGCGCCCATGGTGCGGGCCATTGCGCGCCGCCCGGCGTGAGGCTCGAGGGCAAAAATCGCCCCCGCTCCGGCCGCCGGCGCCACCGCGATCGCCATCAATCCAATCGGCCCGCAGCCAATCACGGCCACGCTGCGGCCCGTAACTTCGCCGGCCATCACGGTATGCACCGCGTTGCCCAAGGGATCCAGAATGGCGGCATATTCAGGCGTTACCGAATCGGACAACTGCCATAAATTGCTCTCCGGCACGGCCACATATTCGGCAAAGCAGCCGGGCGCGTCCACACCCAGAATGCGCACCGAGGGGCAGACATGCGCATCGCCGGTGCGGCATTGCATGCACTGCCCGCAGGCCACATGCATTTCGCCCGACACCCGGTCGCCCGGCTTGAGAAAGCTGGTTTCCGCACCCACCTCCTCAACCCGGCCGCAGAACTCGTGGCCAAAAATCAGCGGCGGCTGGATGCGGCTGCTGGCCCATTCGTCCCAATGGTAAATGTGCAGGTCAGTGCCGCAGATTGATGCCAGCTCCACTCGCACCAGCGCCTCCCGCGCGCGTGGCCGCGGCTTTGCCACATTCCGCAGTTCCGCGCCTGGAGCCGCCGTGGGTTTCACTAACGCATGCATGGTTGAGGCCATAGGCAAAACTACAGTCTATAACCTGTCTCATAAAATCGTGCCTATTATAATTCACACACCGCATGCGACTTTTCTTTCGCTCGGGCCCATTGGCCGGCATAGCCAGGAAATGGGCACCCCTCCGCCCACCCCGCGGAATGGTTTCGCGGGAAAAGCCGCAAACCTGTCCTGATCTCATTCCATGCACCATTGGATGAGCCAGGTTCTGCTCTTTTCCACTCTCAAGACCCCTGATTTCGCAGCGGAGACGCATGTTGACTCCGTTATAATCGTTCTTTGTGGGCAGTGCTGGATGGGCTGATCGTTCCCGGCTCTCAAATTTTGGACAAAGGCTCCATGTACTTGAAAAAGAATCATTTAATTTCAGCCGCGCTGCTTTTGGCGCTGCTCGCCAGCCTCGCTGCCTGCAACAACTATTACATTCCGCCCCCACCGGTGCAGTCGGCGATCACCAAAGCCCCGACCAACGGCGAGCTGGTGATTACTTCCACCAACACCAGCAACCAGACCATTCCGGCGACCTTTCAGTTCCAGGCCAGCGTGCAAAATACCTCTGACACCACGGTGCAGTGGGCGATTCAGGACCCGGTGACCTTTAAAAATATTATCGGCGGCAACTCCACCCTGGGCACCATCACCTCGACCGGACTTTACACCGCACCCACGCTGCTGCCCGACCCCAATCAGATCACGATTGTGGATATTCCCCAGGCCGACCCCACCCAGTTTTCAACCTTTGTTCTGACCCTGCAAAACCCATTGGCCCAGGTGACTTCCGTATCTCCCGATTTCGTCACCACCGGCGACCAGACCTCCCTTACCCTGCAGGGCGCAAATTTTTATCCCACGACCACCCTGCAGCTCAATGGCGGCGAATTAGGGCCGGTCACTCCGGTTAACCCCAGCCAGACCTATCCATTTGGCGAGTTCACGGCCACAGCCCAATTCAATCACCCCGGACTGGCGCAGATTCGCGCCCAGAATCCCAATAGCAGCGGCAACAGCAATTCGATTTACCTGATCAGCCAGCCCGACACTCCGGCCGCCTCCTCCTCAATCGCAGTCGAAATGGAGCCGGTCAGTTATGTACAAAACAGCTCGGGGACGCTGACTCCGGTTTATGCCAATGTGGCCTTTGTGCCGCAAACCCGGCAAAACCAGATTGCCGTGGTCAATGTGGACAGCGCCCAGGTGCTGACGACCGGCGGAGGCCTGCCGCTGGCGATTTCCCTGCCCACCGGCTTTGCTCCCACCGCCGCGGCCGCCAACCCCAAAAACAATACTGTGGCCGTGATCAGCGCCCAGACTTCGAAACTGGTCATTATCAATGCCGTCAACGATACGGTAACCGCCGTCTATCCCATTCCCGCCAGCGGCAGCGCCAAATTCAGCGACGGAGTCAGTTGCACTGTCTGCGGCGTGACCGTGGATTCACAGAATAATCTGGCCATTCTCGACACCGCCAGCGGCTTTCTGACCATGAATCTCGGCACCGGCCAGACCGGCGTGCCGATCGCGGCCCAGGCGGCGGAGAATTTCTCCTACGATCCCCTGACCCAGACCGCCTACGCACCATATACCGATGCCAGCGGCACCGGCCTGCAGGTCATCAGTTTTGCCAATAAAACCGTCTCGAGTTTTGCCCTGCCTCAGGGCACGGCCTTTAGCCTGGGCAGCGCCCTGAACAGCGCCGCTTTCGATATCAACACCAATACGCTGCTGGCGGATGATTCCGCCGCCTCAAACTACACCGAGATCAACTGGAACTCACCGACGCAGAGCGGGACCCAGATCACGGCGCCGGCGGCGCAGTTTACGCCCACCGCCGGCTGCAGCGGCGCCTGGAACCAGGTCAACCTCGAACCCGGCTCGCATCTCGGCTTGCTGGGCAACGCCGGCAGTTGTCTTGCCGTTGCGGTGCTGCCCGGCTCACCGCCCTTTGGCGCGCCCGGCGTGCCCGACACCGCCACGCCTTCCACCGACACGCTGCGCTGGACCAGCCTGGGCGCCAGCCCCGACGGCGCCGCCTGGCTTAATAGCCCCGCGCCCCAGGGACTCACCACCTTCTCCAGCCTCGACGGCAACGTCTATGGCCTGGCCCTGCGGGCCGATCAGAAAATGCTGTTGCGCGTGAACCTGCGCAATTTCCTGCAGCAGGGTCAGATTGTCCCCAGCGCCGCGGATAATAACCAGATCGCCCCCACCAACCCCACGAATGTGGACATCTTCGACTATATTTCCCTGCCCTGAAGGATCACGCTCAGCAGCATTCAACGGCACCGGACGGGACTTAACAGGCAACCCCGACCTTCCCACTCAATGCGGTTAAATACTTAGTGGTACATTCGTCGGCCGCCGCTAATCGCCATTTGTTTCAAGAGGCAGTTCCATCTGGGCTGGCGGAACGGGCCGCGGCTGGGCTTGCAGAAATGCCGATGCCTGCCGCAATAAACGGTCCTGCGCCGCCGGATGCAGGACGGCCAACGCGAAACGTCCCTCCAGCCGGTCATAATGCAGGCTGCCGCAGGCCACCGGATGATGCCTGCGCTCCAGGGCAAACCGGATTTCCACGCGCTCTCCGCTTGCGCGCCCGAGAGAAAAGCTGATCCGGTCGGCCTCGGCTCCGGCGGGAAAGTGCGGGCAAACGGGCGCGCCCAGATTACAGCCGCCGGCCAAAAATTCCGCCGGCGCCGGCATGTCTGAGCCATCAGCCCTTTCACCCGCGCTCCGGGCCGCGCAGCGGCCCTCCCAGATACCGCCGAGCGGCCAGGCCGCATCCGCGGACGGCAACTGCTGGGGATCAAAATATGGACAGCACATTAAGAATCACACTCAGGGATAAGCATCGCATAGCGGCGTTGGAACCCGCTCACCGGCGATGCGTCTTCCGACGTTTGACGGGAGAATTCCGGCTTCTGTTTTCCGCCTCCCAAACCCACGCCTTCTGCGCCGGCGCCAGTTGAAAGCCCCGCAGCGCGCGGCCTTCCCGCAGCAAATTGCCGTTATGGCCGGCTTGCAGCTCGAGCGGCGCCAATTGGTTAAACACGCCCGGCAGCGGGTGCAGCCAGAAGGCATGCCGCAAGTCCAGCAAAGCCCAGGCGTGGTTATGCTGCAGCAAGCGGCATTGGGCCAGCGCCAGCCAGGCCGCGCGATAGACGGGATGAATCAGGATCGCGGCCCGGAACTGCGCCGCCGCCCGCTTTTCATGTCCCCATTGCTGCAGCACCCCGCCGTAATCGAAGTGCGCCACGGCAGAACGGGGCGAGCTGCGCGCCATATAAGCGAAAAAAGAGATATTGTCCGACCATTGCGGACCTTGCCGCAGGTCTGTCCAGGCGTAAGCGGCTAGCAACAATACCCCGCACGCCGCAGCCGCGGCCGCCGCCGCCCGCGGCCAGCGCCAGCCCCGCAGGGAATCGCTCAGCATCTCCGCGCCCGCGCCCAAAACCAGCGCCAGCCCCAGGGAGGGGAAATAAAACAGCCGGTTGGCATGAATGGCGCCAATCAGAAACAGCAGATTCGAGACCGGCAAATACGTCAACCCCAGCCAAAGCCAGCCCAGCCGCGCGGCCGGCTTTTTCCTCATCAGCCAGATCAGCCCCGCGATGCCGGCCAGCATTCCCCAAACCGCCAGCCCGCGCGGCGAACCTGGGCGGGTGATGACCGCCATCTGGTTATAGCAGTAATCCTGCGGCATGTGAAACGGCCACAGCAAATCAAGGCAGCCGATGAGGCCGCTCCACAGCGCGGTTTCCAGGCGCGCGAACCAGCCGGCATAGAGCAGCGGATTGCAGATATATTGAATCCGCCGCGCCATCCAGCCCACTACCTGGATCCGCATCATTAAATAGACCACCGTGGCCGCGCCCAGCGCCCATACCGCCGGCTGCCGGAAGGGCTGAAGCACCCCGCGGCTCCAGTGTGGGGTTTTAACGGCCGGGCCGGCCGCGGCGGGGGCCGCAACCGTTCCGCGTTGCGGCAGCGCCCGCAGCCAGATCATCAACACCGGCAGCCCGGCCAGCGCGATCACGCTCTCCTTGCACAGCAGCGCCATCAAAGCCAGCAAAAACGCCGCCGCCGACCACCCCAGCCCGCGCCATTCCGCGTCGCGCCCATGGCATTCGATCGCCTCGATCGCCGCCAACAAGGCCAGCAGCGCCCCCGCCGCGGCCAGCAGATCGCAGCGCCCCACCAGCCCGGCCACCACCCCCAGGTGCTGCGCGGTGCAGCCAAACCAGGCGGCGGCAAAAAAGGCCGGAGCCGGCCGCAGCAGACGCCGCGCCAGCACATAGAGCAACACGGTCACCAGGGCGTTCAGCCCCAGGTTGGTGGCGTGGTACAACCAGGCGGCATTGGGCCGCAGCCGCCATTCCAGCGCAAAACTCAGAATCGCCAGCGGACGGTAGAGCCCCATCCGCAGCATCGGCGCCCAGTAGTCCTGCACAAATAAGAGCGGCCAATGCGCCAGCGAGCGCACATTGGGGTTATGGAAAACGATATAAACGTCGTCGTAGCAATATTGGTTAAAAGCCGAAGTCAGAAACGAACCCGCTCCCAGCAGGGCCAGCAGACTGATTTGAAAGCCGCGGCTCGGAGGCGGCACAGCCGCTTTTTTTAAGGCGAAACCCTTTTGCAACTTTCCGGCCGAAACCGGAGCTTGCGAACCCTGATTGTGGCTGGAATTTTTATTGCCATTCATAAGCGTGGGACCTGACAGGAAACCCCGCGCTTCGCCCTGCGATCTCGCATTTGCACTGCAATGCGGCTCGACCCTAAACGCTGTTCGCACGCCATGAGAGTAGCAAAATCACCTTCACTTCTCCACTTCCATCATGCTCGGAACCCGGCATTCTAATTCGTCCCGGACCGCACATGCGGTCTTTGCCATATAGCTCAACGCTTCCCGCCCGATGCCCTGATGAATCGGCAGCTCGATGAGCGTGCGGCGCAGGGCGCGGCTGGCTTTAAATTCATTCCCTTCGGGACCCTCCGCCCAGGTCCGCACGGCCATGATTCCGGCCCGCCATAGCCGGCGGCAGAACTCCGGTTTTTCCGGTACGCGGAGTAAAAAAAACAGCGGCACATCGCCCGCCCGCAGCGCCGGCAGCGGATCGGGCCAGCCGTGACATTCCAGTTCGCGGCGCAGAATTTCATAATTCTGCCTTCGCTGTGCCACGATGGCGCGCCAGTTTTGCGCTCGCACCGCTCCGCGCGCCCAGGCCGAGGCGCGCCAGCCGGCGCGCGCGGCCACAAAATCATTCAGCCCCGTCATGGCAAACTCCGGCCAGGCCGCGGGCCGCCAGCCGCGCAGCCTTCCGGCCACGCGCGCAAAGCGCGCCGGACCGCGCGAGCGCCGCCAGAATCCGGTCAGCGTATGCGACCAGGGCGGCGCATGCAGATTCTGCGCCGGCCCGGCTGAAAACGGCAGCCATAACAGCCCGCCATGAGGAACGGGAAAAGTCTTGTGCAGGCAAAAAATCGCGGCATCGGCGAAGCTGCCCGCAAATTTTCCCTCCCATTGAGCAAACAGGCTCAGCGCGCAATCTTCAATTACCTGCAGCCGGCGCGCCCGGGCCCAAGCCATGATCCGCGGCATGGGCTGCGCCCGGCCAAAATAATGAATCATATAAAGCGCGCGCGTCCGCGGCGTCAGCCGCCGGGCGGCATCATCTAAATCAAGCGCGAAATCCGCGCCCACCCCGTAAAATATGACTTCGCAGCCGGCCGCCCGCAGCGCCGCCGTTTCCACTCCATGATGGAATGCCGGCATCAGCACCGCATCGCCGCGCCGCCAGCCGAGAGCCGCCGGGAGCGCGTGGATGGCATGCCGAGCCTCATAAAAATCCAGGCGGCGGCCATTGCGGCCGCTTCCGTCATCGGCCGGGCGCCAGGGAAACGGCAAACCCGGATTCAGCCAGCGGCGTAAAGATGCCTCGCGCCAGCTCCACATGGGCCATTCGGGCAGGATCGGCGCCGCCATGACGGATGAGGGATTTTTCTTACCTATGATTCACCTCGGTGGAAACCAGATCTTCCGCCTCCGCCGTGTTCAACGGCTCCGGATGTTCCACCTGGCGGCTGCCGAACGCAATCAGCATTCCCCCGGCGGCGCCCTCAGCCGCGCCTCGCCCGTTTTGACCGGCTTCGCCCGCGGCGGCTTGCGCGGCGGCGAATGCGGCGCCTTGCCGCCGCTCACCGCGCATCTGCAGGGCGCGGCCGGCCAGCGTACGGTTATACAGGCGCACGCACATTAATTCGTCCACGCTCTGTCCCCATTCCGCTTTCCACACCGTGTCATCGCCTAAAAAGTCATACCCCGCGCAGCCCTGCCGGTGAGCCAACTGCAGCATCCAGGCCCGCAGAACCGAGCCCGGCGAAAAGCGGTGCAGCGATTCTTCATAGCCAATTTTCAGACAACCCAGCCGGTTGCCGTTCCACAGGCAAAATTCGAAGGCGATCAGTTTCTCGCCCAACCGCAAGCCATAGAGCCGCAGCTGACCGCTGGCCGCGAGCCGAAAGGCCATGCGCCGGTAAAACCGCTCCACGGCCGGATTCTGTCCGATTGCGGTATGGGCGCGGCCTTTCCAGCCGCTGGCTTCCACCGCGAAGCATTCGCGCAGCATGGCATACAAGCCGCTGCATCCGGTCTGAACCACCAGCGATAACCGGCCCAGACTCCGCAACAGCCGCAATCGCCGGCGCAGATTATGGCGCAGGGAAAGATGAAAACCGGCTTCGACATCCGCCCAGGGCCGGTCCAGATCAACCCCGCGTTGCTGCCGCGAACTGAGCCGGTAAGAATGGAGTCCGGCCTCTCCCGCCATGATGCAAAACAGATGGGCGCTCCGCCGCGGCAGTTGCGCCAGATCAAATACATCCCAGGCATGATGCCGCGTCAGATGGCGGTACATGCAGCCCAAAACACTCCGCGCCGCCTCCGGGCGGCAGAGACAGTCCATGCGCGGAGTATGTTCGTTGGCCATCAGCGCCAGCCGCCGGGCGCCCCTGCGCCAACCCCGCCGCAGCGGAATAATGCCCAGCGTCTGATGCCGGTTATAAATCTGGCAGATCAGAAACTGATCCTGGCCGAAAGACTTCCACCATTGCAGAAACCAGTCATGGCTGAGATAAGCGCCCCAGGGATGCAGGGCCGCCAGCTCATTCCATTCCGGCTTCAGACGCACAAAGTCGCCCCATTCGCGAATGCAGCGAACGGAATACTCCCCTATGCTCTCCGTATCCATTCTGCTTTATACGGATGCAGCTCTGCCCGGAGAGGAAAGTACAAGAATGCCGATTGCGGCCAGCGGCAGCGCAGCCGCTCAATTCTGGACCTGGGATGCGAGACCTGGAATTACTTCTTTACTCTCCACTTCTGTTCCCCGCCCTTAACGTCTTCAACGACCACGCCCAATTGCTCCAATTCCCGGCGCAGCTCATCGCTGCGGGAATAATCCCGGCGCGCCCGCGCCGCCGCGCGCTCGGCCAGCCTGGCCTCGATTGCGGCCATATCCAGCGCCGGCGCGGACAATTCCAGTCCGGTGCCGAGGGCATAGGCTGCCAGACGGGCTTCGTCTTCATCGCCCAGCACCCCGAAAATGCCGTCAAAATAAGCCAGAAAATCCAGCGCCGCCCGCGCGGCCTGAGCTGTCATTTCACCCGCGTCCAGCGCGGCATTGCCCGCCCGGACCATCTCGAAAACCGCGCCCAGCGCCGCCGCGGTGTTGAGATTATCCGCCAGCGCGGCGCGGAAATTTTCCCGCGCCGTTCTGACCCACTCGACCGCCCGGTCTGCCCCCGCCGGTGGCTGATTTTCTCCGTTTCGCCGCAGCCTGTCGCGAAACCCGGTCAGCCGTTCCACCGCCGCCGCCGACTGCTCCAATCCCTCATGAGTGAAATTCAGCGAGCGGCGGGGCGGCACCGAGGCCAATAGATAACGCAGCGCCGAAGGCTTGACACCGCGCGCGATCAGATCGCGCACGGTGTAATAGTTGCCCAGCGACTTCGACATCTTCTCGCTTTCCACCAGGAGGAACTCGACGTGGAACCAGTGCCGCACGAAGCGTTCGCCGGTCACCGCCTCGGCCTGCGCGATCTCGTTTTCGTGATGCGGAAAGACTAAATCCGCCCCGCCCGCGTGCAGATCGAAGCTGGCGCCCAGGTAGTGCATCGCCATCACCGAGCATTCGATATGCCAGCCCGGCCGCCCCGGCCCCCAGGGACTGGGCCATGATGGCTCGCCCGGCTTATGCGCCTTCCACAGCACAAAATCCCGCGCGTCTTCTTTCTGTTCCAGGCCGCTTTCCACCCGCGCACCCACCAGCAGCGATTCCGCGTCCTTGCCCGACAGCGCGCCATAGGCCGGAAAACTGGCCACCCGGAAATAGACCGAGCCCTGGCTGATATAGGCGTGGCCGGTGGCAATCAGCCGGTCGCACCAGGCGACCATGGCCTCGATATGCGCGGTGGCGCGCACCAGGTGCTCGGGCTGGCGCAGTCCCAGCAATTCCATATCCTGCTCAAACGCCCGCGCATAAATCGCGGCATGCTCGCCCACGCCGTGGCCGGCCGTGCGCGCCCGCTCAATGATCTTGTCGTCAATATCGGTCAGGTTCAGCACCGCGTTGAGCTGATAGCCCTCGGAAAGCAGAAAGCGCTGCAGCACATCCACCGCGATAAAGGTGCGGAAATTGCCGATGTGCCCGTAGTCATAGACGGTCAGCCCGCAGGTGTACATGCCCAGCGGCTCTCCGGTGGGCGGGCGCAAGGCTTCGAGCTGACGGCTGAGGGTGTTGTAAAGCTGAATCGCGGCCATGATTTTTTAACGCAAAACCGGTCCCACCAATGGGGTCTCCCGGCTGAACAGGGTTGCGGCAATCCACTGCTTCATTGGGTCTTTGAGGCCGGGTGAAGATGGTGGCGCCAGAAACGGAGCATCCGCTGGAATAAATAGATTAAATCGGCCGGCCCGCCAATGTGATGGGTTTTACGCGGAAAAATCATCAACTGGAACGGCCGCCGGGCCAGCAACAACGCCTGAATCAACTGGATCGAGTTCTGAAAATGCACATTGTCGTCGCTGGTGCCCTGGCAAAGCAAAAACCGGCCGTGCAGATGCGCGGCGTCATACACCGGCGAACTGTCCCGGTAGCCGGCGGGATTCTGCCGCGGCAGCCCCATATAGCGCTCCGTATAGATGGTGTCGTAGTTGCGCCAGTTCACCACCGGCGCCACCGCGACCGCCGCATGCCAGATGCCGCGCGTGTGGGTCATCTCGTAGGTGGTCATAAAGCCGCCAAAACTCCACCCCCAAATGCCCATGTGCCGGGCCGCGACATAGGATTTGGCTTTCAGCCACTCCGCCGCCCGCACCTGGTCGGCCATCTCCAGCGGGCCGAAGTGATGCCTGATTCGCGCCCGCTGCGCCAGGCTGAAATTACCGACCGAGCGATTATCGGTAACAAAAACGATAAATCCTTTGCGGGCAAGCAGTTGGTTGAATAACCCAAATCCTCCGCTCCAGCCATTTCTCACCGCCGGCGCCACCGCCGGCCCGCCGTACTGGTACATGATCACGGGGTAGCGATGCGCGGGGTTGAAATGGGGCGGACGCAGCATCATCGCCCACAGCCGCGTATGCAATCCCGCCGAGGGGATGGTAAAAAACCTGGGCGCGATCAGATGATACGCAGCCACATCCGCCGCCGGCTGCAGCACCCGCAGGTCATGCCGCGGATGCCGCCGGCTGCGCACCGTCATCGCCGGCGGGTGCAGCGCATCGCTGTATATGCGCACCCACCAGCGCCCCCGCGGCGCCAGCCACAGGCTGTTCATTCCGCCGCCCTGGGTCAGCTGCCGCGGCGCGCCTCCGCGCAGGGATACGCGAAAAATCTCCTGATTCACCGGCTTCCGGCCGGGCGCGGTGTAATAGACCCAGCCGCCGCGGCGATCCACGCCCGCCAGCGCTTCGTTCTCCGGGCCCTGCGTCAACTGCCGGATCAGCCGGCCATGGCGGCCATAGAGATAAAAATGGTGCCAGCCGTCCCGAGTCGAACCCCAGAGGAACCGCCCATGCGGCAAAAACCGCAGGTCATGTTCGACGCCAATCCAGTAGGGCGACGTTTCATGCAGCAACTGCCGCACCTGCCCCGTGCGGGGTCGAATGCCGTAGAGCCACTCCTGGTTTTGCGCCCGGTTGACGACCAGCGCATAAGCCCGGCGGCCGTGATTGTACCAGCCAAACCGCGGCAGATAACCGTTTTTCAAATGCGCCAGCCGCAGCCAAATTGTCTTTTGGCCGCGCAGGGAAAAAATGCCCAGCCGCGCGACCGGATTGGCATCGCCGGCCTGGGGATATTTCTGATAAAACACCGTGGCATGATGCGGCAGAAAGTCCACGATGGGGAAACCGGGAACCGGGTTTTCATTCAATTGGAGATAGAGAATGTTCCGGCTGTGCGGCGACCAGGCGTAGCCGGAGGCGATATTCAGCTCTTCGGGATAGACCCAATCCAGCGCACCGTTATAAATGCCCGGCGCCGCCGTCCCCACCCGGATGGCCGCTCCGCCCGAGCGCGCCTGATAGTACAGCTGATGCCGCCAGACGTAGCTGATCCATTTCCCGTTGGGTGAAAATTTCGGATCAAACTTCAGACCTTTCACATTGGTGAACTGCCGCGCCACGCGGCCGCGCAGGTTATAGATCTGGAGCTGGTTTTGCGACGTGAACAAGACCGCGTGAGAGCGCGGAGACCACTGATAGCCCGGCTGGTTATAGAGCGAGCTGGGTTCGGAAAGATGGATGCGGTAGGTTTCGAGCGGAGTTTCCCCGCCCGCGAACATCGCGCCCGGCGCCACCAGCCGGCTCTTGCCGTTGCTGGGATTATATAAATAAAGATTGGAGTGCTGATGCCCGGGCAGTTTTTCGAAATATGAAATGCGGCGGCCGTTGGGCGTCCAGCGCAGTCCGCCCGGCGCGGGTCCGGGCAGCGGTGCGGTAAATATATGCCGCACCGACCACAGCGGCGCGGGCATTTTCGCCGGCGCGGGAGGCTTTTTGACTTGCGCCAGCGCCATCAACCCCAGCCCGAGTCCAGCTAGTATGAATCGCAACCCGTGTTTATTCATGACCTTTCAGTAAACCACAACTTGGGCTCCCCGTTTCTAGCTCTGCAACAGCATATTGGCGCAGGTCCGCAGCACTTGCTCCACCGTAATTTCGGCCACTGCCCGCCGCGCCCGCACAACCTGGACGCGGCCCACCGGATCAAAGGCCGGAATCGCGCCCAGCACCACCACGCGCGCGCCGGCGGCGGCGGCCAGGTGGGCGGGGCCGCTGTCGTTGGAAAGCACCAGCTCGCATTGCGCCAATGCGGCCGTCAACTCGGCTACCCGCAGCCCCGGCCGCAAATGCGTTCCGGGCAAACCCGCCCACGCGCCTTCGTCCGATTCCTCGGGGCCGGTAAAAATGGCCATCTGCCAATCCGGATATTGCGCCGCCCAGGCCCGCATAGAGGCCCGGAAATGTTCCCGCGGCCAGCGCCGCGCCGCATGTCCGGCCCCCGGACAAACGCCCAGGCAGCGCCCCGGCAAATTCGCCTGCCGCCATGCCGTTTCCCGCTCCCGTAACTCGGGCGCCGTATCCAGCCGCGGCACGCGGTCTGTGACTTGAATGCCCAGCGGTTCGAGAACCCGGCAATAACGATCAAGCAGGATGCCGTTGGGATCATCGGGCGCAGGACGCAGGTTGATGAGCCGGGGCAAACCGCGGGTGGGCCGCAGCATGGCCACGCGCCGCGGAATTCCCAAACTCCACAGCAGCAGATTGGATTCGTGATAGGAGTGAAAATCCACTCCCAGATCAAACCGCCGCCGCCACAGCCGCAGCCAAAGCCCCGGCAATTCCATCAGCACCCTCTGGGGATGCTCGCGCCAGCCGCGCCGGTCAATCGCATGCACCTGGCTGAAACCCGCCACCCGGCACACCTGCGCCCCGCCCAGCGAGGTCACGATTTCCAATCTGGCGCTGGGATAGGCCGCAGCCAGCGCGCGCAGCGCCGGCAGCGCCAGCACCATATCGCCCATCTGCCCCAGATGCACCACCAGCAGATGCCGCACCCGGTCCGCAAACCGCGCTCCCCGCACTGTGATTGTTTGGCTTTCGTTATGCAAATATTCAGCTTATCCCAGGCCTGTTTTTTTGCAGAGTCGCTTCACTATCCGGCTCCGCTTAATACCGGGGGTTGGACATTATTGACCCCGGTTCAGCGATGGGCGCCAGCAATGCTTTCGACAAACCGGCGATTTTCACCCAATAAACAATCCATACGACAAACCCGGCCAGCGCAGCCAGTAATCCCAGAACAGGAATAATCGAGCAACAGCTAAGAATGGCCCACGCCAAGCCGATGGATTTCGCCGACTCCAGTTGAGCCGGAATATTGCGGCTGCGGTATTCCCGCTCCAGCGATTTCGCCAGGTTGGTCACCACCATAAAATTCCAAATTAAATTAAAAAGCGGAATCAATAAAAGCCATACCAGTCCGGGCGTCATGGCGCGATGGGCCGGCGCGCAGCGCTCAAAGGCGCGCTGCAGGGTCAAGATGAAAAAAATAGCGGGAACCAGAAAAATTAAAATCAGGAGGCGCACCAAAAACAATGCGCCCTGGAGAGCATAAAAATGCGGAATCATA
>JAKAZV010000161.1 GCA_021826505.1 Acidobacteriota bacterium | reverse complement strand
GCCCGCATACCCACGGCTGAGTGCTTCAATTCAATGAATAAGCATCAATGCGGCTGTGCCGCTTTATAAATCCCGCAGGGCCTGGTTCGGGTCCAGTCCCGCCGCCCGCCGTGCCGGGATCAGGCTGGCCAATACTGTAATCAGCAGCAGCATCACGATCGCTGCGCCCAGCGTGCGTATCCCGATGGCTTGGGTTTCCCGGCTTATGTTGTAGGCTGTGACTCTATAAACTCCGATCGCGGCCATTAGCAGCGCCAGTCCGCCCAGCGCCGCAGCGCCGCTTGCGCCTGCCCGCTCTCGAGCGCCTGTCGCGCCCGCGCGATCGCTTCCGGCCAGCTCTCCACGCCGTTCGCGGCCCGCAGCGCGGCGGCCGCGTTCAGCGCGGTAATATCGCGCTGGGCCCGCAGACGTTTTCCGTCCGGAGTCTTTTCGTCGGCTGGCAGTTGCGGGTCGAGCAACTGCGTGATGATGCGGGCATTTTCCGCGGCATCCCCTCCCGCCAGATCGGCCAGGCTGGCCCGCGCCAAACCCAGCTCGCGGGCATCGAGGGAATAAGTCTGCACGCTTCCCTCCCGCACTTCGGCGATCCGGGTGGGCGCGGTGGTTGTAATTTCATCCAGTCCGTCGGTGCCATGCGCCACAAACGCGCGCCGGGCGCCCAGCGCCGCCAGCGCTTCCGCCATTTTGGTGGTCAGTTCCGCGGCATACACGCCCACCACCTGCGCCCGCGCGCCAGCGGGATTGCACAGCGGGCCTAATAGATTAAATACCGTGCGAAACCCCAGTTCCCGCCGCACCGGCTGCACCTGCTTCATCGCGCCGTGCATGCGCGGAGCAAATAAAAACGCCAGTCCGGTCTCGCGCAGGCAGGCCGCCGCCGCTTCCGGCGGCAAATCCACGCGCACGCCCAGCGCTTCCAGCACATCGGCGCTGCCGCAGCGGCTGGAAATCGAGCGGTTGCCATGCTTGGCGATGCGCAGTCCCGCGCCCGCCGCCACGATTGCCGCCGCGGTGGAGATATTAAAGGTTCCCGCCGCATCGCCGCCCGTGCCGCAGGTATCCACCAGCGGGTTTTCCGCCAGTGCCTCATGCCCGGTGCCGGAGGCATCCACGGCGGCATCCAGCCCCGGCCACGGAGCCGCCGCCGCCCGTATGGCTTCGGCAAATCCCGTGAGCTCGCCGCTGGTTTCGCCCTTCATCGCCAGCCCGGTTAAAAAGGCGGCAATCTGCGCCGGGCTGGCCGCCCCGGCCAGGATCTCTTCCAGCGCCGCGCGCGCCTCGCCGCGGCTCAACTCCTGCCGCGCGATTACCCGCCGTATGGCATCAGCCAGCATACAAAGATTGTACGTGCGGATCCACGGCGTCTGTCGTTGCACCTATTAAAAGACGCCGAAGCTGATCCCTTCGCCATTCCGTTGGCTCAGCGCGTTGGACTCGGCTTGCCATCCGACCAATGGCTGACCAGAACCATATATACCTTCATTTTTTCTTGCGGGTCGTTCACGGCGATGACCGGCGAGCCCGGCTGATTCGCGCCCCAGCTTTGATCTTCGCTCTCCGGAACATAAAACATTACATGCGAATGCCAGTTCTTGGCCCGGTCGTTCAGATACTGTTGCGCAGACATCATGTAGCACATCGCGCCCCGCTTGAGCCGGGGCAGTTGCTGCTGCCGGAATGCCGCCGCGAGGGCGCGGGCAATCGCCGGCTTTGTTTTCCCCGCCAGCACCCATTTTGTCTTCAGCAGATAAATGGGCACATAGCTTTTTGCGGCCGCGGCATTGAAACAGATGGGGGCGCGGACTTTAGGGTTCCAGAATTCGCTGCTATCGGTGCTCTTGCCCCAGCTCCGTTCCACCAGGCAAAGAAATCCGTTGTGCCCCGGCGCCGCGAGCTTGTAGCCCGTGCGCTCCAGCACCATGACCGCGGCGCGGCTGGCAATCGCGGGTGGCGCCGCCGTGCGGGCCAGCGCGATCTCGGCTTTTCGGCTCGCGATTAAATATTGCGCGATCGGCGCCATTTTCGCATAACGAATATGCGCCGTTGTTCTTGCCTGAACGCTGGCGCCCAGGCAAGCCGCGAGCGGGAAAAAGGCCAGGCCGGAAATCCTGTGTCGGTTCATGAGGTTGCTCCGCTCACTCATGCGGGTAGATTGAGGTGAATTGTAATACGAATCTGTCCCGGTATATCAGATATGATGCTGGCTCTCCGCTATTGAAAAACGCTGAAGCGAAGGGAGAAGCGAGCCGAGCGGCGAACAACGAAGCTATGGGATGCTTATCCCTTTGCCCTCTGGAATTTTTGTAAGTTGTGGTCCCAGACCCGCGATCAGCAGCGCCGCGGCCGCGGGAATCGCCAGAACCCAGACCATCGCATGGGTGGCCAGCAGGCCGGCCAGTTTAGGCTCCAGCGTTCCGCCCACCAGCCCCAGCGTCATCAGGGTGGAAAAAACCGCGCCCGTCTGGCCGGGAAAATAATCCCCCGCCATGCCCAGCAGCGTCGGATAGAGCGCCGCCATGCCCAGCCCCAGTCCAATCATGCCCGGCAGCAAGCTGGCGAAGGCATGCCGCGCCGCCGCCCAGGCCAGGCACGCCACCGAAATCAGCAGCAGCGCGGATTGGATTTGCAGCATCCGGCGATAGCGGTCGCGCCGCAGCCAGAACGCCGCCAGCAGCCGTCCCAGCGCCATGGTTCCGGCCACGGCCAGCAGCGCCCATTCCGCTTCGGAGGCCGTGGCCCGCGCCAGCCGTTCGGCAAAACGCCCGCTCCAGACAAACCAGGTATCTTCGTTGCCCGTTTCAAAGATCAAGAGCAGCCCCAGGCCCCACAGCACCGGCTGCCGCAGAATCGTTTTCAGCTCCGGCCAGTTAAATTTCTGCCGCCGCAGGGGCGGAAACTTCACACTGAATAAGGTCAGCGCCAATAGCAGCGTCAGTCCGGCCAGCAGTTCCAGACCCCAGCTCCGGCTTTTTCCCCAGGCCAGCAGCAGCGTCATCAGCAAAGGCGCGCCCACCGCGCCCGCGCCGAAATAAAAGCCCAGCAGGTTCAGCGCCGCGCCCCGGCGATCCGGCTCCAGCATGGCGATCAAGGCATTGGCGCCGGTATTGAGCACGCCCGCGCCCAGCCCATAAATAAAGGCCAGCCCGGCCAGGCCGGTAAAGCCCCGCGCCTCGGGCATCGCGGCCACGGCGGCGGCAATGAGCAACAATCCCGAGCCCAGCACCGGCTTGGCGCCCCAGTGTTCCAGCCAGAAGCCGGTGAAAAAGGTGGTGATCAGAATGCCCAGCAGCGGCATCGCGCCCAGCGTTCCCGCCTGGGCGTCGCTCAGTCCCGGCCATACCGGCAGCAGGGCGCCCATCAGCAGCAGAATCAGCCCGAACCATGCCATGCAGGCATAGGTCACCCAATATCCTGCGCGATACGGACTGGCTGCGGTGGCGGCGTGAGCCGCGGGTGTGTTCCTGGTCACAAAATTCCAGCATGCCACAGCCGGACATCCCGCGGTCTTCCTGTCCTATCATTAAAAGTGCATGGCCGATGTCGAGCCCATTTTTCCGCTTCGCACCGCCGGCATCGCCGGTCTCGGACTGATTGGCGGCTCGCTGGCGCTGGCCTTGCGGGCGCGCGGCGTGCACGTCACCGGCTGGGACCGTCCCGCGGTGCTCGCCTCCGCCCGCGAACGGGCGATGATGGATGAGGCCGCCTCCCATCCTGGCGCCCTCTGCGCCGCCGATATTACGGTTCTGGCGGTTCCGGTGGGCGCGATTCTGGAGTTGTTGCCGCGGCTGGCGCCGCATCGTCCCCGCTGTCTGACCGATACCGGCAGCACCAAGGCGGTCATCGTGGCCCAGGCGGCCCGGCACCAGCTTGCCTTTTGCGGCGGCCATCCGCTCGCCGGCAGCGAGCACAACGGACTGGCCGCGGCTCGTGAAGATCTGTTCCATTCCGCGCCCTGGATTTTCTGCCCTCCCGATGCGGTTGTTGCAAACGATCTGCGCGTTCGCTGTCAGGCGATGGCCGTGCTCGCCGGCGCGCGCCCGGTCTGGCTCCCGGCCGCGCGGCACGACCGGCTGATGGCGCTGCTCAGCCACGCGCCCCAGATCATTTCGACTGCCATGGCCAGCGCGCTGGCGCGCGAACTCGTGGACGATCCTGAAGCGCTTTCGCTCGCCGGTCCCGGCCTGCGCAGCATGCTGCGCCTGGCCGGCAGCCCATATTCGCTCTGGCGCGATATCGCT
>JAKAZV010000160.1 GCA_021826505.1 Acidobacteriota bacterium | reverse complement strand
TGGCCTATGGCGTCCTGGAATTTTTATTCGCGGTCGGGCCGCGCACCGACGATGTCAGCCATGTGGCGCATCTGGGCGGCATGCTGTTCGCCTTTTTATATCTGCGCACGCGCTGGCCGCAACTGGGGCTGGGACAGCAGTACCAGCGCTGGCGCCGGCGGCGCATGCAGCGCCGGTTTCAGGTCTATATGAATCATCGGGACCGGCCGAGCGGCCGCAAGTGGATGAACTGAGGCTTCACGCGCGATCCGTGGGCATTGGGTCCGCGGTTAAGCATGTAAGGTTCTGGTTAAGCCTGTAAATATCGCGAACGCGGCCGCAACTACAGGGCGGAATACGCGTTAGAGAATCATGAAGGCGTCAGGCTGTTATGCAGGCTGGCACGATCATTCCAAAGTTTCGAGAGGAAATCTTATGCGTACTATCCAATCCCGCATGCTCCTATTTACCAGCGCGCTGCTGCTCTGGCCGCTGGGGCTGGCGGCGCAAGCGCCGCGCCCCGCATTCGGGCCGGGTTTTGCCGGCCGCGCGATGAAAATGCGCGCTCATCGCGGGCTGGAACGGCATTGGCTGATGCTGCTGCATGCACCCTGGCTGCGGGCCAAGCTGCAACTCACCCCGGCGCAGATCAGCCAACTGCGGAGCATCGGCTTCGCGGCCCGGCGGAGCGCGATTCAACTGCGCGCAAAAATCGCGCTGTCCCGGCTGGATCTGCGGCAGGCTTTTGCCGCTCATCAGGCCACGCTGGAGGCCATGAACCAGAAACTGGAAGCCATCGGGCAGCTGCGCACCCAGGCCAGGATCGCGCGGGCCGACGCCTTATGGAAAGCGCGGGCCGTGCTGACACCGGCGCAGCGGCACTTGATTCACCGCTTTCTGGCGCGGCAGCGGATGCGCATGCTGCGGATGCGGCGCATGATGTGGATGCGCCGGCACTGGGGCCACCCCATGCCGCCCGCGGCCTGGCATCATCCCCAGCCGCGGCCGAAACAACAGCAATCGGAATACCGCGTCCCGGCGGCCAGGGCGGCGATCCATCTTGCGGCGCTGGCTTTGCCCAGCTTGCCGCCTGACTGGCGGCCGGTTCAGCCAACATTCATAAGCTGGACGGCGCAAGTGCCGCTGGCTCCCCCGCCCGCTCCGGTCAGCTAGCGAGCCCCGCATCGCGTAAAGGCCGGGAGAGATCCCGGCCTTTTTTCTCCATTTTATGTATTCTGGGGCGTGCCAACATGGCGTTACCGGCCAAAGTCAGAATCGTCGAAGTCGGGCCGCGGGACGGCCTGCAGAATGAAGCCGCGCGGCTCACGCCCGAGCAGCGGGCGGAGCTGATTGAAGAGCTGGCGGAGGCGGGATTCACGGAGATCGAAGCGGGCAGTTTTGTCTCTCCCCGGCGAGTGCCGCAGATGGCCGGCACGGAGCAGGTGCTGCAACGGCTGACGCCGCGGCCGCGGGTGAGTTATCCGGTGCTGGCGCCCAACCTGCGCGGGTATGAAGCCGCGCGGGCTGCCGGGGCGCGGGCGGTCGCCGTCTTTACAGCGGCTTCCGAGAGCTTTAACCAGCACAACATCGGCTGCTCAATCGCCGAAAGCCTGGAGCGCTTTGCGCCTGTGCTGAAGGCGGCGCAAGCAGACGCCGTTTCCGTGCGCGGGTATATCTCCTGCGCCCTCGGCTGTCCTTATGAGGGAGCGGTGAATCCGAACCGGGTGGCGGAGCTGGCGGGCCGGCTGCATGCGCTGGGCTGCCAGGAAATTTCACTCGGCGACACGATCGGCGCGGGCACGCCGCTCGAAGCCCGGCGCATGCTGGCGACGGTCGCGGCACGGGTGCCGATGGAGAAGCTGGCGCTGCATTTTCATGACACCCGCGGCCAGGCTTTGGCCAATATCTGGGCCTGCCTGGAAGACGGCGCGGCCGTGGTGGACAGCTCCATCGCCGGCCTGGGCGGTTGTCCATTCGCGCCCGGCGCGGCCGGGAATGCGGCCACCGAAGATTTGGTTTACATGCTGCAGGGCGCGGGCATTGAAACCGGCGTGGATCTGGAAAAGCTACTGGCGGCGGCGCGGCGAGTCTGCAAATTACTGGGCATCATGCCGCGGTCACGCATGGCGCTCGCCGGCAATTGGCGCAGCGCTGGCCATTAACCGGCGGATTCCGGCTCCAGTTCCACCGGCTGGCGCACCTCGACCGTATCCACAATGCTGCGCCAGTCGCGGCACATCTGGGCGATGTGTTTGGGGTGGGCACGGAGAGCGATGACCAGGCGGTATAAATCGGCGCCGTCCGATGCGCCGGAGATGCCCGCCAGGGGCTCGGCCCGCACCTGCTCAAAATCGAGGCCGCGGCGCGAGGCCGTGGTCAGCAGCCGCATGAGCGTGCCTTGGCTGTTGCGGTAGTGAATTTCGAAGCGGCACAGCCGCGGCTGGCGCGGATCGCGGCCGGGCGTGGATGGGGAAACCGCGGAGGGAATCATAAATATCCTGTGCGCGGCGGGCCGGCCGCAAGCCGCCGGCCGCCGCGGGTAAAATCATTTTTCCTGCAGCAGCATTTCCGAAAGCGCGGCGCCGGAGGGCACCATGGGAAACACATTGGCCTCGGGCGGACATTCAAAGACCAGCAGGCGGGCCTCATCGGATTCCATAAAGCGCTTCAGCACATCGCCCCGCCGGCGCGGCAGTCCATGCGGCGCGGAGGGATCCAGGCCCAGCCGCTCGGCCTCAATGCCGTAGGCGCGGGCAACGGTGACGAAATCGGGGTTGTCGCTGAGGTCGGTTTCGGCATAGTTGCGGTCGTAAAACAACTGCTGCCACTGCCGCACCATGCCCAGATATTTGTTATCCACGACCAAAAGTTTGAGGGGCAGGCCGCAGCGGCGGACGGTGGCCAGCTCCTGAATGTTCATCTGAAAGCCGCCGTCGCCCGAGATGCAGAGCACGCGGCTGGCGGGGTGGGCCACTTGCACCCCGATGGCGGCGGGCAGGGCAAAGCCCATGGAGCCCAGGCCGCCGGAGTTGATAAAGCCGCGCGAGTGCGCGGTGCGGTAGCGCTGCGCGGCCCACATCTGATGCTGGCCAACGTCGGCCACAACATGGTGCTCGGGCGGCAACAGCGCGTAGAGCTCGTCGAGTAATTGCAGCGCGGGAACGGCTTTGGCCGAGGCTTCCATCTCGGCCCGCTCGGGGCCGCAGGCTAGCTCGCGCCATTCCGACCAGTCGGGCAAACCAGCCTCATCCAGAACCTGCAGCCAGCGCGGCAGCAGTTCGGCCAGGTCGCCCACAATGGCCAGATGGGCGGGGCGGACGCGGTCGAGCTGCGCGGCGTCAATTTCAAAATGCACGATGCGGGCCGCGGGCGCGAAACGTTCGGGATCGCCGGTCACCCGGTCATCCAGGCGCGCGCCCAGCACCAGCAACAGATCGGTTTCGTGCAGGGCGGTGTTGGCGGCGCGCGTGCCGTGCATGCCGACCATGCCCAGGTTATAGGCCGCATCGGGAGGAATGGCGCCCAGGCCGTGCACGGTCATGCCGGCCGGCATTTGCAGCTTGTCGAGCAGGCGGCGCGCCGCGGCTTCGGCGCCGGCCAGCTTGACGCCGGCGCCGACCAGCACGACCGGCTTTTTGGCCTCGCGCAGGAGCGCGGCCAAAGCCACGGCGGGAAATGCCGCGGCGGCGGGCGAGGGCCGCATCACAAACTGATCGGGGGTGGGCGGCTCGGCCGTCGTGATGGCTTTCAGAATATCAACCGGAATATCCACCAGCACCGGGCCGGGTCGCCCGGACTGGGCTATTTCAAAGGCCCGCCGCATGACCGAGGGAATTTCCTCAACCCGCCGCACCAGGCAGCTCCATTTGGTGAGCGGCAGGGTCATGCCGAAGACATCAATTTCCTGAAAGGCGTCGGTGCCGATGAGATTGCTGCGCACCTGGCCGGTGATGCAGACCAGGGGCACGGAATCCATTTTGGCGTCGGCGATGCCGGTGACCAGGTTGGTGGCGCCGGGGCCGCTGGTGGCGATGGCCACGCCGGCGCGGCCCGAGGCGCGAGCCCAGCCCTCGGCGGCAAATACCGCGCCCTGCTCATGCCGGGTGAGAATATGCCGCACGCCGCTGCCTTCGAGAGCATCGTAGAGCGGAATCACCGCGCCGCCGGGATAGCCGAAAACGGTATCCACACCCGCGGCTCGCACCGAAGCCCAGACCAGATCGGCACCTTTCGCCATGGTTTGCTCCTTAGACCGTCAGGCTCTCGCCCCGCCGGGTTAT
>JAKAZV010000159.1 GCA_021826505.1 Acidobacteriota bacterium | reverse complement strand
ATTCATGCCGGCAATGCCGATGGCCGAGAGCAGACCGCCGATGGTGGTGGGAATCAGGCAGACCAGCAGCGCCCAAAGCACCGGAATCGAGAGCCGCATGTGGAAATATGCGGCCATGGCGGGCAGCGTCGCGCAAACCAGCATAAAGATGATGGTCAGGCCCGCGAGCAGAATGTTGAGCGCGATTTCGTTGGGGGTTTTCTGACGGATGGCGCCTTCGACCAGGGCAATCATCCGGTCAATGAAGGTTTCGCCGGGATCGCGGGTGATCTCGACCACCAGCCAGTCGGAGAGCAGGCGGGTGCCGCCGGTAACCGCCGAGCGGTCGCCGCCGGCCTCGCGAATCACCGGCGCGGATTCGCCGGTAATCGCCGATTCGTCCACCGAACCGATGCCCTCGACGATGGTTCCGTCGCTGGGGATCAGATCGCCCGCCTGCACGCGCACGCGGTCGCCCTTGCGCAGTTGGGCGGCGGGAACCTCCTCAATGGCTCCGCCGGGCTGGATGCGGCGGGCGGTTGCCGTGGTTTTGGCGCGGCGCAGAAACTCGGCCTGCGCCTTGCCGCGGCCCTCGGCCATGGCTTCGGCGAAGTTGGCGAATAATACCGTGACCCAGAGCCAGAGCGTGAGCTGCAGATAAAATCCCCAGAACGTATAGTTGCCATGGCTCACACGCCAGAGCAGTTGCAGGGTGGTCTCGGCGCTGCCCACCTCGACCACAAACATCACCGGATTGCGCATCATCCAGCGGGGATGGAGCTTGCGGAAGGAATCCGCCAGGGCTTTGCGCATGAGATCGGGGTCGAAATTTTTAATTTCCGGTCGCGGCATGTCAGAACATCCTCCCGGCTTGCAGCATGAAATGCTCGAGCACTGGACCGAGCGTGAGCGCGGGGAAAAAATTCAGCGCCCCGACGAGCAGGATCACCCCGACCAGCAGGCTGGCGAATAACGGGGTATGGACGGCGAGGGTGCCGGCGCTGGGAGGGGTTATTTTTTTGCGGGCCAGGCTGCCGGCAATGGCCAGCACGGGAATGATCATGAGAAAACGCCCGAGAAACATGCAGATGGCCTGGGTCCAGTTGTAGAAGCGGGTGTTCCCATTGAGGCCGGCGAAGGCGCTGCCGTTGTTGGCCACGGGCGAGGCAAAGGCGTAGAGAATTTCGCTGAAGCCGTGAGGGCCGGGATTTTCAGCCCCCGCCTGGCCGGCGCGGGTCGCGGCGCCGAGGGCGCTGAACACCAGAATCAGCGCCGCCATGGCCAAAACCGCCAGCATGGCCAGCTTGATTTCGCGGGCCTCGATTTTTTTACCCAGATACTCGGGTGTGCGGCCAATCATCAGCCCGGCGATAAAGACCGCGACCAGGATATACATGAGCATGCCGTAAAGGCCGGCGCCCACGCCTCCGAAACCGACACAGCCGAGCATCATGTTCAGCAGCAGCACGCCGCCGGCGAGCGGGGCGAAGCTGTCCAGGCCGCTGTTGACATTGCCGCAGGAGGCGTTGGTGGTGGCCACGGCGAACCAGTCCGAGCCGGCCATGCCGAAGCGGGTTTCTTTGCCTTCCAGATTGCGGCTGGGGCTGCCGGGCCCGTGCGCCTGGGCAATGGTCGCGGGGATCAGCGGGTTGGGCTGCGTGTCGTAATGGTAGGTAATCAGGAATCCGGCGGTGACTAAAGCCGCCATGGCCGCCCAGACCGCCCAGCCATGGGCCTGATGTCCGGTCATCTGGCCGAGGGTGTAGGTGAGCGAGGAGCCGATCACCAGAAACGCCAGAATGGCGGCGTAGCTCGATAGTGGGGTGGGGCCCTCAAAGGGATGAGCGGTATTGGCATTGAAAAATCCCCCCCCGTTGGTGCCCAGGTTTTCGATGGCAAACATGGAAGCCACTGGTCCCATGGGCAGCACCGCTTTTTGACCCTGCACCGTGGTGTAGCTGAGATTGGGCTTGAAATTCTGAATCACGCCGCGGCTGACAAAAAACAGCGCCAGGAGGAACGAAATGGGCAGCAGGATATAAAGCACGGCGCGGGTCATGTCGGCCCAGAAGTTGCCGATGGTTTCCGACTGCTTGCGGGCGATGCCGCGGATCAGCGCGATTGCGACGGCGATGCCGGCCGCGGCGGAGAGAAACTGCTGCACCGCCAGGCCCGACATCTGGCTGAAATAACTCATCGTCGTTTCGCCGGCGTAGTTCTGCCAGTTGGTGTTGGTGATAAAACTTACGGCGGTATTGAGCGCGAGACTGGGTGACACCCCGGCGAGATGATTGGGATTGAAGGGCAGCCAGTACTGCAGCCGCAGAATGGCATAGAGGATCAGGCCCTTGATCATCGTGAAACAGAGTACGGCCAGGGCATAAGGCTTCCAGCTCATTTCGCGCTCCGGACTCACGCCGGTCATGCGGTAGAGTCCGCGCTCGACCGGTTCGCACAGGGGCGAAAGCCAGGTTCTTTGGCCGGAGAAGACGCGGGTCATATAACCGCCGAGCAGCGGCGCAAGCGCCGCCAGCAGGGAGAGGGCGAGGACGAATTGCGCGATTCCGGGAAGAGTCATTAGAATTTCTCCGGCCAGATCATGGCGGCGCAGAGGTAAAGCAGCAGGGCAAGGACGAGAATGAGGTTCAGAATGTATTGCATTGAAACCCCCGCCGGTCAGATTTTTTCACAAAAATATGTAAAAGCCACGCAGGCGAGGAAGAGGGCGATTAAAAACAGAACTGCCCACAGGTCCATGATTTTCATAAGGCTTTTCCTTGCATCATCCGCTGGCTTCCGGTGTGCCGATCAGCGCCTTGGCTCTCGGCGGGGACACGAGGCGCATTCGCATATCATCAGGGTGGAATGGCCAGGATAAGCAAGGCATAAAGCGGAGATAAGGAAGATGTAAAGATGAAAGCGAAGCGGGAAGAAGCGATGAAGTGAAAAAGAAAGAGCAGGTGGAGAAAAGCCGGCGTGCGCTACCATGGTGCTCTAAGCCATGAGCCAGGAAACGACCTCCTCCACACCCCTTAAAAGCCGCAGCCGCGGCATTACCGACGGCCGTGATCGCGCCCCATCGCGCGCCATGTTCAAAGCCATTGGGTTTACCGATGCCGATCTGGCGCGGCCGCTGATCGGGATCGCCAATACCTGGATCGAGACCATGCCCTGCAACTTTCACTTGCGGCAGCTGGCCGAGGAGGTGAAGGCCGGGGTGCGGGCGGCCGGGGCCACGCCGATGGAGTTCAATACCATCGCCATCAGCGACGGCGAAACCATGGGGACCGAAGGCATGCGCGCTTCGCTGGTCAGCCGGGAGGTGATTGCGGATTCGATCGAGCTGGTCTGCCGGGGCCAGTTGTTTGATGGCGTGATCGCGCTGGTGGGTTGCGATAAAACCATTCCCGCGGCGGCAATGGCGCTGGCCCGGCTGAACCTGCCGGGGTTTGTGCTTTATGGCGGCACCATCGCGCCGGGCCGGTATCAGGGCCGCGATGTCAGCATCCAGGATGTGTTTGAAGCCGTGGGCGCGCACGCTGCCGGCAAGATCGGCGACGCGGAACTGAAAGCGCTGGAAGATGTGGCCTGTCCTGGCGCCGGAGCCTGCGGCGGACAGTACACCGCCAATACCATGTCCACGGTGCTGGAGATCATTGGCCTGTCGCCCCTGGGCGCCAATAGCGTGCCCGCGCTCGATGGCCGCAAACAGGAGGTGGCGCACAAATGCGGGACCTGGATCATGGAGCTGCTGCGGCGCAACCTCCGGCCGCTCGATGTTTTGACCCGCACCGCCTTCCATAACGCCATCGCGGCCGTGGCCGCGACCGGCGGCTCAACCAACGCGGTGCTTCATCTCTTGGCCATCGCCCGGGAAGCGGGTGTGGAGTTGACGCTCGAAGACTTTGCCACCATCAGCCGGCGGACGCCGCTGTTGGCCGACCTCAAGCCCTCCGGACGTTTTTTCGCCACCGACGTGGATAAGGCCGGCGGCATTCCGGTGCTGGCGCAGCGCCTGCTGGCGGGCAAATATATTGACGGCGGCATGCCCACTGTGACCTGCCGCACGCTGGCCGAAGAAGCGGCCGCAGCCAAGGAAACGCCGGGGCAGGAAGTTTTCCGGCCGCTCGATCGCCCGCTCAAGCCCACCGGCGGGCTGGTGGTGCTGCGCGGCAATCTGGCGCCCGAAGGCTGCGTGGTGAAGCTTTCCGGCAAAGAACGCACCCGGCAGCGTGGACCGGCGCGAGTGTTTGAATCAGAAGAAGAGGCCATGCGCGCGGCGCC
>JAKAZV010000044.1 GCA_021826505.1 Acidobacteriota bacterium | reverse complement strand
CCGGGAACCGGCCATGCGTCTGCGTGACCACATTGACTTGTCCGGCCAGCCAGATGCGATGATTCCAGAATAATTTTTTCTGCCGGCGTGTGGGCTTGGATTTCCAGACATCACGGCGGGCGGCCCGGCGCAGGCTGGCCTTTACCATCCTGTAAGCCGGCACATTCAGGGTTTTCAAATTGGGGTGCTGGGGCCGGGGCTTGGGATTCGCCCATACACGCCCGCCCAACAACAGTCCCACGGCCAGACCTGGCCCGCACGCACAAAGGAATCGCCGGATTGTGGATAAAAAAAGCATGTTTCACCTGCAATCGGTACAGCCTGAATTGATGGTTGGTGCGAGAGGGGGGACTCGAACCCCCACGCCCTTGCGGGCACTGGAACCTAAATCCAGGGCGTCTGCCAGTTCCGCCACTCTCGCAAGACATAATTTTCGCCGATATCAACTCAGGGCGCATCTTTATAAATGCATGAAGATGAACGCACAGAAACAGGTATACCTCTGTGCGCCGCTGGCCGAAGGCGGTGCCATTCTCTACGCTGGCCTGATCGGCATGCTGATCGGGAAGCCCATTGTGTTCAGCAGTTTAGGTCCTACAGCATTTGAACAAGTGGAAAAGCCCACCTTGCCCGGCGCTCATCCTTATAATGTTGTCGTTGGACATCTGATCGGAATCCTCGCCGGTTTTGCCGGTCTGGCATTGTCGCATGCCTGGCCGGCGCCCGCGGTGCTATCCACACATCTTCTTGCCTGGCCGCGCATGTGGGCCGCGGTCTTCGCCGTGGCCATCACCACGCTCTGGAACCTGCTGGCCAAAGCCAGCCAACCCGCCGCCTGCGCCACCACTCTGCTGGTCGCCCTGGGCAGCTTTCAAACTTTTCACCGGGCTTTAATTCTGATGCTGGGCATCATCGCCATTGTTGTGGTGGGGGAGCCATTGCGGCATCTGCGGCTGCATTTTGGGCCGCCGCCCGCATCATAAGATTAAGTTCCAGCGGCGCCAATTGACCCGCTGCCCAAGCGGCTCTAAAATAAACAAATGAGGCATTTGCTCAACGCAAACTTCATCTCCAGCAAAGCGGGCTGTTGTTGTTGCTCCACTATTGCCAGGGGTGAAGAACCGCGATTGAGTTCATAATCCGCCGGGTTCTTACCCCGGCGCCCCGGGCCGGATGCGAATTTCACCCCTCCTGCCCCGCATTCCTTGGCAAGTTAAAAATCAGGCACAGCTTTTTTCACAGGAGCCGAACGCATGAGTCAATATGCCCATCCGGAAGTTCTCGTCAGCGCTGATTGGGTCGAACAGCATCTCCAGGATCCCAAAGTGCGGCTGGTCGAGGTTGATGTGGATACCAATAGCTACAAGGAGGGCCACATCCCCGGCGCCATTGCCTGGGCCTGGAATCAGCAGCTTTGCGACACCGTACAGCGTGACATTCTCTCCCAGACCGGCTTTGAGAAGCTGATGTCCAGCTCCGGCATTAGTCCCGAGACCACCGTGGTGCTCTATGGCGACAGCAATAACTGGTTTGCCGCCTGGGCCTTCTGGCAGGCCAAGATTTACGGCCACAAAGACATTCGCATCCTTAATGGCGGCCGCAAAAAATGGCTCGCCGACGGACGCGAATTAGCTGTCGAAATACCCGCATATCCTTCCGTCGCCTACCGGGCTCAGGCCCCCAATCTGGCGCTGCGTGCCTTTCTGCCCCAGGTGCAGGGCGCGGTGCAGAAAAAATCCGCGGCTCTGGTGGATGTGCGCAGCCCGCAGGAGTTCAGCGGTGAAATTCTCGCCCCGCCGGGCTTGCCGGAAACCTGCCAGCGCGGCGGCCATATCCCTGGCGCCCGCAATATTCCCTGGAGCAAAGCCTGCAACGATGACGGCACCTTCAAATCCGCCGATGAATTACGCGCACTTTATGGCGCCGAGGCTATTGACGGCAAGCAGCCAGTCATTGCCTATTGCCGCATCGGCGAACGCTCCAGCCACACCTGGTTCGTATTGCGCTATCTGCTGGGCTTCGAACAGGTTACCAACTACGATGGCTCCTGGACGGAATGGGGCAATCTGGTGGGTGCGCAGGTAGAACGCGGCGCCGCTCCCGCCAAACCGGCTCAATCATGAAACCGCAACATTATCGCGAACGCCAGGTTACCTCAGGTCCCTGGCAAATCCATCTGGTTTCCTATCAACTGGGGGACCTTTTCTACTGCAAGGCCGATAACGTCTCTCCCGGGGCCAATATTGCCCGCGGCTCTGCCGCGACCCAGGAAGAAGCCGAACGCATCGTCCTTAATAAAGCGGAAGAGAGGCTGGCGCGCACCCGCCGGCAGACGGTTTAAACAGGTCCGCCAGAGTACGGGCCCGGCATTGAAAATCCGCTTAAATCCGCACAATTTTTCCCGGACGCCGTTCTGTTCCTGACGGAAAATCCGGCCTTTTCAGCTACACTACCAAGAAGGTTCGTGTCAGGGTTGGGCGAATGATTTGGCCCGCAACCTGGGCCGGAATCGTATCGCATACGCAGGATTTCTGGGAAATCGGATGCATTATTTCGAGTCTCTTGGCTGGACGCGCGGGCGCAAATGGGCCGCATTTTGCCTGCTGGTTATGGGTGCCCTCGGGCTGTCTGCCTGTGGGAGCGGCGGTAGTTTTACCCCCACCGCCCCTAAAAAAACCCGGACCCCGTTCACCATCACCACCCTGGCGAACCCACTGGGCGGCTTTAATTTTTTACCCGCCGGGGTGGAAAATGTCCCCTACGCCTTCGGCTTTCAAACCAATGTCGGCGCCGCCGGCAGCGATACTGTGGCCCCGGTCACCTTTCAGTTGACCAGCAGCAGTACCTTGCCGCCTGGCATGACGCTCAGCCAGTCGGGCATCCTTTCCGGCTCGCCCACTTCCGCGGGAGAATATTTTTTCTCGATTGTGGCCGTGGATAGCTCTCCTACGCCCAAAATCACGGCTCCCGCTTCATTGGGGATGACGGTTGCCCCTCCGGGAGCTGACCTTACCGTGGTGGGCCAGAACAATCTGGGCGGCGAGGGGCAGAACGGCGACGTCAGCGTGCAAGGCCACCTCGCGTTTGTAGGCACCTTGGGGCAAGGCAGTCCCTTATCCACCACCCCAAGCGCTTCCGGCGCGGCCTGCCCGGCCACGGGCGTGAAAATTGTCGATCTCAGCAACCCCAACAATCCCCAGCTTCTTTATACTCTGGGTGGCACCGGCGGCACCGCCCAACCGGAGGCGAAGGCCGCCATGGTCTCCAGCCCCGATTTTTACGCTTCCGGCTCGGGCGATCTTCTGGCCGTGGCCGTTGCCCCATGCGTCGTAAATAACGGTCAAACCACGAATGCCTCGGGCGGCGTGCAGCTTTATGACGTAACCAATCCCACCGCGCCGGTCTCGTTGGGTTTCTGGCCCGTGAATTCACCCGGACTTGGCGTGCACAGCGTGGCCATCGTTCCCAGCGCGGATACGCCCGGACATATTTATATTCTGGCCGCGGTCTCCGGCTCCGAAGCTGAATCCCAAGCCGCCAACGAACAGAATGGCAGTGCGTATCCCACCCTGCCGTTTACCGGCGATCTTCGCGTCATTGACGCCACTGATCCCAGCCATCCCGTCAGCGCCGTCCTGAATGGCTTGCCCATCACCTGGGGCATCGGCGCCGCCACCAATACCGCCTTCGACACGCTCAAAGTTGGGGCCGATCAGCGGGTTTTCCTGGATCAGATTCATCTCGATACCGAAACCGTGAACGGTTCACCGGTTACCTATGCTTATCTGGGTTACTGGGATGAAGGAGTGGCGATCGTAAATGTCACCAATCCGCTGATTCTCGATCAATACCAGTCCGCCAGCAACGACCTGGCTCCCAATCCGTCAGTCCTGATTGCGCACCTGATCTATCCCACCATCTCGGCCGCCACTGCGGCCACGGCCACGCAGCCGGCCGTGCCCTCCATTCCCGAAGGCAATACCCGTGAGGCGTTGCCCATCCTGAATGGCTCGGCGCTGCTTTTGACCGATCAGGTCTGCACCGCCCTGAGCACGCAAACCAACCCCAGCGCCGCCGCCGTCTGCGGCTTTTCCGTGCCGCTTACCTCCAGCGAGGGCGGAGGATTTTTCCGCACCTACAGTCTCACCACCCCCTCCGAGCCCATTCTCGAAGGCGGCATCACCACCCCGCAAACCGAGGCTGATCCGCCCGTGGATTCCGGCGTTTATACCGCCCACAGCCTGGCCTGGAATGGCGATGCGGCGCATCCGCATGCCTACGTGAGCTGGTATTCCAATGGCGTGCTGGATGTGGACGTGAGTGCGCTCAACACGCCCAGCATTCTCGCCGATTTCGTCCCTTCCGCCGCCGGCGATCCCCAGGGCGGCAATCCGGCCAAGAACAATCCCGATGCCCCGCTCGTGGATGGCGTCGCCGCGTTCAGTCAGAACGGCAATCGGTATATTGTGGCTAGCGATATCAACTCCGGCCTGTACGTGATTCAGGAAAGCACGCCGCCGCAATTTGAAATTACCACCTCCAGCTTGCCCAATCCCAATGTCGGAGTGCCCTACTCCGTGCAGCTGGAAACCATCAATGCCGCCGGCCATATCAACTGGTCGGTAAATTCCGGCGCGCAGCCCACCGGATTGCAGCTCAGCAATTCCGGCGCCATCACCGGCACACCCACCACGGCCGGGAATTATAGCTTTGCCATTGAAGCCTCAACCACGTCGGGACAGACCGCGATCGCCAATTACGCCTTTACTGTTACTTCCAACTTTGCCATCGTGAATGCCTCGCCGCTGCCCATTGCCACGCTGCATGAAAGTTATACCTATGGCTTTGCCAGCACGAACGGCAGTGGTCCGGTGCAATGGGCGGTGACCGGCGGTGTCCTGCCTCCCGGTATGGGCATGAACTCCAATGGCACGCTCACCGGAACGCCCTCCGCCAACGGCACCTATAATTTCGCCGTCACCGCGACCGATTCTCTGTCGCCCACCCCGGACCAGGTTTCCGCAAGCTTCGCCATCACGGTTGAACCGCTCACGTTTTCCACCAGTCCCGCCTTGCCCGCGGGCGGCGTGGATGTGAGCTATGGCCAGTCTCTGCAATTGGCGAATGGCACGTCTCCCATATCGCTGGCGGTCACCAATGGCAGCACGCTGCCGCCGGGCCTGACTCTGTCGCAGTCCCTGGGCCAGCTCAGAGGCACGCCGACCACCGCCGGCAATTATTCCTTCAATATTACGGCCACGGACGCTGACAGCCAGACTGTGACGCAGAATTTCACCCTGGTCATCGCGCCTTTTGTTTTCAAAACTACCACCTTGCCTTCAGGCACGGTGGGTGCGGGCTATAGCCAGCAGCTTACAGTGCAGAACGGCGCCAGTCCCGAAACCTATTCGCTGACCAATAATACGGTGCTGCCGCCGGGCCTCAGCCTTTCCACCGGTGGTGTGATCAGTGGCATTCCCACCACGGCCGGCAGTTTCAGCTTCACCGTGGAAGCCCTGGATAAAGATGGCGCCACCGCGCAACAGAACTTTACACTGGTGATCAACCCCGGTTCTTAATGGCTTGCGGCGGTCCACAAGCCTGCTGTATGGAATCGGGTGATCTGGTATCGAGTGGCAACGGTTTGGTGTTGCATTCAATGCAGGATACGGATTACGTTCGCTGTCCGGTCGGCGAATAATACAAAGCTTGCATCCGGCGCCACCGCGAGACCAAAGATCTGGTTATATTGCACTGGTCCGGTTAACGCGCCGGGAACTTCCTGATACGCTCCATCCACCATATGCAACACCGCGGGAGTTCCGGCCAGGGTATAAACCTGCAGGCTGGTCAGATTCATGCAGCGCAGCAGTCCCACAGCGGTGTCGCCCCAGAACAAGGTATGTCCGTCGGTCGCCAGCAGGCCGGGGGTGCACATCTCCGCTGCCGTTCCCATGCCGTCGGCATGGCCGCAAACCCCGGTTTTGCCCGCCAGCGTGGTGACCGCGTCGGTGGTCAGGTTCAGGGCGCGTATGACATGGTTGAGGTAATCGGAAATATATAATGTGTTGCCATCGCTGCTCAGCGCCACGCCCACGGGTTCGTCAAATTGCGCCGCAGTCCCAATCCCATCCGCGCCGCCGGGCGTGGGTCCGCCGGCCAGCGTGCTGACCGTGCCCGCGTTCAGGTCAATCAGACGTATGGCGTTATTGCCGGTATCGGCAACATAGATTTTTGTTCCATCCGCGCTGACTGCCAGGCCATAGGGATGATTAAACCGCGCGCTGGCCAGTGCGCCATCGGTATAGCCGGCCGTCCCTCCCGCCGCTGTGGTCACGGTGTTGGCGTTCAAATTCAATACGCGGATGGCATTATTGCCGGTGTCGGAAATATATATATCTTGTCCTGCCAGCGCCAGCGCCTGCGGGTTGCGAAATGCGGCCTGGGCCGCGGCGCCGTCGCGATCGCCAAAGTAGCCGCCGGCGATCGTCGAAACCTGAGTGGTGGCCAGGTCAATGGCCCGGATGGCGTTATTGCTGCTGTCCAGCACATAAGCGGTCTTGCCGTCGGTGGCTATGTCGGTGGGCAAATAGAACTGCGCCGTCGAAGTGCCGCTGTATCCGGCGCCGGTGCCGGCGCCGTTGTTGCCGCCCCAGTCGGGCGTCTGTCCGGCGATCGTCGAGACCGTAACTGCGGCATTGCCGATCGAGGTTGCTGTCAGTGGATTGCCCAGATCCAGGCGGCGAATCAGGCCGTTCCAGGTATCGGCAATGAACAGGGAAGAGGTGTTGGCGCCATTCAGGTTGGCGATCACCGTAACCGCCCGGGGGGCCTGGAAAGTTGCTTGCGCGCCTGTGCCGTTGACGTAACCGGGAGCTGCCTGCCCAGCCAGCGTGAACACCGTGGACGTGCCGGTCAAAGTCAGCGCCCGCACCGCATTATTATCCAGAATATAAAGTAAAGCGCCGTCGGGATCCACCTGCAGCCCGTGCAAGTACGAAAAAGTTGCGCTGTGGGCCGGGCCATCGGAAAATCCCGCGCTGCCCGAGCCCGCAATCGTCGTCACGGCATCGCTGGCCAGCGCGATTTCGCGAATCTGGTTCGAGCATCTGTCACTGACGTACAGATCAGTGCCGGTCGGATCCAGCGCCACTCCCCAGGGCTGGCAAAATGCCGCCGCCGTCCCCACGCCATCCACCGATTTCGCTATTCCTGCCTGTCCGGCCAGGGTGCTGACCGCCCCCGTATTCAAATCCACGGTGCGGATCAGGTCGTTGCCGGTATCGGCGACATACAAAGTTGAGCCGCCGGGGGAAAGTGTGATCTGATGCGGCTGGTCGAAGAGCGCCGCGCTTCCCACTCCGTCGGCATCGCCGGCATGATTGCCGCCGGCCACCAGCTGGGTCGCGTTGCCGCCCAGCGTAAAGCTGCGAATCTGGTTGAGCTTGGCGTCGGCTAGATAAACCGTTTGTCGGTTCGCGTCCCAGGCCGCGCCTTCGCCGTCCGCGATGGGGTAGGTATAGGGCGAGCCGATCAGCGTGGAGACCGTCCCCGAGGCCAGACTCACACTGCGCACCCCATAACCCGCGCCGTCGAGAAAATACAACGTCCCCGCGCCGTCGCTGGTAATCGCATTGGCCTGAAGTTCGTCGGTGGCGCCCGCGCCGTCTTCAAACCCTACTCCTCCCGGACCGCCCGCCAGCGTGCTCACAATGCCCTTCCAGCCCTGCACCGTCAGGTTCACATCGGCTGTCGCCGTCTGCGCCTGTCCTGCAACGGTGGTGCTGGCGGTAATCGTGATGGGCGCCGCCGTCACCGCCAGGCTGATGCTGCTGACCTCCACATTCACGGTCACCGTCCCGCTGGCCGTCATCTGGGCCGGGGTCACGGCGGCCTGCACATTCGGCAGACCTGTGGTCGCGGTTAAGTTGATCGGCGAGGGAAATCCAGCCGAAGCTTGCAGTTGCAGCGTCACACTGCCGCTCGTGCCTTTGGCGAGAGATAGCATCGAGTTGGCCGGATTCAGCGAAAAACTGGCAGGGCCCGCGGTGATGTTTACCGTCGCCGAGGCCGACGCGGTCGTATCCGCCTGGCTTGTTGCCGTCACCGTCACCGTATTGGGCGCCGGCAGCGCGGCCGGCGCGGTATAGACTCCCTGGTCAGTAATCGTGCCCAGAGTTGCGTTACCGCCGGGCACGTTATTCACGCTCCAGTTCACGCCTGCATTCGTGGTTCCCGTCACGGTGGCTTGAAATTGCAGGCTGGAGTTCAAATTCAGGCTGGCCTGGGTGGGCGAAATGCTGACTGTGACGCCATTGGCCAGCAAAACCTGCGCGCTGGCCCACTGTTTGGGATCGGCCACGCTGGTCGCCGTCACCGTCACTGTGGCCAGGCCGGGAAACGTCGCCGGCGCGGTATATAGACCTTGCGGAGTAATGGCGCCAAACGTCGCCGATCCGCCTGCGATCTGGTTCACCGCCCAGGTGACGGCGGTGTTGGCGGCATTGAGAACGGTGGCCGTGAACTGGACCGTGTGATGAATCGTGATATCGGCGCTGGCGGGCGCGAGCGTTACCTGCACCGGCGGCGTAATCGTTACTCTGGCGTTGGCCCGGCTGTTGGCATTGGCCACGCTGACAGCGCTGACCGTGATCGGGTCCGATGTGGGCTCAATCGCCGGCGCTGTGTACATGCCCTTTTGCGTTATCGTGCCCCACACCACGTTGCCGCCATAAACACCGTTCACCTGCCAGACCACTCCAATATCGGGAGCGTTGTTGACGGCGGCCGTAAACTGCTGCTGGCCGATATCGGCCTGCAGGGTAATCACTCCCGGTGAGATCGCCACTACCGGATCCACCGGCACGCTTGATCCACAGCCGAAGAGTCCGGCCAGCGCCAGAGTCAGCACGCCCAAGCCCCATCGTTTCAGATTCAATTTCTGGCTGCCTTTCATGCCATGCATTCCTCGCCGCCGAATAAAACGCCGCCAGTCAGGCCGCTCAGCCCGGCTTGGCGCCGCGGGGCCGCAGAGCTATCCCGCCGCGGGTGCGTCAATGCAGCAGCAGTTGTTCCCGTTCCCATTGATGAATGGCTTCCGTCGTCTGGCGAATGGCCCAGGCATGCGCCAGAATCGGCACCAGTCCCCAGGCCATGCCCCAGCGCGGATGCCCGCTCCGCGCCAGGCCCCAGGCGGGACTGTAAAAAATCAGAATTTCCAGCGGCAGTTCGAGGACCAGGGCGCGGGATAGGGAAAAGGCATGGCAACCGGGAATGCCGGGCCGCGCCGGGCCGCGGGCCAGCGGATCGCTTTCGCACAGACCCATGTGCGACGCCCGCGCCTCCAGCCAGTCGTTTTCCCCAAACAGCACCACCTGCGCGCCCAGTAATTCGAGCAGGGGTTTGTGCCAGCGCTGGCGCAGTTCGACATGTTCGGCGCAGCCCAGGCAAGGCCGGTAGCGATTTTGTCCCCAGGCCGCGGCCGTGGCAATGCTAACCAGCAGCAGCATCGCGTCGGGGAATCTTATGAGACGTGCCATCCGCAACATGCTCTCGGCTGAGACGCGAATTCAGAGTTCCTGGATGGCAGAAAGCGGAAAAGAGCCGGCGAATGTAACTTTCGTCGTATGCGGAGGCAAATGCGCTGCTGAAAACTCCCGCCGCGTCTGTGCATAAAACGGCTGTGTCTTCAGCCGGTCCGCGCATGTAAATAAAAGCGGCTGCGCCGGCTGTCTTTTGCCCAACCCGATTTCACGCTTCGCGCATCCACTCAGGAGTCCTTCCAGAAATTTGAACCGGGCGGCCAACCCGTGTCCTTGCGCGAATCAGCCCACTGCTGTCCGCAACCGCGGGCAAGTGTTTTTCTTCAGGGAGTCTGGCGTGGAATCACTGCATGCGTCGGAAGAGCTTTCATCCGCAAACGGGCATGTCTGGTTGTCATTGGCGTCTTTTCCCGGCCGTGAAAGCTTCGGCTGCCAGTTAAACATTTCACCTGCCAGCCGGTTGCGCCGCCGCTGGTCATTGGGTGGCAGTTGTCTGGCCCAGCTCGGTCTTCTCATCGGACTGGTGGCCTGGGGCTCTCGCATGCAACCGTTGCCCCGCCATGAGATCGCCGCCCTGCCGGTGCAGTATTTGGCGCTTTCGTATGATCCAGTGCGGCGCTCCCCGCTGCCCGCTCCGCGCCGTCTTTGGGTAGTGCGCCGCGCCGCGCCCCTGCCTCGCCCGCGCTTGGCGGCCGCTCCGGTAATTGCCAGGTTGCGGCCGCCGCTGCCGGCTATGGCACGGGACCTGATGCCGGCTTTGCATGCCCGCGCCCCGCGCTGGGTCGCCCGCCCGCGCCCCCGTTCACCCATGCAATTAGGGCAGTTTGGCTCTCCCAATGGCCTGCGTCCTTTGGCGGTCAAGGCTCCGGCCAATACCCTTGCTCTCGGCAGCTTCGGTGCTGCCGTCCGCCGTTCGTCGGCCTCCGCAGCGTCCGCGGGAAATCTGCAAATCGGAGGCTTTCATTCTCCAGCCAGGGCATCCGCATTCACTTCCGGAGGCAGGCTGCATGTCGGAGCGTTTCTGCCACCGCCGGCTGCCCCTCGGCCCATTGCGAAACCAGATTTATCCGTGCCGCCTGGTTTGCAAGCAGCCTTGCTGGTCCCTCCTCGCATTCTGTATAAACCAAGGCCGTTTTATACGGTGCGGGCTCTGCGCCAAAAGGTGCATGGCATCGTCGTGCTTGATGCCCGGTTGGGGGCGCATGGCCAGATTCATATTTTGCGTATCGTGCGGGGTCTTCCCGATGGTCTCAATCAAGCGGCCTGGCAGGCTGCCCAAAAAATTCGTTTTATTCCCGCCCGGCGCAATCATCGCCCGGTCGCCTGGCGGGTGCGGCTTTACATCAGCTTCCGGCTACTGCCCTGAGCACTTCCGCCGCGTTCGTCTTCTCTGCCGCTGGGTGCTGTGGTTCCTGGCGCTTGCCCCGTTCGCCGCCGGAGCGCGACCTCATTCCCGCCAGGATTTGATTCTGGATCGCATGGCGCGGCAGGAACGGCAGCTGGCCGCCCGCATGCGCGAGCTGCGCCCGCGTATCGAAATCTATCTCCAGACTTACCCCGCCCGCCCTTCGGCTGCCCGGCCCAACGGCGACGATTATTATCTTGGCCGGCTGCGCTATGGACATCATTTTCAATTGCGCAGCTTTTTGCCCCGTCCCTACCCCACCTGGCGCAAATGGCTGGGGCCGGTCACTGATCTGCTCAGCCGGCCGATTGAGCGCGAATGGCAATACAGCTTTCTGCCCAACGGCTTCGTGCGCATGCTCTTTCCCGACCCCCGGCACTTTGATCGCCTGCATTACCGCTTCGAGTTCATCCGCCGCGTCTATCTCGGTCATGTTTCCTGCTATGTCTTCAACGTGGCGCCCCGTCGCGCCGCCGCCAGCGGCGGTTTCATGGGCCGCATCTGGGTCACTCGCCGGCATGACATGCTGGTGCGTTTCAATGGCGTCTTCTGGGGCGGCGGTTGGACCCGCCAGTACCTGCATTTCGACAGTTGGCGGGTGGATGCCGGCGTCCATGGCTGGCTGCCGGCTTATGTCTATAGCGAAGAAAACGGACGTCAATACGGCCTGCACCGCGTCTTGCGTTTTTGCGCCCAGATGCGGCTCTGGGGCTACCATCTCCGCCACGCCGGAGGCCGCCAGTCGTTCACCCATATCCGCGTCGAAGGCCCGCAGATCAAAGATCCGCCTCCCCGGGTTCAGATCCGCTCTCCCGAGCGCAGCCAGCTATTGTGGCAGCGCCAGGCGGAAAATAACGTGTTGCGCCGGCTTGAACGGGCCGGCCTGATGGCGCCGCGCGGTCCGGTGAATCATGTGCTCGACACCGTGGCCAATAATCTGATCGTCAGTAACCGCCTGCAAATTTATCCTCCCGTGCGCTGCCGCGTGCTGCTGACCACCCCGCTCGAAAGCCTGGCCATCGGTCACACCATTGTATTGAGCCGCGGCCTGATTGACACCCTGCCCAGCGAGGCCGATCTGGCCGCCATGCTGGCGCATGAGCTGGCCCGTATTGTTCTGCGCCAGTCGCTCAATCCCGACTATGGTTTTACCGATCGCATGATGGTGCCGGATGCCCTATTGCTCGGCGCGCTCGATCTGCGCCATCACGCCGCCGCTAATGCTGCCGCCAACCGGCGCGCCTGGCGACTGCTGGCGGCTTCGCCCTACGCCCCGCAATTGCCTCAGGTGGCCCGTTATCTGCGCCGTCTGGCGGAATTTTCGCCGCGGCTTCCTCGCCTGCTGCAGCCCTTATTGGCCGATCCGATGGTGGTGCATAGGCGTCTGATGCAGCTGGTCCGGCTGGCGAAGCTGAAAGCTCCCGCCGCCGCTCCAGCTTCCGCCCCGCCCGCCGTTCGCGCGGTGCTGCCGCTCGGCAGCCGCATCGCCATCAATCCCTGGAATGATCAGATTGTCTTTGAAAACCACCGTCCCTTGCCGGCTTCGGCCCTCCGGCGCCGGCTTGATTTTGCCCTGACTCCTTTGTTTCCCGTGCTCAGCCGTCCTCTCCAGAAAATCGCCGGAAAATCCAGCGGCGAGGAGCATCTACAGCCATGAATTCCTCAATCCACTCCACCCCTCCCGAGCCGCCCCGGTTCCAGCCGCGCATGGTTCGTTGTTTTTCGGCCATCTCAATCGCCATTCTGACTTTCTCGCTCGTTTGCAGCGCCCGCGGCTGGAAGGGTCCTCGATGGATGCCCCGGCCCCGGGGTTTTTCACTTGACCTCAGCTATGCATCACTCCGCCCGCGCGCGCCATTTCCACTCGCGGCGGCGCGCATCCGGAATCTCTTTCCTTCCGTGGCATTGCATCCGCTTCCGGCAACGGCGCCTATGCCATATGCCGCCTCCTTCCAGCCTTTCCACTTCAAGCTCCTCTCGCCTCCGCCTGCCCTGCGCTCGCGGCTGCTGGCCGCTGGTTTCTCTGTGCCCTCACGGCAGTCTCTGGCTGCCGATGTGATCCATCGCCATGCCGCCGGCACCACCGATTCCATCGGCTGGGGCATTCCCACCACCTGGCTGGCCGCTGTGGCCATGGGCTTGGCCATCGTCGGCACCGTGCTCACCTTTGTCGCCGCGCGCTGAGGAGTCCGCCCCACTGTTTTCTTTCAGCAATTGCCCGAAACTAACCGAACGCCGCCTCTTTGTTTCTTCACTTCCTCACTTCTTCTTCACCTACCATTAGCAGAATGCGGCCTGAAATCCCCTTGCTGATACTGGCCGGCCCCACCGCCAGCGGCAAAACCGCGCTGGCGCTCGAGCTGGCTTCGCGTCTGAGCGCCGAAATCGTCAGCTTCGATTCGGTTCAGCTCTATCGGGATTTTGACCTCGGTACCGCCAAACCCACTCCGGAGGAGCTGGCCCGCGTTCCCCATCATTTCATCGGAGAATTTGATCCCCGTCAGCCCTTGAGCGCCGGTGAATATTCCCGTCAGGCCCGGCCGCGCATCCGCGCCATCGCCGCCCGCGGCCGTCTGCCGCTGCTGGTAGGTGGCAGCGGATTCTATCTTCGGGCTTTGCTCGAGGGTTTATTTCCCGGCCCGGCCGCCGCGCCCGAGCTGCGCGCGCGCCTGCGCGACCGGGCCACTCACGGAGGCCCGCATCGCCTGCACCGGCTCCTGCGGCGCCTCGACCCCGAAGCGGCCGATAAAATTGCTTCCGCCGATCTGCCGAAGTTGATCCGCGCCCTGGAAGTGCGCATGCTGGCCCGGCGGCCCATGAGCCAGCTCTGGCGCGAGGCGGGAAGTGAAAAATTCAGCGAAGCGCGTCCATTCTGGATCGGGCTGAACCCTCCGCGGGCGCGGCTCTATGAACGCATCGAAGCCCGCGCCGCCGTCATGTTCGCCGGCGGCATTCAGCAGGAAACCCGCGGGCTGCTGGAAATCTATCCGGCCTCACTGCCTTTATTCCAGTCGCATGGCTATAAACAAGCCTGCGACATCCTTCTGCGCGATGTGCCGGTGCCGCTGGCGCTGGCCGAAGCCCAGGCCGAACAGCGGCATTACGCCAAGCGCCAGCTCACCTGGTTTCGGGCCAATCCTGATATTCATTGGCTCCCGGGCTTTGGCGATGATCCGCTCATTCAGGCCGCTGCCTGGCAAGCGATCTCCCAAAGGTCGCATGGCTCAGATCATTTATTCGCGCTAGACTGAACTTCGGAGTCCCGGATTTTTTCATGCGCTATCGTTCTCTCGGTTGCACCGGCCTGCAAGTCAGCGAAATCGGTTATGGCGCCTGGGGCATCGGCGCCCGGCAATGGATTGGCGCCGAAGACGCGCAATCGCTGGCCGCGCTGCACGCCGCGCGGGACGCGGGCGTGAACTTTTTTGACACCGCGCTGGCCTATGGCGAGGGCCATAGCGAGCGCCTGCTGGCCCGCGCCTTCGGCGCTTCGCCCGAGGTCATCATCGCCAGCAAGGTCCCACCCAAAAACCTGATCTGGCCGGCCCGCCCGCAAAGCACGCTGGCCGAGGTCTTTCCGCGCGCCCACGTTTTGGCCTGTCTGGAAAATTCGCTGCGCAATCTCGGCCGCGAGAGGCTCGATCTGTTCCAGTTTCATGTCTGGAACGACGCCTGGGCGGACGATCCCGAATGGCTGGCCACGGTGGACGAGATCAAGGCCGCGGGCAAGGTGCGCTGCATCGGCATTTCGATCAATGATCATCAGCCCGCGAATTCGCTGCGGGCTTTGGCCAGCGGCCGGATTCAAGTTGTCCAGGTTATCTATAACCTGTTCGATCAATCTCCCGATGATGAGCTGTTTCCCGTCTGCGCCGCCCGCTCCATTGGCGTCATCGCCCGCGTGCCTTTCGATGAAGGCTCACTGACCGGCCAGATCCGCCCCGATACGAGTTTTCCCGCTGAAGACTGGCGCCATCTCTACTTTGCCGGCGATCGCAAGCGCCAGGTCTGGGAGCGCGTCCAGCATCTGTGCCGCGATCTCGGCATCCGCCCCGAAGATTTGCCCGCGATCGCGCTGCGCTTCTGCCTTTCGTCGCCGGTGGTTTCTACCGTCATTCCGGGCATGCGTTCGCCGCGCCACGTGCAAGCCAACGCCGGCGCCAGCGATGAGGGGCCGCTGACTCCGGCGGCGCTGGCGATCGCGCATGCGCATCGCTGGGTCCGCAATTTTTAACCGATAAAATAACCATGGGAATCGCCAATTTGCGCACGCACATCTGCCGGGCCGCATGGATCGCGCTGGCCGGCCTGCTCGTCATCTCCCTGCGCGCGCAAACTCCGGCCTCCCCGCCGCCGGCGCCCGCCGCGGCCCAGCTTCCCGCCACGCCGTCATTCACGCCGAACCTGTTGCGGGGCTTTACGCCTCAGTCAAGCACCGTTGAGGCGGCCTGGGAAGAGCGCTTCCTCGCCCTGCCGCAGCCGGCCAGCCTGCGCCAGAGTCTGCAGGTCTTGACCGCCCAGCCGCACATGGCCGGCACTCCCGCCGACCGCGCCAATGCCGAATACGTGGCCGGCGTATTTCGCGCCTCCGGCTGGAGCACGCGCATCGTGCGCTATCTCGCCTGGCTGCCGTATCCCCATCTGGTGCGGGTGACCGCGATCAGCAATCACCGTCAGTTATTGCCCAATTACGAAGCTCCCATTACCGGCGACCGCTTTTCGGCCATGAGCAGCGCCGTCATCGGCTTCAACGCCTATTCACCCTCGGGCGATGTCACCGCGCCGGTTGTCTATGTCAACTACGGATTGCCCGAAGATTACGCCGTCCTGAAGCAGGACGGCATCTCGGTGCGCGGCGATATTGTGCTGGCCCGCTACGGCAAATCCTATCGCGGCATCAAGGCCCAGCTTGCCGCCGTCCATGGTGCGGTCGGCTGCCTGCTCTATTCCGACCCCAACGATGACGGCTTTCATGCCGGCCTTGCCTATCCGCAAGGCGCCTGGCGGCCGGCCAGCGGCATTCAGCGCGGCTCCATTCTCAACAATAACTATCCCGGCGCGCCGCTCAAGCCCGGGCAGGCGCCGCCGGCATGGGAGGCCGCGGCCTGGAAAGCGGCGCTGCCCACCATCCCCACCGCGCCTCTTTCCTGGCAGGCGGCCGCTCCGATTCTGGAGGCGCTGGCCGGCCGCCCCGCCCCCCAGGCCTGGCAGGGCGGTTTGCCGGTGACGTATCACTTCGGCGGCACCCTCCAGGTGCAAGCCCATATCCATCTGGTGATGAGTTATAAATACCGCACCATCTGGGATGTGATCGGAACCATGCGCGGCCGCCATGCCGGCGAAGTCCTGATCGGCAATCATCGCGATGCCTGGACTTTCGGCGCCGTGGACCCCAACAGCGGCACCATGGTGTTATTGGCGCTGGCCCGCGGCCTGGGGCATTTATATGCCCAGGGCTGGCGGCCGCGCCGCACCATCAAGCTCTGTTCCTGGGACGCCGAAGAATTTGCCCTGATCGGTTCCACCGATTATGCCGAGCGCCATACGCCCGGCCTGCGCCGCAATGCGGTTGCCTATTTCAATCTGGATGAAGGTGATTACGGTCCCAACTTCACCCCCGGTGCGGTGCCTTCGCTGCGCCGGCTGATCTATTCCGTCGCCCGGACCGTGCCCGCGCCTCCGGTCACCACCACGGGTTCGGTATTTCCGCTCTCCGGCTGCGCTGCGCAGACCGTCTTCCAGGCATGGAGTTGCGCTTCCGCGGCCCAGCCCGCCGCGGCGCCCTCCATGACCGCGCCGGCCGCAGCGCCCGCCGCTTCCACTCTGCCGCGTATCAATGTCATCGGCGGCGGCAGTGATTTCGAGCCTTTTCTCGATCATGTGGGCATTGCAACCGCCGATCTCAGCTTCAGCGGTCCCTACGGCGTCTATCACTCGCTCTATGACGACTTTCATTATTTTCAAACCGAGGCCGATCCGCATTTTGACTATGGCGTGGCCTGCACCCGCGTTCTGGGGCTGTTGACTCTGCGTATGGCAGATGCCCGGCTGTTGCCGCTGGATCTGCCCGACTATGCCCAGGCCATCATGAACTATCTGCAGGCCGAGCAAACCCGGGCGGCCAATACTCCCGCCGCCAGTCTGAACTGGGCGCGCGTTACGGCCGCGGCCGAGGGACTGGAGCGCGCGGCCGTGAACTTCACCACCCGCGCCGAGGCCGCGCTCAATGCCTCGGCCGCCCATCCCCACGCCAACGCCGCCAATCTGGCCCGCTTCAATCAGACCCTGGCCGGCTTCGAGCAAACCCTCTTGCATCACCGCGGCTTGCCCGGCCGGCCCTTTTATAAAAACCTGATCTTCGCTCCCAACATCACGAACGGCTATTCCACCGCCCGCCTGCCCGGACTGGCGCAGCGGCTGCGGGAAAAAAACTGGGCTGGGGTTTCGGTGCAGTTACGCTATCTCTATCAGGCGCTGGAAAACGCCACCACGCGGCTGAAAATTACCCGGTAAACCGCGCGGCGCAAGACCGAACGCTGGAATGGCGAAGAAAAAAAGCGGCTGTGCCGCTATTCGCCGGTTGCATAAATCGTCAGCCCGCTCAGCAGCTTGGGATAAAAATCCGTCGCCTTTTGTGGCATTACGCCTCCCGACCGCGCCACTTCGCAGACCGTCCGCGCCGGAATCGCCCGCACCAGCATGGCCATCTGCGCTTCACCCGCGATCACGCGGCGCAAGGCTTCATCGGCCTCGCGCAAATACGCGATATGGCCGCCCTGTTGCACCGCCTCGGGCGTCATTTCCAGGCCGCGGTGCAAAATCAATTCATGCGCCAGCGCCAGATCCAGATTGCGTTGCGCGGCCGGATAGGCGGCCAATAGCTGCGCGCGGTCGCACTCGGGTTTTAAATACAGCGCCTGCAGGCGTTCGTCGCCCGCCATGGCCAGCGTGGCGATCGGAGGCGCGGCTTGCACGTCCAACTTTGCCTCCAGCCGCGGCCAGGCTTCGCGCCATTGGCTCGCCGGCGCGGCTACGGGTTCTAGGCGAAACCACTGTCCCAGCCTGGCCAGCAGCGCCCGCGCGTCCCAGCCCGCTAAGCCATGCACCACGCGATGCGTGGGCAGCACCACTAAGCCGGGCGATTCCTGGTGAATGAACGTCATCATGACCCAGTCGGTCGGCAATGCTCCCTCGGGCGCCGCGGATCCCGCGCGGGTTTCCTGGGAAAAGCCCAGCGCGGTTTCGTAGCGATGATGGCCGTCGGCGATGACCAGCGTCTCGGCGCTCATCGCCTGTTGCAGCCGTCCGATCACCGCGGCATCGTCTTCATAAAACAGTTCATGGCGCACCCCGAATTCATCGGTGATGTCCACCACCGGCTGCCGGACTCGATCCCAGATCTCCGTTTCCGGGTTCTGGCCCGGCGTGCCATAAAGCATGAATATCTGCCCAAAGTGCGCGCGTGTGGCCCGCAAAAGCCAGCGTCGGTCGGCTTTCGGACCCGAGAGCGTCTGCTCGTGCCGGAACACAATCCGCTTCTCATAGGGTTCAACCCGCCCCAGCCCGATCAATCCCTGCCGGACATGGATTTGACTGCTGCCGGGCGGAATGAATGTCTGCCGGTAGGGATAAATGCCGGGCCGTTCATCCCGCCGCAGCACGCCTTCGCGGCGCCAGGCTTGCAGCCGCTCCGCCGCTTGCGTGTAGGGCGGAGGAATTTGCTCTCCCTGCGCCACTGCGGCCGAGCCGCCGTGCGAATCACTCGGCGGAATGGGCAAAATGAGCCGCGCCAGGTTATACGGGCTGCGCTCCAGATAGCCGGCATACATGGCGGGAGAAATTTTGTCGTAGGGCTGCGTGAGCACATCCTCGGGGCGTACCCGGCCGGCGGCATAGCGCAGTGCGGAAAAAGGGCGAATCGAAGCCATCAATTTTAATGATACATGGAGCTCTCGCGCACTCGTTCGGCGAGTTGCAGGGCCTGAAAAACCGCGCCGGCATCATGCACGCGGTGTATATGCGCGCCCGCCAGCGCCGCGATCGCCGTCGCCGCCAGCGTGGCGGCTTCCCGCGCTTCCGGCGGCAGTCCTGGCGCGGCATGTGCGGCTGGCTCCGGCCGGGCCGCGGCCAGCCCCAGAAATGATTTGCGCGATAGTCCCGCCAGCAATGGCCTGCCCAGCTCATGAAATTCCGCCAGCCGCGCCAGCAGCGGAAAATTTTCCTCCCGGTTCTTGCCGAAGCCGAATCCGGGGTCGAGCACGATCCGTTCGGCCGCAATGCCCTCCGTTTGCGCTCGCGCGAGCAAATCTTTTAAGCCGGCGCGCACGGTGGCCACTGGATCCGCCAGTTTCGGCAGCCGGTGCATGCTGGCAAATTCGCCGCGCCGGTGCATCAGGATCACCCCGCAGCGGCTCCCGGACAGCACCCGCGCCAGCCCGGCTTCTTCCAGTCCGGAAACGTCATTAATGATATCGGCGCCCTCGGCCAGCGCCGTCCGCGCCGTTTCGCCATGCCGCGTGTCCACCGAGAGCAGCGCCTCAGGCCATTCCGCCCGCAACCGGCGCAGCCCGGGCAGCAGCCGCGCTTGTTCCGCCTTGCTGTCCACCGGCGCCGCTCCCGGCCGTGTGGACTCGGCGCCCAGATCAAGAATGTCCGCGCCGGCATCCAGCGCCGCGCCCGCCCGCGTCAATAAAGCAGCTTCGTTTTCAATCCGGCTGGCGGGGAAAAATGAATCGGGCGTTAGGTTCAAAATCGCCATGATCCAGGGCCGCGCGCCCAGCTCCAGCCCGCGCCCGCCCGCCCGCCAGAGATAGCGGGGCCGGACCTGGCAAAGTAAGCTTGTCTCCGCCATGATTATTTATTATCCGTCCCTAGCGTCAGTCCGGACCGCACGCACCCGGCGCGCGCTTTTATTTTTTTAGGTGAAACAATTGCTTGGCACTGGCTCTGCCGTGCGGTCCCGGCCGTGAGTGCTAATAGCTGCGGTACTGGGGCGCCAGCTTCGGGCGCGGCTTTCCATGAATATATGCCGCTACGTCATAGGCCTGTTGCGGGCTCAGGCTGCCGGGCTGGTTGGCCGGCATCCAGCGCACCACGAAGGCCGCCATGGTGGCGATCTGATTCATGCCGGCGCCTTGATTATAAGAGCCGGGGCCCCAGAGCGGCGGAATCCGAGGCGGCTGGCCGCCGCCTTGCGGGCCATGGCAAGCGGCACAGATCACGCGGTATAAATGCTGGCCGGCAGCGGGATTGGGCGCGGCCGCCGGCGGCGGCAGCGGAGCAAACCCGCGGCCCTGGACCGTTTTGCCCGCCGGCACGTCCCGCGACAGCCACTGCATATAGGCAAGCAATGCCGTCATGCGGCGTCCATCCGCCGGCAAAGGCCGGCCATTTTCGCTGCGCACGAAACATTCCTCTATCCGCTCGGCTAAGGTGATGACTCTGCCGGCCCGCTGGTTCCAGGCCGGAAAATCTCCGCTCAGGCCGGCAAATGGCGCGGCGTTTGCCTGCGTGCCATCTTTTAAATGGCAATCGGCGCAACTGAGTTCGTTGCCGGTATATCGCCGGGCATAAATCGGAGTGGCCTGAACCAGCTTTCGCCCCAGCCGTATGCTGGCGCCCAGCTTGTCATAGGGCACGGTGTCGATGTTCGGCGCGTGCGCCGAAACCCGTCCGGGAGTGGGTGAAGAAAGACTGCAAGCCGCAATCATCAATCCCAGCAAAGCGATGACAAGGCTCGCGCCGGTTCTCATTTTATTTTTCGCCGTCAGCATGGTTGCTTCTCACAGTGGTAACGGCCGAGCCGCGCTGCAGCGTCAGCGCGAGATCGCGGGCCGATGCCTTCGCGCGGCCGGGTGTTTATGAAACTGCCTGCGCCGGAGCATTAAAGCGGCCGCGCCTCT
>JAKAZV010000158.1 GCA_021826505.1 Acidobacteriota bacterium | reverse complement strand
TTATAGCCGCGATCCGCAAAATCTGGCACTGGCGCGGCGCGACTTCCATGCCGGAAATTTATATCTCAACCGCAAATGCACCGGTGCCATGGTCGGCGCGCATCCCTTTGGCGGCTTTAACCTTTCGGGCACCGATTCCAAGGCCGGAGGCCCCGATTATCTGCAGCTATTCACTCAGGCCCAATCCATCGCCGAAAAAATTTAATTGCGGACGTTCATAAAAGCGGCTGCGCCGCTTTCCTCATTGGCTCGAAAACGCCGACCAATCCTTTTCTCCCCAGCCGCGTTCCATGGCTGACTGCAGACGGTCGCGCACCAATCCGGCCAGCGGCATCATTTGCCCGAGCTGGCCGGCGGTCTGGCAAGTCAGACTGGCATCTTTCAATCCCAGCCGGAGGATGAATCCGGCAGGCTCAAAGCGCTGTTCCGCGATCAGGGTCCCGTAATTCTGGTACACCGGCGACTGGTATATGCGCTGAATAATATCGAGAAATTGCGCCGGCGCGATTCCGGCTTGTCTCACCAGCGCCATGGCCTCGCCGAGCGTCTCCAGCATGGCTGCCAAGGTAAAATTCCCCGCAATTTTCACGACATTAGCCGCCGCTGGATCGTCTCCCACCTCCAGCACGCCTTGGCCGAATGCCCGCAGCACCGGCCGGCAGATCTCCAGATCTTTCGCCGCTCCAGCCGCCAGCACCCATAACTTGCCCGCCGCGGCGGCTTCGGGTCGTCCAAATACCGGCGCCGCGATGAATCCTTGCCGATGCCGGGCATGGGCCTGCGCCATCTCGCGTATGCAATCTAGTCCCAGCGTGCTCATGGAAATATGCACGCCACCTTCGCGCAAGCCGGCCAGCAAGCCGCGGCCGCTTGTTGCCGGCTTCGCGTCCAGCCCCAGCACCGCGCGCGCCGCGGCATCGTCGGCCAGCATGGTGATGGCAATCGCCGCGCCGGCGGCCGCATCGGCCGGGGTCACGGCTTTGCGCGCGCCTTGCCGCGCCAGTTCATCCGCCGGCGCCGGATTGCGGTTATAAATCGTGACTTCATAACCGGCCTGCAACAGCCTGGCCGCCATAGGTTTGCCCATGCGGCCCAAGCCTAAAAACGCAATATGCATTGCCATCTCCCGGATTTCCTTTCGATGGGACTGTCAAGCCGTAAAGCGGGTGCGTCGCTCAAATTCCATGAGATGCCGCTTCTCCGGCGGAAAAATTCTGCAGCCAGCCGCTGTTTGCCGAAGCGGTCATCGGCTGGACTAAGGGTAACCAACACCGGAAAAAGCTCCCTCCATCCTCCGGGCTTTCCACCCAAATGTGGCCGCCATGATGTTCGATGATCTGACGGCATATCGAAAGCCCCAGCCCGGTTCCAGCCGGCTTGTCGCTCAGCGAGCCCAGGCCTTGATGAAAGCGGTCAAAAATTTTCCCCCGGTCGGCCGCCGGCACGCCGCAACCGGTATCGGCCACATAAAATTCCAGAACTTCGCCATGGCAGCTGGCGCCCATCTGTGCTCCTCCCTGCTCGGTAAACTTCAGGGCATTATGCAAAAGATTGGTCAGCACTTGCAGCAACCGATCGCGATCTCCCGTAATCGGCGGTAACTCCTCCGGAATGTCCAGCGCCAAATCCAGTTGCTTGCGCGTAAACAGGCTGCGCATCAGGTCGGCCGCCGTCTGCAGCAATTCCCGGGGATCAAAAACGGCAAAATGAAAACGCATGCCGCCGGTTTCGAGTGTCGCCAGATCCAGCAGGTCGCAAATCAGCCGCTCCAGCCGGCGGCCCTCGGACAGTATAATTTCCAGAAATTCACGCTGGGTGGCCGGTGTTTCGTCGGGATAGTCGCGCAGCAGTTCTGCAAATGACCGGATGGAAGTTAACGGAGTCCGCAGCTCATGCGATACGCTGGCGATAAAATTAACCTGCAGCCGGTTCATGCGCCGCAAATGTTCATTCAGCTTCTCCGTATTTTCATAGGCCTGACTTAGGTCCTGCGTGCGCTTCCTAACTTCTCGCTCCAGTTCTTCATGCTGGCGCCGCAGCGCTTTTCCGGATTCACGCAGGGAATGATTCGCCTGATCCAGGGCCTCGGAGCGGGCGCCCAGCGTGCCCGCGAAGCGATGATTGGCCAGGGCGAAAAACGCGAAAAAAACCAGCCGCAATGCCACCAGTCCGGCATAGGAACTGGTTCCGAAGGCATAAACGTGATAGGGCTGGCCGCGGCCAAGCACCGCGATCCCGATATAGGCCGCCATGGCGAATAAGGCCAGCCCGGTGGCGTTTTTTAGGGGCAGAATGTAATAACCGTATTGGATCGTGAGCAGATAGAGAATCCAGACAACGCTGTAAATGCCCAGGGCATGCACAAGCAGGCTGAAAACCACAATTTCCAGCCCTATATAGAGAGTGGCCCACTGCCTTAATTGCGCCAGATCGCGGCTTCGCCGGCTGATGCGGGGAAAGCTGACGCTGATGAAAAATAACGTGCCCACCAGCGCCGGAATAATGTAGGAAAAGTGCGCCTGTAAAATCCAGCGGCTGAATCCCAAACCCAGGCAGGTCAGCCCCAGCCAGATTTCATGAAACTGGTTGGCATAGTCCAGGCGCCGGTGCGCCTGTTCCAAAGCGCGCATTTCCGCGACTTGCAACACCGTTATTTCAGGCGCACTCCGGACCGCGTTCGCCTTGGTCCTCTGACCGCTCATGATGCTCCTGATGATTTACGCTCCCCGCCTGGCGCGCGCGCCAGACCGCGCGGAGGCCGGATCGCTTCCAGATTCAGCCGGTATCCCAGGCCATACACGCATTCCAGCCAGGGCTGTTCCACATCGGCATACGTTTCCATCTTGCTCCGCAAGCGGTTGATCAGCGCATCCACGTTGCGATGATAGCCGTCGTAGCTCTGGCCCCAGATGCGCGGCAGAATGGCGGCGCGCGGAAACAGCCGGCCAGGATTGCGGAATAGTAACAACAGCAGCTCAAATTCCTTGCCCGTAAGCCGCACCACATGATCTCCGATATAGAGCTGACGCAGATGACAGTCGAGCCGTAAAGGGCCATGCACGAGCTCCCGTCCGGTCTGGGTTTGTGTATCCAGCCGCCGCAGCACGGCGCGAATGCGGGCTTCCAGTTCCGCCGGGCCGAAGGGTTTGCATATGTAATCATCCGCTCCCAGCTCCAGCCCGGTCACCCGATCCAGCTCGGAGCCGCGCGCGGTCACGATCAGAATCGGCACCCGCGGATTGTGCTCACGCAACTTTCGGCATATCGTCATTCCATCCACTTTGGGCAGCATCAGGTCGAGAACGATAACCTGATAGCTATGCGCGAGCGCGAACTTCAAGCCTTCCTCGCCATCACTGCTGGCCGTGACCTGATATCCATGCCGGGTAAGGTGATAGCTGACGCTTCTCTGAATATGCAGATCGTCCTCGATGACCAGAACCGATCCTGCCGTGGCGCCGGCGGAATCTTTTTCAGTTTCCGGCAGCGCTCGGATTAGGGCAGCAGCCTCCATCTTTAGCTCCAGTCACTCATAGACGTAGTGACTCACGAAGTTTAGGCAAAAAGTGGATAGCATTACCATCCCCCAAACGGGGGGGTGACAAATCCGGTATTAATCATCCGTAAAAGCCCGGTTTTTACAGGAATTGTAAGGGTTTTGCCCTGCGTCGCACTGGCCGAGCCTTGATAGCTGCCGGCCCTTTATTTATACCACGTGGCCGAAGGCTGGAATGACGAAGCAAAAAAGCAGCCTTGCTATCTTATAAAAACTTCGCATCAAATGCCCGGGGCAGCAGTTCCCGGCAGGAAAGGATCTCCCATTGGTTTTCCAGATTTGTCATAAGTATTGGAATGTCACCGCAAAATTCCCAGATGATCTGCCGGCAGGCGCCGCAGGGCGGGGTCAATGTCGGGGTGTCGGCGGCCACGGCCAGGCGCGTGAATTGAGAATCTCCTTCTGAGATCGCCTTCCATATTGCCACCCGTTCGGCGCAGACCGTCAGCCCATAGCTGGCGTTTTCCACATTGCAGCCGGCATATAACTTGCCATTGGAAGCGGCCGCCACGGCACCCACTTGAAACCTGGAAAAGGGAGCATGGGCGCGCCGCCGCGCCTGTTGCGCCAGTTCCATCATCTGCAGCCACTGCCGATCGAGTTCAGTTGTTGAGGTGTTCATCATTACGCATTTCTTAAAAGCGGCCGCGCCGCGAGTTTCAAATGCGGCTGCGCCGCGCATTTCAAATGCGGCTACGCCGCTCCATGGCCGGCAATGCCGGAGCCAGGGCGGATAGCCAACAGGAAATCTGGGTTTGCGCGCGGGCGCCGATTTCCATCACTTCCTGATGAT
>JAKAZV010000043.1 GCA_021826505.1 Acidobacteriota bacterium | reverse complement strand
TGCCGTGGAAGCAAAATTTCCCGCCCACGGCATCTGGGCCATCGGCGGCGGAATTGCGCTGACTTTAGGCGCCGTATTTTTGATTTCATCTCCCATTCCCGCCATGCGGATCGGCTGGGCCGAAGCTGGAGGGCTGGCGGCCGGCCTCGGACTGATTATGGTGGCAGTCCTGCGCGCAGTGCTGCGCTCCCGCCATGCCAAACGCCTGAGCGGGGTGGAAGCCATGGCGGGAAAGCTCGGGATTGCGCGCACGGATCTGGCGCCCATGGGTATTGTGACGGTGGCAGGGGAAAACTGGCAGGCGCTGGCTCGCCAACCGGTCGCCGCCGGCGCCAGCGTGCGCATTCGCGCGGTGCAAGGGCTCCAGTTGGACGTGGAACCGCTGAGTGATAAACCGGATTCCGGTCCTTTTCCCCAGGCGGCTGCTCTCAATCCACCAAAGGAGTAAAATCGAAGGGAACCTGATCTGGCATTGGATTGAGATGCCATGCTCCGGAGCGAGGTGAAATGTGGGACTGCTGATCTTTGCCGTCGTCGTCATTATATTTTTGCTGGCGGCCATCAAAATCGTGCCGGAGTACGAGCGGCTGGTGGTGTTTCGCCTGGGCCGGCTCATTGCCCATCCCAAAGGTCCGGGCATTGTGATCATCATTCCGCTGGTGGACAACTATCGCCGGATTTCGCTGCGCGTGGATACCCTGGATGTGCCGCCGCAGGACATCATCACGCGCGACAACGTCACCGCCACGGTGACCGCGGTGGTCTACTTTCGCGTCGTGGATCCGCTGAAATGCGTGGTCGAAGTGCAGAATTTCCGCTTCGCCAGCTCGCAGTTCGCGCAAACCACCCTGCGCTCGGTGCTGGGAGAAGTGGATTTTGATGATCTGCTGTCATCGCGGGAAAAAATGAACGTGCGCCTGCAGGCCATCCTTGATGAACGCACCGAGCCCTGGGGAGTCAAAGTCACCGACGTTGCCATTAAAGCCGTGGATCTGCCCGAAACACTCCAGCGCGCGATTGCCCGGCAGGCGGAAGCGGAGCGGGAAAAGCGGGCCAAGATCATTCACGCCGAAGGCGAGTATGCGGCCTCGCAGCGGCTGGCCGATGCCGCGGAAATCATCGGCAAACAGCCGGTGACTTTGCAGTTGCGCTATCTGCAAACCCTTTCTGAAATCGCCACCGAAAAGAATTCCACCATTGTGTTTCCCCTGCCGATTGATTTGATTCAAGGCCTGCTGTCGCGCCTGCCCGGCGCCAAATCCTGAACCTTATGCGCTATCGTCTGGAAGATGAGCCTCGATCCGCCCGGCCAGGCCGGGCACGTTCCGAACAGGATGTGCAATTTGAGCTGGGCCCGCGCAGCATATTGATATTCATGGCCTGCCTGGCGGTTCTGTGCGGGTTGTTTTATGCGCTGGGGTATACCGTGGGCCGGCATGCCGCGCCTTTACTGACGGCGGCTCCGGCCCAAACCGCCCCCGCCATGGCGCAGCCAATCTCCCATGCCAGCGCTCCGGGATTTACTGCTGCTCTCCCGTTTTCCGCCAATCCATCGAATCAGGACAGTGCTTCCAAAGCCCAGCCGCCCAATGCGGCCAATCTAAGTCAGGCGGAACAGGGGCAGGTGCCTAATTCCACCAGCCCGGCACCGGTGTATGCCGCGGCTGCAAATTCCAATGCCCTGGGCGATTCCAGTCTTGCCTTGCCGACGCAGTCGCAGCCGGCATCCGGGCCATCAGCGAATCCCCCGCAGCCCAGCCCAGTCACAGCGGGCGCGGCCGCTGGCAAGAAAAAGTATGCGGTTCAGGTATTTGCCGGTCTTCGCAACAGCGATGCGCTGAGCCTGGCGGCAGCTTTAAAAGCCCGGCAATATCCGGTTTTTATGGTTGCTCCCGCTCCGGGCAATCCCTATTACAAAGTTCAAATTGGGCCCTATAGTCAATTGCAACAAGCACAGGCAATGCGCGCCCGGCTGATGGCGGCGGGTTATCATGCCGTTATTAAGTAAATTTCCCCGCCAGCCATCGTCCGGGGACAATCCAGTTTTTGCCGGCGGCCGAACCAGCACCCATTCTTGGATCGCCGCGCTGTTGGGCGCCGCGGTTGTTTCGGGGCTGATTTTTTATGTTCTCGGGTTTCGAGCCGGAGAAAATGCATTGCGGCAAGCCGGCTGGCTGCATCGCCGCCTGGATGCTGCGGCTGGCGAGCTGAAAAGCAGCCCCTCGGGGCCAGCGGCAAATCCCATGCGGAATGCGGCGGCATCCTCCCTCGCCACGGCCGTGCCGGCGCCCCGTTTTCCAGCGGGGAACACAGCTGCGGCGCCGGTGCGCTTGACTCGTCCAATCACATCTTCAAAGCCCGAAACATCCCGGCTTCCACCGGCGGAAATGCGGGCTTCTCGGGCCAGGGTCTATGCGGTTCAGGTGTTTGCCGGCAGGCTCAAGAGCAATGCCCAAGGGATGGCTTCGCGGCTCAAAAAAATTGGCTTACCGGTCCAGTTGCTGCCGCCGGGCACGGCAGCGGGATCATCCAATCATTACTACCGGGTTCAGGCCGGGCCTTTCGAAAACCGGGAGCAGGCCGAGTCCGCCCTCCGCCATTTACAGAGCCTGGGGATTCCGGCTTTTCTGGCCCCTTAAAAAATTTTGGCCAGCAGCGACGGCGGTTTATGTTGCAGGGCTTGAACATCAGGCACGTTGGCCTTTAACTCGGCCGCCATCAGCCGCAACTGCTTTTGCCGGTCAATCTGGTTGGGGGTGACCAGATTGTGAGCTTGCGCCTGCAGTATGTTGCCTTGCACGGCCGGCAACGCCCGGGGATCGTTGGCATCGGAGCCCTCGACCGCGGTCAGGGAATTATTCATCGGTTTCAAGCCGGCGTTCGATAAATTTTCCAATTGAATCTGACCGCTCACGCCTCCGGTGGCATTACTGGCCAGTTGCATGGAGCTCTGCTCACGGCTGTTTTCCTGGTTCAGGACATCAGCCACCGTTTGCCGGGTCAGGGACGGCGTGCCTATGCGATCGGCGCGCATAAATGTTCCATTGGGCACGGAATGCAAAATGCCGGCAATAATCTGCAGTTTTGTCGGTTTTTTGCGCAGCTGAATTTCCCGGCGATTAAACGCAATTTCTTCCGCACTGGGGGTGGGCACCGTCTGGTGCAGCGTCAGCAGTTCGCGCCGGGCATACCGAGCGGGCCGGCTCACAGGGTAACGCTCCACCAGAAATTTTAAAAAAACAATGGCTTGCTGCCGGTCGCTGGCGGCATCGGCCCGCAGATCTTTTGCCAGCTCGGGGTTGATCAGGTGTTGCTGCCGCTCCAGGCGCAGGGCCGCGGCATAACGGGAAGAGGTGATGAGATAAGATTTGGCCAGCAGTTCCGTGGCGCGGTCACCCTTGCTGAAGAGGGGATAGTGCGCAATCACATCGCGCAACCGGGACTGCACCGCGCGGTAGTTGCCCTGCAGAGCATAGAATTTGGCAATGCGGTAGTCACGCGTCGCCAGCACTTCCTGCACCTTGCGCAACAGTTCCAGGGCCTGATTCCGCAGCGGGCTGTTGGGATAATTCAGCATGAAATTCCGCAAGGCCCGCTGCGCGCGATAAGCATGCGTGGGATCGCGGTCGGGCTTTTGGATCTGCATGTACTGAATTTTGGCGATCTTCAGCTGGGCTTCCGACGCTTCCGGCATGGTCGGAAAAAAGGTGATGAAGTCACGGTATTGCGCATCGGCCTGGGCCAGGCCCTCAACGCCGCCTTCCCGGTACCAGCTGTCGCCCATGGCCATTTTGGCGTGCGCCAGATAGGGGCTGTCGGGATAGGTATTGATCAGGGTTTGCAGCAGCAGCCGGCTGACCGTGTATTTGCCCTCCGACATGGCCGTCATGGCGCGATTGTAGAGCTGCTTGTCCGGCTGGACGGAGTTAACACTGGCGAGCGGGTTGAGGTTGGGGTGGGGAAAAATGAAACACCCGGAACTGCTCCAGGCCGCCACGATCGCCAGAATGAACCATGCGGAACGTTTCATGCTTTTCCTTGCCGGAACCGTCAACTCGTAGACACTTTCTGTTTTCAAATTATAACGGCAGTCCGCCCCTGAGCCAAAGCATAAAAGCGGCTGCCCCGCTTGGCAAAGGAACGGCCACGCCGCCGTTTTGTGCATTGAACCCGGAGGCTCGAATCTATCCAGTCAAAATATGGCGGGAATATTATTCCATGGCCGAAAGCTCATATTCCTGGTCGAATGATTCGGCCCGGCGTGGCCACAGCCATTTGCTGCAACCCAAGTACAAACCCAGTCCGAACAGTCCGCCCAGCGTGTCCACGACGACATCGCGAACGCTGCCGGAGCGGGTGGGAACAAAGGTTTGGTGCCATTCATCGCTGGCCGCATAGAGCACCAGCAGCAGCAGCGTCCATAAAAATGGCGGCATCCTTGACCGTCGTTTCTTCTGCTTCCAGAAATTGAATGCGCGCCAACTGAAGATCGCCAGCAGACTGTACACCACAACGTGGCCCAGTTTGCGAAAGGGTTCTTCGAATGCGGACATGCGGGCATGATTCCGGACATGCAGCCAACTCAGAATCCAGCCCAGCAGCGCCTGGCTATGCTGCCCGGAATGCGCATCCGCGGACAGGATAAAGATCATCGCGCAGACAAGGGTTACAGGTCCCCATGTCAATAAAATTTGTTTCATGGCGATTCCGGCCCGGCCAGGCGGCTGAACGGAATAAACCTCCGAGAATTTCTTTATTGTAGCCCACCCGCTTGAATGAACTCAGGCCAGAAGGAGGTGAATTCAAGATAAAATTCAAATAGGGCCAATGGCGCATGGCGCCCGCGTGCCGCGGCGTTGCGACGACCGAATCCCCTTCCTGATGACAATACGGTCCAGCGGTATGAGGTGCAAGGTTCCGGGGCAGAGAAAAAGCCCGCTTCGATGCCCTTTCATGCTGCTGGTCGGGTGTTGGCTGGCGGCATCAGGCCTGGCCCAGAACACCCGGGGCCAGCATGCCGAATCGGTCGCAATACAGAAGCTCCAGGCACGCGGGTTTAATCATTTTTATAATCTTGAATACCGCCGTGCATTGCACGATTTTCAAACTCTGGCCCATCGTCAGCCCTGGAATTCCGCCGCTTGGAACCGAGTGGCCGAAGCGCGGCTGTACCTGGAGATGTACCGTATCGGGGCGCTGGAAAGCCAGCTGTATGGCCATGGCAATCCATTTTTGGAGGTGCCGCTGCCGAAACCCGATCCCCGGGCGTTAGCGGCATTTTACCGGGACAATCAGCGCGCCCTGCGGCTGGCCCGGGAGCAGATTCGAGTTCATCCCGACGACGCCCATGCCCGTTATAATGCCGCTGCCGCCTGGGCTTTGCGCGGCAGTTGTGATTTTGCCCTGCGCAAGGCGTATTTCGCCGCCCTCCACGATGCGCTGCATGCCCGCGCACAGGCCTCCAAAGCGGTCAAACTCGACCCTGGCTTTGTGGATCCCCGGCTGATTCTGGGGGTGCAGCAATTCGTGGCTGGCAGCCTGCCCTGGACGGAAAAACTGCTGGCGCATTTTGTCGGTTACAGCGGCAGCAAGAAAAAAGGCATCGCCGAAATTCAATATGTCGCCGCCCATGGCGAAAATACCCGCAGCGATGCCCTGGTGCTTCTAGCCGTTATCTATCGGCGCGAGGGCTGGAACGCCCAGGCGGTTCCCATTCTGGCGGATTTAAGCCGGCAATACCCCCGCAACGTGCTCTTTGCGGTGGAGTTGGCGGGCGCCGAGGAAGCCGCGGGCCAGCACCAGGCCGCGCTGGCGCAATATCATGCCATTCTGCGGCGCGCGCAGGCCCATGCGGCCGGGTACCAGCGCGCGCCGCTGGATAAAGTCTGGTACGCGCTCGGCCATATCCATTGGCTCTATTCGCAATATTTGCAGGCTTTGCACGATTTTCTGCTGGCCGCGCACGCGCCCATTACCTATCCCCGATATCGCCAGGCGGCCTGGCTGGCCGCAGGGCAGATGGAAGACCTGCTGGGCCGCCGCCCCGCGGCCGTTGCGGATTACCGCCGCGCCCTGGCCCGCGGCCGCCACACCCCGGCGGGAAAAGCCGCGCGGCGTTTTCTGCGCCATCCCTACCGGGCCAGCAGAAAATAGCCGGTCACGGTAAGATCAACACCATGCGCATTGCCATCCAGGGTGAAAAGGGCTCCTTTAGTGAAGCTGCGGCGCTGCATTTAAGCCCCGCCGCGCGCATGCGATATTGCGCCAGCTTTGCCGAGGCTTTTCAGGCGCTTATGGACGCCCGCGTGGACCGGGCGCTGATGCCCATCGAAAACAGCCTGGCCGGCGCGGTGGGCGAAAACTATGACTGGCTCCGCATCCATCCCGTCCATATTCAGGCTGAGCTGCGGCTGCGCATTCGCCATCACCTCATCGTGCCCCCCGGGCAAAGCGCGCGTGCCATTCGCCGCGTTCTATCGCATCCGGTGGCCCTGCAGCAATGCCGCGATTTTCTCCTCCGTCATCCGCGCTGGCAGGCCGAGGCCTATTACGACACCGCCGGCAGCGTTAAGCATTTAATGCGGGAACGCCCGCCCGCCACCGCTGCCATCGCCGGCGAACCCGCGGCGCGCGCCTACGGCGCCCGGATTTTATATCGAGGCATCGAAGACAATCCTCAGAACTACACCCGTTTTGTCCTGCTCGGCAGGTCGCCCAGCCCAGTGGCGCATGGCAATAAAATTTCCATCGTTTTTATCACCGCCAACCGCCCGGGGGCGCTATTTAAAGCCTTGGCCGCCTTCGCTTTACGGGCCATTGATCTGACCAGAATTGAATCCCGCCCGATCGCCGGAAAGCCTTGGGAGTACAGCTTTTATCTGGATTTTCGGGGAAACCTTCGCGATCCTGGCATTTGCAATGCCTTGCGGCATCTAGACGAGATGTCGGAGGTGCTAAAAGTCCTTGGTTGCTATAAAGAGGCTGAGAAAATATATCAATGATATAATCAAGAATTGCCATGACAAAACCCGTCGAAATTCCGAAAATTTTGCCGGTTCTTCCTGTCCGGGAAACCGTGCTTTTTCCCCATGCCGTTTTGCCATTGACCGTCGGCCGGGCTTCGTCCATTAATCTGATGGAATCATTGGGCGAGGATAAAATGATGCTGGTCGTCGCCCAGCGTGATGCCCATGTGGAAAGCCCCAAACCCGCCGATATGTATCAGGTGGGCACCGTCGCACTCGTCCATAAAATTGTAAAAATGCCCAATCAAACGCTCTTCATCTTCACCGAAGGCGTTTCCCGGGCCCGCGTAGCCGGATGGCGGCAACTGGAGCCGTTTCTGACCGCCGAAGTGGAGCTGATTACAACCACGCCCCAGCTCAGTTCGCCGGAAACGGAAGCCCTGCAGCGCAATGTAGTCGCCGTATTTCAGCAGATTGTTGAGCTTTCTCCGAATCTCAGCGATGAACTTCAGGCGCTGGCGGGCAGCATTGAGGATGCCGGCCGGATGGCCGATTTCGTTGCGTCATCTTTGCCGTCGCTCGCCACCAATGATAAACAGGAACTGCTTGAAACCGCCGACGACGGCACGCGCCTGCAGATGGTGAACCGGCATTTGTCGCGCGAGCTGGAGGTATTGCAGCTGCGCACCAAAATTCAAAGCGAAGTGCAGGACCAGGTGCAGCAATCGCAGCGGGAGTACTTTCTGCGCGAACAGATGAAAGCCATCCAGAAGGAATTGGGCGAGGGCGACGAAAATCAGCGGGAAAGCGAGGATCTGAAGAAAAAAATTGAAGACGCCGGCATGCCGGATGAGATCAAGGCCGAGGCGCTGCGTGAGTTGCAGCGCCTGAGCCGTATGTCCCCGGCCGCCGCTGATTATTCGGTGACCCGCAACTATATCGAATGGCTGACGGTTCTGCCCTGGAGCCAAAGCACGGCGGGGGAAATTAATCTGGAGAAAGCCGCCGAGGTGCTGAATCAGGACCACTATGATCTGGAGAAGGTCAAGGACCGCATTCTGGATTTTCTCGCCGTGCGCCGGCTCAATCCCGCGATGAAGGGACCCATTCTGTGTTTTGTCGGACCTCCCGGCGTGGGCAAAACCTCGCTCGGCCGCTCCATTGCACGTTCCCTGGGCCGCAAATTTTTTCGTTTATCGCTCGGCGGCATGCACGATGAAGCCGAAATCCGCGGCCATCGCCGCACATATATCGGCGCCTTGCCGGGCCAAATCATTCAGGGTATCCGCCGGGCCGGGGCCAATGATCCCGTCTTTATGCTCGATGAAGTAGACAAAATTGGCCGGGATTTCCGCGGCGATCCCACATCGGCCTTGCTCGAGGTGCTGGATCCCGAGCAGAACTTTGCCTTTCGCGACAATTATCTCGATGTGCCGTTTGACTTGTCCAAAGTCCTGTTTATTACCACCGCGAATATGCTCGATACCATTCCCGAGCCATTGCGCGACCGCATGGAAACCATCGAGTTGAGCGGCTATACGGAAGAAGAAAAGCGCCATATTGCCCTGCGCTATCTGATCGCCAAGCAATGCGAGGAAAATGGCGTTCAAACCGATCAGGTCGCTTTCCCCGCCGACGCCTTGGATTATTTAATTCGCCACTATACCCGGGAAGCCGGCGTGCGTGGGCTCGAGCGCCAGATTGGAACCATCATCCGCAAATACGCCCGCCGGATCGCCGAAGGCAAGCATACCGGTCCGCTGCAGGTGACGCCCGAACTGATCCGGGAATTTCTGGGTGGTCCCAAGGTGCGGGTGGAAACCGAAATCGCCGAACGCACCCGCCGGCCGGGCGTAGCCGTAGGCCTGGCCTGGACCCCCACCGGCGGCGATATTTTATTTGTCGAGGCGAATCAGATGAAGGGCGGCAAAGGCTTTACCATGACCGGGCATCTGGGCCAGGTCATGCAGGAGTCCATGCAGGCCGCCCTCACCTGGGTCCGATCCCACGCCTCCCGGCTGAATATTGAGGATGATTTCTTCAAGGAGCATGACATACACATTCACGTGCCCGCCGGCGCCATCCCCAAAGACGGACCTTCGGCCGGCATCACCATGGCGATGGCCCTGGCCTCGCTTCTGACCAACCAGCCGGTGCACCCAAAACTGGCCATGACGGGCGAGCTGACGCTTTCGGGCGATGTCCTGCCCATCGGCGGAGTCAAGGAAAAAGTCCTGGCCGCCAAGCGCGCCGGCATTGATACGATTCTGCTCCCGCGCGAAAACCGGCAAAATGTGGAAGAAGACCTGAATCAGGAACAGCTTTCCGGGCTCAACCTGCATTATGTGCAGAGCATGGAAGAGGTATTGCGCCTGGCGCTGCCGCAGAATCAGACGCAAACCGCCCGCGACACCCAGGAACGCGCGGAATTAGGCGTGGCCAGCTGAACTGCCTCGGCGCGGCGATTCCGGAGCGATCCTTTGCCGCACTTCAATTCGGCTCGGCCGCGACCGAGCAGTGATTCGACTTATTTGCCTTGCGCGGCCAAGGCCTGGTTGAGTGCGCTCTGCCATTGTCCAAAAGAGTTGACTTCCTCGCGGCCGCGAAACAACACGAAGATAGTCGGTGTGTGCTCCACGTGCATGCGGTTGCCCAGGGCTTGATCTTTCTGTACGGCGGCAAAAAAAGCCGGGTTGGCGAAGGCCTGGTTAATTTGCCCGCTGCTGACGCCGTACGGCGCCGCCACGCGAGCGGCATAGCGCATCAAGTTTCCGGCGGTAATTTCATTCTGGTTGTAATAGCAGAAATTGATCCAGGCAAAATACAGCTTGGGATTCAGGCTGCTGAAATACCTTTCGATCACGGCCGCGTTGAAGGCCCATTCATGCTGGGGCAGAGGATAGTCGCGCAGGTAAAATGCCACCTGCTTGCCATAGCGGGGCAGAATGACGGTGTTCAGATATTTATGCCACTGGGCGCAATCAGGGCACTCCAGGTCTTCGAATATCAGCACCTTAACCTTGGCATGGGGATTGCCCAGGGGCGGCCGCGGAGGCAGTTTAGCCCAGGCGACGGCGAGGAGTCCGCAGCAAACTGTTGCGGTCCAGATCCAGCGCTTGTGAAAACTCATTTTTCGATTGTACTCTGCTCATACCGCGCGCTGGCGACGGCGGGCCGGCGCGGGAAGGCTTGCCGCACTACCAGGCTGCCCAGCCAGACCAGAAAAAAACCCAGCACAACGTTCAGGGTCAGATTCAGGCTCATGCGCAGCCATGCCCCGCTGCGGGCAATCTGCAGGCTTTCATAGGCAAAAGTTGAAAAAGTGGTAAAGGTGCCGATGAAGCCGACAGCGATCACAACCTGGATTTCATGATCAATGAAATGGCTGCGCTCGACCGCCTCCATGAGCATGCCAATCAGTAAACAGCCAATTAAATTGACGGCCAGGGTGCCCCAGGGAAATGACGGCTCGGCCACGCGGCCCAGCAACATGACGAGTCCCCAGCGGGCGAGCGCGCCCAGCGCGCCGGCGATGGCGATATAGAGCACCAGCATGATAACTCCCGTTCTCACACCAGACCCGTGGCCGCGGAGCGGCCCCGATTCCGGCCAGGTTTTTCCGTAGGAGTTATCAGTCCGTGTGACTGCTTATCAGGGACGTTTCGCGGGCGCCCGGCAAGATTATGCAAAGCCTTCGCGCCGCCGGCGAACTCCATCGCCGCTAATCCAAGAATACCACCGATTGCACGCCGTTGATTTCAAAACTTTTGCGGCAGCGCGGGTTGGCGCAGGCCAGCTTATCATCGCGCCGCACCATATACGACTGGGCTTTGGCAAATCGGGCGCGATCGGTGGCGTCCGCCTGCCGCGGCGGCTGGGCCTTTTTCCTGCGCACGATCCAGACCAGGCCATATTCATGGCTTTCACGGCAGTGCGTGCAGGTCAGACGCGCCGGTTTGGTGGCGGGAGATTCGTCAAAGAAATCGCGCTCTTGCAGGGCCATGCCGGTCTCCTCGCGCTTCAGGCTCGTATTGTCAGTACCTCCGCGGGATGCGGGGTAGTCTCCTGCCGGGTGGCGGAGCGAATCCGGCCGGCCAGTTCATAAAAGGGCCGAGCCAATGCGTCTCCGGCGCCCAGACTCGCGGGCGGCTGGCCGCGGTCTCCTCCCGCCCGTACGCGGGCATCCAGCGGCAGGCTGCCCAGGTAGGGTACCTCAAAATCTCCCGCGATGCGTTCGCCGCCGCCATGGCTGAATATATCCACTGGCTCGTGACAATGGGGGCAGGTGAAGCTGGCCATGTTCTCCACCAGGCCCAGGATGGGAATCTGCAGATGCCGAAACATATTCAGCGCCTTGCGCCCATCCTCGAGCGCCACTTCCGATGGCGTGGTCACCACCACGGCGCCGCTCAACGGCACGCTCTGCGCCAGGCTGAGCGAAATATCTCCGGTGCCCGGTGGCAGATCAATCAGCAAATAATCCAGCTCGCCCCAGGCGACCTGCCGCAGAAACTGTTGCACCGCGCTGTGCAGCATCGGCCCGCGCCAGATCACCGGTTTGTCGCCGGGGTTGAGCAGGCCCATGGAAATGGCTTTGACGCCATAGCCGGTCAGGGGTTCAATCTGCTGGTTGATCACGCGCGGAGAGTCACTCAGGCCCAGCATGCGCGGTACGTTGGGGCCGTACACATCGGCATCGAGCAGCCCCGTAAGCTCGCCCATCTCCGCCAGCGCGATAGCCAGATTCACTGCCACCGTGGTCTTGCCCACGCCGCCCTTTCCGCTGCCGATGGCGATGATATGCCGCACCCCCGGCAGGCCCGCGGGTCCGGCCGCGGGCCGGTTTGCCGCCGGCGCGGGCGCCTCAAATTTCAAATCCAGTTCCTGTATGCCCGCGACTCCGCGCAGCGCCTGGCGAATCTCCACTTCCAGCCGGGCCATTCGTTCCCGCGTGGCCAGTTCTGCTTGCGGCAGCCGCACGGTTAAATGCAGCTTGCCTTCGTGCATGGCCAGATCATGCACCCAGTGCAGGGTCACTATGTCCTGGCCCAGCCCAGCGTCCACAACCTGTCGCAGGGCATTCACAATCGGTTCGGTGTTGATTCCGGCCATATTTTTATTATAGGGAAAGGACGCCCTTACGGAAATCGCGGGCCAATGGCCGCATAAACACCATCCGCTGCGCGGTTGAGGCCTTCGGATTCGAGATTTTTGATGCGCGGCGATGGCTTATATAGAGTTGAATGTTCAACCTGCCAAAACAAACCAATGAGCATAGGCACAATTTGAACCTCGCAGCTGATCTCTGAAATTTCGGGTTCCGGCAAATGGCCAAAATATTTATGGACAGTATCCATGTCCCTAACAGGGTCGCTTTTCCAGTTCTTCAGTAGGTCTTGAAGCGAATTTTGAATTTCAGAGATTCGCGGATTGGGAAAAACCAAAATTCGTAAGCCTACAAAATCAGGCAAATTGGACAAAGAATATTGCTTGGCAGGATCAAATATTTGACCTTCCTGTCGTCTGGCGAGGGCTGCGATTGAGCTTTCCTGGGATTTTATTCTGGACTTGCATTGAATCTGTTCTTCCGGGCCAAGTTTGAGATAAATGTCTTTAAGCAGGTGGTTTACGGTGGTGGTAAGAAATTCAATAGTTTTCTTGGCTTGCGGAAGAAGCGTTATATATTCTTCACGCAATTGGCACAAGATGTTGGCTTGCGGGTCATTCATCCCAATATTCGGTTTAGTTCTTCTTTAACAGAAGCTGTTGGCGGACTGGTGAAAAAAACCGCCATTGGGGTTGAATTGATTCAGATTTAATGGTACTCAAAATCGTGTCGAGTGGATTATCAGCGACATATTCCTCGCTGAAAGCTATTTTTTTGCCGAGGTCCAAATACATACGCCGATCAAAATTAAAACTTAACCCATGTTCTTTCAAAATCCGATGTTTTTCCAGATCCATCATAATACTGCAATTTTACCAGAAATCACGCGCTGTACTGGCCGTGGGTTTTCTGGCCGAGTTGCACACGCAAGTGCAAAGTCTTGCCGCCTCGCACCACGGTGAGAGTCACCCATTGGCCGGCACGGTCCAGAATCAAAATGCGTTCCAGGTCGGACCCGCTTTCAATGCGCTCGCCATTCACCGCGGTGATGACATCGCCTCCGAACTCAACCGGCGTGTCGCCGTAATATCCCGGCGTATGGCCGCCGCGCAATCCGGCCCGCGCTGCCGCCCCGCCCGGTTTCACCTTGACCACCAGCACGCCGTGCCGCACCGGCAAATTCAGTTCCCGCGCCAGATAGGGCGACAGGTCAATATATTCGCTAATGCCCAGGCTGGGCCGCTCCACGTGTCCGGTCGTGATCAGGTCTTTTAAAACCGCCTTGGCTTCATTGATGGGAATGGCAAAGCCAATCCCGACATTGGAACCGGTGGCGCCATAGATCGCGCTGTCAATTCCGATCACCTGGCCCTGGGAATTCAGCAGCGGCCCGCCGCTGTTGCCCGGATTGATCGCGGCATCGGTCTGGATCGCATTTTCAATGTTGACATGACCGCCCGGGTCGCGGACCGAGCGAATCGAGCTGATGATTCCCCGTGTCATCGTCCCCGGCAATCCGAAGGGATTGCCGATGGCCAGCACTTTTTGTCCCACCTGCAAATTGGAGGAGTTGCCCAGCGTCACTGTGGGCAGATGGCTGGCATTAATTTTGATCACCGCCAGATCCAGCACCGGCGCCGTGCCCACCACCGTGGCGTTGAAGGTGCGGGACTGGTTGCGGGCCGGCGTCCAGGTCACCCGCAGGCGGGTGGCGCCGCGGATCACGTGATAGTTGGTCAGAATATAGCCGTGGGAGTTAATGAAAAATCCGGACCCTTGTCCCGAGGCCGGTTCGGGTCCGAACAGAAAGCTGTACTGGATGATCTGCGAGGTAATATTCACCACTGCCGGCCGTACCCGCCGGTAGATCTGGATGTTGTCCAGCTCTCCGGGCTCATATTGCGATTGCGGCGCGGCTTCCACCAGCTTTACGGTACGGCGGTGAAACGTGAACACATGCCCGGAGCGCAGGCTGGTATACAGCCAGAATCCGCCCGCCAGGCCCAGCGCCAGTGAACATAAACGCAGCCAACGGTTCATGCTTTTCAGCATAACGGAAAAATTATGACGGTGCACCGGCTGAATCGCTGACAGAGCCATGCGAGATTGCAGTCCAAAGCCGAGTCCTGCTTTGCAGAAAGGGGAGAACAGCAACGGCTCATTTTTACTGACATCGATTTTGCATTCTGGAATGGCGAAGCAAAAAACATGGCTCCGCCACGCTTTCAGGACAGGCTCTTCATCCATTCGTAGGCGCGAAGTGCTTGCGTTTCCAGATCCTCGCGCGCGCCAAAATTCTCGATCACGAAGCCCGCCCTGCGGCGCCGTTCCTGGTTATCGGTTTGCCAGCGCATGCGGGCCGCAGCCGCGGCGCGGCTGGCGCCGCGGCATTCCTGAAAGCGCTTGATCTGGCTTTCCGGGTCGGTGATGACTGCGATCACTCCGTCAAACTCGCCGTCCAGCCGGTTTTCCAGCAATAAAACCACTTCCGCTACCGCGGCCCAATGGCTGCCCGCCTGTTCCAGTCGCAAGAATTCTTCATGCAGCCGCCGCCGGATGCGGGGATGCAGAATGGCCTGCAGCTTTTCCCGTGCCGCCGGGTCGTTAAATACGAGTTGGGCCAGCCGCTCCCGCTGGACTCCGTTGCGCCCCAGGATCTCGCGGCCGAAGGCGGTCTCAAGTTCCGGCAGGCACTCGGATCCCGGACGCAGAAAATCATGGCCGATTCTATCGGCATCGAGCACCGGCAGGCCCAGCCGGGCAAAAATTTGCGCCACTGTGGTCTTGCCCGAGGCCAGTCCGCCGGTCAGTCCGATGCGCAGCATGATTTCAGAATAGGGCCACTCTTCATGGCCGTGGAGGGTCGAGCCGGCGTGTCATTCAGTCATACCGTCGCCGCGCCGAAGCCGGGCCGCGGTCAGGGTATTGGCCAGCAGCATGGTCACGGTCAGCGGACCCACTCCGCCCGGCACCGGGGTAAAGGCGCTGGCTCGTTCGCGCACCGCCCGCGGGTCCACGTCGCCGATCGGCGTCGCTCCCCGCTTTTCCAGTTGCTCCAGCCGCTGTGCGTCGCCGGGAAAATATTTTTCAACCTCGGCCGCGCTGGTGAGCCGGTTCGTGCCCACGTCAATAACCACCGCTCCCGGCTTGATATGCCGTTCGCCGATCACCGCCGCTTGTCCAATCGCCGCCACCAGAATATCGGCCCGCTGGCAGACCGCCTCCAGCTGGCGGGTGCGGGAGTGACAGATCGTAACCGTCGCATGTTCGTGCAATAGCAGCAGCCCCAGCGGTTTGCCTACCAGGTCGCTGCGGCCCACCACCACGGCTTCCTTGCCGGCGATTTCGATGCCGCCGCGCTTTAAAATCTGAATAATTCCCAGCGGCGTGCAGGGCGCCAGGCGATGGTTGCCGCTGATTAATTTCCCAAGATTGACCGGATGCAGCCCGTCCACATCTTTCGCCGGATCCACCGCGTCGAGCACCCGCCGCGTGGCCGCCTGCCTAGGCAAGGGAAGCTGCACCAGAATGCCGTCCACCTCCGGCCGCCGGTTCAGGTCTTGCACCAATTCCAGCAGGGCTTCAGTGCTCACATCTTCGGCCGGGGTGTGCAGCTCGCTGGCCATGCCCACCTCCTCGCAGGCTTTGATCTTGCTGCGCACATAGACCGCCGAAGCCGGGTTGTTGCCGGCCAGCACCACCGCCAGCCGCGGAATGGTTCCGGCCGCGGCCAGCGCCGCGGTTTCTCTGGCGAGTTCCTGCCGGATCTGGGCCGCGATCGCGGTCCCGTTCAGAATTTGCGCGTTCATCCTGTTGCCTAGAACCGGGTCACTTCGGTGAAATTAAACTGTTTCACCCGCAGTGCCGGCACCACCATGTCAAACGATTCTTCGCCGCTGGCCCGCACCGCGGGTCCCATCGCTTCCACCTGGCGCAGCATCTCAATCACGCTCTGGTTAAAGCGGAAATTGCGCAGTCCGCGCGTGATCCGCCCGTTTTCAATCAAAAAAGTTCCGTCCCGCGTCATCCCGGTCAGCAGTTTCTCGAAGGGCTCGACTTCGCGGATATACCACAGCCGCGTCACCAGCACCCCGCGCTCAATCCCTTCCAGCAGCCCGGCTTCGCTTGTCTGGCCGCCCCGCATCACGACATTCATCGGCGCTTCGCCATATTCATTGGGCAGGGGAAAGCCATGCCCGGTGGGCTGGGCCGCGCTATTCGGATGCTCGCGGCGCATGCGCGCGGCGCTGGTACGCGCGAACGCCAGTTCTTGCACCGTTCCATGGTCCACCAGCACCAGCTGCCGTCGCGGCATGCCCTCGCCGTCAAACGGCGCGCCTGTCTGCAGGGGATGGCCGGCATCATCATGAATGGAGATATTGTCGCCGAACAATTTTTCTCCCACCCGGCCCGTCAGGCAGCTCCGCTGATCCAGCACCGCCAGCCCGCTGAAATCCCAGATTAAAAAGCCCAGCAAATCCAGCACCGCCGCCGGTTCCAGCACGACCGTATAGAGGCCGGGAGGTATTTGCCCAGGATCGGCGCTGGCGCGCGCCTTGCGCGCGGCGCGTTCCGCGCCGCCGCGGTAGTCGAGCGCGGCCATATCCACGGCGCTGCCTTTGGCCCAGCCCGAACTGCTGTCGCCGGTCATGGTCACTGAATATTCCGCGCCGCTTTCCTGATAAAACGCCTCCAGCCCGCGCGAGTTCAAAATCGCATAGCTCTGAGCGTGGTTGGCGGCAATGCCGGCCGCGATCAGCTTTTCCGCCTTTGCCACCTCCACCATGGCTTCCACCTGCCTGGCTCGCCACGCGGCATCAGCCTGGGCGGTGGCTTCCACATAGCGCGCGACCGCGGGGTAATTTTGAGCTTCGGGCAGCGGCAGCACCTCCGAGTCGGGCTCCTGCAACCGCGCCAGTTCTTCGGCGCGCGCCACCACATTTGCGATTGCCTTATCATCCAGGCGGTTGGTCGAGGCACGCGCCATGCGGCCGCCGATCAGACTGCGCACTGAAAGCTGGGTTGAAATCTCCGCCACATTCTGGTGAATGCCGTTATTGGCAAAACGGGTCAGCGCCGTGCTCTGCCGGCTGAGCGTGATCTCGGTGCCATCCGCCCGGGCATAGGCGAAGGCCCGCGCCGCCAGCGCGCGCGCTTCTTCCGGACGCAACAGCGTGGGAGTATCGTGGTTCATCCTGCCTCGGCTTTGCGGAAGGCGCTGCCGATGCGCACCTGCCGGAACCGCGCCGGAGCCGCGCCATGGCCGGTGCCCATGGTCTGCTGCGGCTGTCCTTTGCCGCAATTAGGCGTGCCCCACAGCGTCCAGTACGGGCGCGAACAGATGGCGTCGAGCGAGTTCCAGAACTCGGTGGTAATGCCCGAGTAGCTGGGGTTTTTCAGCATTCGCGTTTTGCGCCCATGCCGTATCTCCCAGCCCAGCTCGCAGCCGAATTGAAAGTTGTAGCGCTTGTCGTCAATCGACCAACTGCGGTTGGTCTCCATGTAAATACCCGCGTCGGTATCCGCGATCAGCTCTTCCGGGCTGAGCGGCTGTTCTCCCGGCAGCAGGCTGATATTGGTCATGCGGATCAGCGGCACCCGGTTCCATGACTCCGCCCGCATGCAGCCATTCGAGCGCGCCTGTCCGATCTGTAACGCCGTTTCGCGGTTCATCAGATAGCCGGTAAATTCGCCCGCCCGGATAATATCCTGGCATTGGGCCGGCACGCCCTCATCGTCAAAGCCGAACGTTCCCAGTCCCGGCCCGTGCTCCAGGCGCGCATCGGCCACCACATTGACCAGCGATGTTCCGTACCGCAAATGGTTCAGCTTCTCCAGGGTCAGAAAGCTGGCGCCGGCGAAATTTGCCTCCATGCCCAGCACGCGGTCCAGCTCGATCGGGTGGCCGATGGACTCATGAATCTGCAGACCGAGTTGCGAGCTGTCGAGAATCAGAGTGCCCGTCAACTCGGGGCAGGGATCAGCCTTTAGCAGTGCCACTGCTTCTTCACCCACCCGCTTCGCATTTTCCAGCAGGCGCAGCTCGGCGATCAACTCATAGCCCTTTAGCTGATGCTGCCCGCCGAAGGAATTGGGATACGAGCGTTTTTGCAGTTCGTTGCCGGCAAAGGCCAGCGCGCTGAGTCCGGCCCCGCTGGTGGTGCGGGTCTGCTCGATTTCGGCGCCTTCGCTTGAAACAAATATCTGCGACGCGCGGTGAAACTCCATATTGGTTTCGGCCAGCGTCACTCCCGCCACCGACCGCGCTTCCCGGTCCACGGCATAGAGCAATTCCAATGGCTCCTGGGCGGGAATCGTGAACGGATCCACCACGCAGGGCGAGTTCCACACCGCCCGCACCGGCGCCTCCGGCGCCAGGGCAGCCGGCTGCGGATTCACCCGCGCGCTGGCCCGCGCGATCGCGGTTGCGCGGCGGGCGCAGCCGACAATGCCTTCCGGGCTGGTGTCATCGGTCGCGGCAAAACCCCAGGCCCGATCCGCGATCACCCTGATTCCTAAACCTGTTGATTCGCTGTCGCTCAGGTGTCCCAGCTTGCCGTTCTTGGTCGAAAAGCTCCGGTGCCGTTCCTCGATGAAGCGCACATCGGCGTATTGCGCACCCTGTCCGAGGGCCGCATCCAGAGCTTGCCAGGCTAGTTTTTTCATGAATTGCGCCGTGCTTTGCCGCGAAGGATAACGGAGTTGGTTTGTTTTATCCGCCTAAACCGCCGCCATCTCGCCGGCTTTCACGCCCAGCGCGGCTTGCAGCGCTTCGGCCTTGTCTTCGCGCTCCCAGGTGAAGTTGGCTTCATTGCGGCCAAAGTGGCCAAATGCCGCAGTGGCCTGGTAAATCGGGCGCCGCAGTTGCAATGCTTCAATGATGCCGCGCGGGGTTAATTGGAATACCTGCCGCACCGCGTCGGCGATGCTGGCTTCATTCATCTGTCCGGTGCCGAAGGTATCCACGCGGACTGAAACCGGCTCCGCCACCCCGATCGCATAAGCCAATTGGATTTCACAGCGCCGCGCCAATCCCGCCGCTACTACGTTGCGGGCGATATAGCGAGCCATGTATGCGGCCGAGCGGTCCACTTTGCTTGGGTCTTTGCCCGAAAACGCGCCCCCGCCATGGCGCCCCATGCCGCCGTAGGTATCCACGATGATTTTGCGCCCGGTTACGCCGGTATCGCCCATCGGCCCGCCGATGACAAACCGCCCGGTGGGGTTGATATGGTACTGGGTATGGGCGTCGGTGAGTCCCGCGGGCGTGACCGCGTCAATCACCTGCTTGCGAACTTTTTCCCGCAGTTCGGCGGTGGACACCTCTTCCGCATGCTGGGTTGAAACTACAATTGCTTCAATCCGCGCCGGTTTTCCGTTCTGGTATTCCACCGTGACCTGACTTTTACCGTCGGGCCGCAGAAAACCCAGTTGCCCGCTGCGCCGCGTCTCCGACAGCCGTCGCGTCAGCTTGTGCGCCAGCGCGATCGGCAGCGGCATTTTTTCCGGCGTTTCATCGCAGGCAAAGCCAAACATCATGCCCTGGTCGCCTGCGCCTTCCCGGTCCACGCCCATGGCGATATCGGGCGATTGCTGGTGCACGCTGATCAGTACCCCGCAGGTATCGCAGTCAAAGCCAAAGCGTGCATCGCAGTAGCCCACCTGGCGCACCGCTTCCCGAGCCAGCTCCTGATAATCCAGATGCGCGTGGGTAGTGATTTCTCCCGCTACCACAATCAGGCCCGTCGTCAGCAGGCTTTCGCACGCCACCCGGCTCAGCGGATCCTTAGCCAGTGCCGCGTCCAGCACGCTGTCGGAAATTCGGTCGGCGATTTTATCCGGGTGCCCTTCAGTCACGGACTCCGAGGTGAACAGGTTTTTGGTTTTTGCCATGAGGTCCCAATCTGCCGCACCCCGGTCAGTCTCGGCGTAGTTTCCGGAAAGTGCGATTCCTACTTAGAATAATCCGGTTTTCGAGCCGGGCCAAACGGATTTTAACCGGGTAGCCGCAGATTTTCGCCGGCGGCAATGGCCCGATTATCGCGCGGGCGCCTGCATATAATCGTTTAGATTAATGCTGCGCCAGTCACCATGCTCGATGTTCTTGCGGATCTGCGCCGCCGTCAGTCCCTTGCGGGTTTCCTGATACGTATAAGCCGCCTCCATCAGACATACTTCGCAAACCGAAGCATGATTGCCCACAAAGCAGCTCAGCAGACTGGTGTGTCCCAGATCACGGTCGCAGCGGCAATAGCAGGGCTCCTGGTATAGCACTTTTTTGATGCGGGCCGCCAAAGCATAGATCGTACGCACCCGGGGATCGGAATATTTCGAGGGCGGCTGCGTCGCCGGCAGGGGTCCTTGCGGCGGATGCGGATGGTACGCCGGCACATTCGCCGTGCCCAAACGCTGATTCGACTGCATTGGCATGGACATGAGCATGGCGGCGTGGTCTGCTTTGGGCTTGGGCCGCGCCGGCAGCCATGCGATCAGTCCGCCCGCCAGCACGCATAACGGCAATGCATATAAAGTCCGTTGCAGGAACTTTGTCATAATGCTTCAGCCACCCTCCTTCGGTCATTATATATTGACTGTGCCGGTGCCTGGCCGCCTCAGGCATCCAGGGCGGGCTTGATCAATTCCGCTCCCGGCGCCAAATCATTCACAGTCTGGAACATGCGCCAGCGCCGCACCACCACCCGCAGGCTGGCCATCACCGGGATGGAAAAATAAATTCCGATCACGCCGGCAATCTCCCCACCCGCCAGCACTCCGAAAATCACCGCCAGCGGATGCAGCGCCACCTCTCCGCCCATCACCCGCGGTGAGATCACGTAATCCTGCGGTACCCGCACCAGCGCCAGCAGAAGGATTACGTATCCCGGGTGGGGATAGCCCGCAAACAGCGTGACCGACATGACGATAATGGCCGACGCCAAGGGTCCCAGCATGGGAATAAATTCCAGCAGTCCCGCCATCACGCCCAGAGCATAGGCATAGGGCATGCGCAGAAGGGCAAAACCGGCGTTATACTCCGCCATGGCCAGCAGGGTCAGCAGAATCTGCGCCCGTATAAACTGCGCCAGCACCTGATGTAAATCCTCCATTAAGCCGGCCAGGAACTCCTTTTGCCGCCGCCGCGCCGTCAGCTCCGTGACCATGGCCCCCAACTCCCGCCCGTCTTTCAGAAAAAAAATGGCCAGTATGGGTATCACCGCCAGCCACCAGACTTGTTCCGCGGCCTGGGTCAAATACTGGGTGATCTGTAGTTCCAGTCCCAGAATCTGGCTGCGATGGCTATAAATAATATTCTGTATATTGCGCCGCGCCTCCCAGCTCAGGCCATATTTCAGTCCGATGGGCTGCGCGATCCGCCCGGTCAGAACCTTGGCCGAAAGTTTCGGCAGTTTGCGCGACAGGGTTTCCGCCTGATGCAGAAAATGGTTGCCGAACTGCGCCCCCAGCACCAGCAACGCCGCGAAGATAATCCCGTAAAGCAGCGCGATGGCCGCGCCACGCCGTCCGCGCAGCCGTTTTTGCATGCGGTTCACCACCGGCTCCAGCAGATAGGCAAATAGCATGGCAAAAACAAATGCGAT
>JAKAZV010000042.1 GCA_021826505.1 Acidobacteriota bacterium | reverse complement strand
ATGACTGAGGGGGATGAAAATATAAAACATAACCGGTATTCCAATAACGCTGGGCATTGATTAATATTTTGGAAATGGAATTGAAATCCGAGTATGCCCGGCCTCCGGTGCGGTTGGCGAATGTGGCCGCGCCCGCGGAAACAAGATTATGAGCCATGAGCATTGCAGTGTTGAGTCCTGTATTGAGCACCTCGCCTGGAAGAGGGGGATTATCATTTCCAGGATTTTCACTGCCCGCAAATGTAGATAAACCATCGGGATCAATTGGGAATAATGATATATTAGCATTATTCAGGGCATATATTAATTTACGAAGGCGCTTGCCGCTTAATATTAAATCAGGATTGCCCGGCGCAGTATAGTCAGTATTGTTAGTAAACCAGAGAATTTCCTTGTGCCCCGGGATATTCGACAGCATGCGTGTAACCATATTCATTGTATCTATTGTCCCATAATATTGATTGATTGTAACAACCTGGGAAAAATATTGATCAAGATTGGAGCCAATTGATGATGATTGGCCACTATAAAGTCCCTTTAGCATAGACGCGCTGGGTGCCTCTTGCAACGGAACCACATCGCTGCCGGAGAATCCGCCATACAAGCCATCTAATGCCCGAAAGATCGAGGCCAATGTTTGTCTTGTATGATATTGTCCCAACTCCATGATGGCGTTTTGCAGTAATTTACGATTTTGTGTGAAACTTTGCAATTCGATTATGCCGGGGTTTTCCTCCAGAACCGCAATATCCTCATTGCCGGGAATGGGCTTTTGCAAAATGCGATTGATCTGCTGCCGCAGTTGCGCGCGCGCCACCCGGGGAATATGCGTCATGTCGAACAAAAAAACAATGCGATTGCGCGGCGACTCCTGAATATGATTGGAAAATATTCCGCCGCGCCATTGCTTCATTTGATGGGTTAATGAATGAATTGATGCTGCCGCCGGAACGTTTTTATGGATTGTATCCAGATTTGCGATGGGCCAAAGTTTGCCATTGATGCGCAGCTGAAAATCAGTCTTAGTCAAGCCGGGCACGAATTTGCCGTGTGAATTGAACACTTCAACCGGGACTTGCACCAATCGCGTCACCGCGTGAAAAGTGGCCCTTTGGGCGGCGAGAAAAATCGCAGAACCCAGAACAATCAGCCAGGTCATTCTGCTTTTCATGACGGTCCTCAATTCCGACCTTCCATGCCACGAATCCAAAGCATACAATAGAGGAGATTGCTGGCGGTAATCACGCCAGCTTGCCGCCAAATAATTCGATGATGATTGCCAGTTTCAGTGGTTGGCAAGATCGCGGTTAGCCGCGATCTCATGGTCAAATTCACCGGCAGCACGCTGGGCCTTATCGATGTTTGTTCCTGGCGTGGGCGGCGGTGCGCGCGCCCATGGCGTGAAACATGGCCCGGTTCTGCCGCAGGAAGCTGGAGGAGTAGTTCAGCCACAGCCCCACCGCAATCAGCGGAATCAGGGCCAGCGCCGCCTGGATGCGGGAGCGCCGCGTGGCTTTTTCCTCTTTTTCCCAGCGGAAAAGCGCGATGGCCACGCTCAGCGAGGTCACCATGGTCAGGGCCAGGCCGATGATCTCGGGCCAGTGCCGCGCCAGCGATTGCCCCTGCGCCATCATGCCCTCGCTGGCCACGATCATTAAGGTCGGGGGAAATACCAGGGCCAGATGCTGTATGAATTTTGGCAGCTCATAGAGCGGAATCGTGGTTCCGGAAAGAAACATGAGGATGAAGAACAGTATCTGGTTGAAGACCTGGGCGTCCTGCATGGTGTTGACAATGCCGGCCACCACCAGTCCGATGCCGCTCAGCGCCAGATAACCGAGGGTGAACAGCAGCCACAAGCCGAAGACCGAGCCTTGCACCGGCATGTGATAGATCCACACCGCCAGCACATACTGCAGCACGATCACCGGCAGAAACAGGAAATAATTGCCCAGCAGCCGGCTGATCACCATTTCACCCGCCGAAATGGGAGCCAGATGGTAGCGGCGCAGCATGTCGCGCTCGCGCATCACCACCAGCTGCACGCTCAGCCCGAACAGGGAACTGCTGATCACCACAAAGCTGATCAGCGGCCCGAAGAGCATGGCCACAACCTGCGGTTGGCTCCGGGCGAAGAGCCCGAAATAAACGAAGAAAAATACCATGGGGAAGATGAAGGTGAAAAAGAAGGCGATGCGCACGCGCGCCGACAGCTTCACCTGCATCCAGGTCATCTTGAGTATGGATTGCATAGGATGATTCCCTTAAAGCGGAACGTGCGAAATTGCCCGCGCCTGAACATAAAAGCACCCGCGCTGCGTTGCAACCAGGCTGAGGCAAAGGGAGAAACGAGCAGAGCTAGGAGGAATTCGCGAGGCATCCGGAGCGTACGCATTTGTACGTGAGGATTGCCGAGCGGATTCCAACGCCGCTATGCGATGCTTATCCCTTTGCATTGTCTAAGCCGTCAGGCTGTGGCCCGTCATCTTCAAATACACATCCTCGAGCGTGGTATGGGCCACGCGCGCCTCTTCGACCTCATTGCCCAGGCGGTCGGCGAAAACCGCGGCCGCGGCCAGCATTTTGCCGCCGCTGGAGCCCAGCAGCACATAGCTGGTCTGGCCCGTGGCTTCGGCCGAGTTCACCCCCGCCAGCCCGCGCAGCGCCTCAAGCTCCACCGGTTGGCGCAGCGTCAGCTCCAGCCGGTCGCCCTCGCCCAGATCGCGGATCAGATCGCGCGGCGCGCCGATGGCATAAAGTTTGCCCTGGTTGAGAATGCCCACCTGATCGCAAAGCCGCTCGGCTTCTTCGATGTAATGGGTGCTCAGCAGTATCGAGGTGCCCTGCTGGCGTATGCGCAGCACCAGCTCGTGCAGCTCGCGGCGGATCTGGGCGTCCAGGCCGGTCGTGGGTTCGTCCAGAAACAGCATGCGGGGGTTGCCCACCAGCGCCAGCCCCAGCGCCACCCGCTGTTTTTCCCCGCCCGAAAGATATTGAAAAAAGGTGTTGCGCTTGTGTTCCAGCCCCACCATCGCCAGCAGTTCGCTCAAAGGCTTGGGGTTGCGGTAAAACGAGCCGAACAGGCTGAACACTTCCCCCACCTTGATCTTGTCCTGCAGCGAGGTGGTCTGCAGTTGCGCGCCGATGAGCTGGCGCGCCTGCCGCGCCTGCCGCAGCGGATCCAGGCCCGCGACCCGGATGCGGCCCTGATCGGGCACCCGCAGGCCCTCGATCATTTCAATAATGCTGGTTTTGCCGGCGCCGTTGGGGCCCAGCAGGCCGAAGATCGAGCCGGCGGGAATGCTGAAGCTCACGCCGCGCACCGCCTCCAGCTTGCCGTAGGCTTTGCGCAGGTCTTCGACTTCAACCAGATTGCCGGTGGTTTGCGCGGCGACAGTGGCCATATTCGATGGGTACGCGGGCCGGAGAGAAATATTTCATCTCCCCGCCGTTATGAAAAGGGCCAGGCTTGGCCTGGCCCCTGTGCGGAATCTATTCCACCTCGCGGCGGACTTTTTTGCGGCTGCGTTTGCGGGCCAGCGCCTGCTTGATGCGCATCTTCTCGCCCGGTTTCAGATAGTAGGAATGGCGCTTGACTTCCTTGATGATGTCTTCGGTCTGCACTTTGCGCTTGAACCGGCGCAGCGCGCTTTCCAGCGATTCGCCTTCCTGGAGCCTGACTTCGGCCATCGTGACTTCACCCGCCTTCCGCGTAATGTGGATCGCCGGTTCCCGCCGGAACCGGCCCGAATCTTATATTTTCTCACACTTCGTTATTTCAAGATGTTTTGGGGAATTGAACAGGGCAAGACGTGAGAAGTGAGGCTGCCGGAATGTATATGGAAGTACATGCGGATGTAGCGGCTGAGAATACAGCAATATGAAGTTTATTCAGGATCCATTTCTTTCTCCTGCTCCCACCAGCGGTAGATCTCGCTCCGGCCAATGCCGGTGGCGCGCGCGGTCTCGCGCAGCGCCTCGCGCGGCGCCAGCCCTTGCGCCAGCCGGGCGCGCATCTCGGCCAGCGCCCGGGCGCGGGGAGTAGTCGCATCCGGACTGTTTCCCGGCTCAGTTTCTTTCCCCGCGCCGGCGATCACCAGCGTAATCTCGCCTCGCGGCGCCCGGGTGCTGAAATGCCGCGCGACTTCGGCCAGCGTGCCGCGCACAATCTCCTCATGCAGTTTGGTCAGCTCGCGACCGGCGGCGATGAGCCGCTGCGGACCCAGAATTTCCCTCAGATCATCGAGGCTGGCGCACAGCCGGTGCGGAGCTTCGAAAAAAATCAGGGTTTCGCTCCGCCCCTCAAGCTCCCGCAGCCTGGCCCGCCGCGCCCCGCCGCGGGCCGGCAGAAAGCCGCCAAAATAAAAGGCATCGCTGGGCAGTCCGCTGGCCATCAGCGCGGCGATCACCGCCGAGGGCCCGGGCACCGGTACGATCTGTATATTTTCCGCCGCCGCCGCTGCGGTCAGGCGATACCCCGGGTCGGCCACGGTGGGCGCGCCGGCGTCGCTGATCAGCGCCAGGCTTTCCCCCGCCCGCAGCCGGGCCAGCAGTTCCGGCAGCCGCTGCGTCTCGTTTTCCTCATAAAAACTGATCAGCGGTTTTTGCAATCCCCCCGCTTCCAGCAGCTTGCGGCTATGGCGGGTGTCTTCGCAGATAATGGCTGTGACTTCGCCCAGCACCCGCCGCGCCCGCGGACTCAGATCCTCGAGATTGCCGATCGGCGTGGCCACGATATACAGCGCGCCCGGATTTGCCGTTGGGGAAGCCATGATGGATAGACTTAATTAATTTGCGTGCCCGGGGAGAAGTGAACCAAGCTACCCGATGCTGATCTGTGGGCTCGGTTGAGAGCCCTCGTCCATGGCCAGATTGGCCAGCTTATCCGCCTCCCGGTTTTTCTCCCGCCGCACGTGCCCGATCTCAAACTGCTCAAACTGTCCGGCCCGCGCCCGCGCCTGCTCGTATAAGGGACGCAGCAGCGGGCTGCGCACCTGATAGCGGCCCTGCATCTGCCGCACCAGCAGTTCGGAATCGGCCACCACCCGCACCCGCGCCGCGCCCATCTCCCGCGCGCATTCGAGCCCGGCCAATAGCGCCGAATATTCGGCATAGTTGTTGGTTTGCCGCCCGAGATACCGGTGCAGCGTGCCCACCGTGTGGCCGGCTTCGTCGGTGATCACCACCCCATAGCCGGCCGGGCCGGGGTTGCCGCGCGAGCCGCCGTCAATATATAACGTCAGGCTTTGCATCGAACCGGAGGGAAACTGGAATGCGGGAATGAAATCAGCCGGCGACCTGAATGTCGCCGGTAAACGGCGGAACTTCCACGGTTGCCTGATACAGGATGCGGCCGCAGTATTCGCAGAAAAAACGCCGCTCGGGGTGATTGGAAATTTCCTGCAGAAATTGCGGCCGCAGGCGCACCCGGCAGCAGCTGCAGGTTTCTTTCACAATCGCCGAAAGCGCCTTGCCCCGCAGTTTGGCGATGCGGTCATAGCGGTGCAGCAAATTAGCGTCCACCTGGGCCCGCAGCGCGTGGATTTCCTTTTCCAGTTCCCGCTGCTCGCCCCGCCAGACCTCGCCCGCGGCCGTCATTTCCTCGCGCCGGCCGGCCAATCCGGCTTCCTGTTCGGCCAGCGTCTGTTGCGCTCCGGCACGCTCGGCTTCCAGTTTTTCCGCTTGCTCCATCAGCGCCAGCAGCCGGTCTTCGCGCTGCCGGATTTCCCGCTCCGCCCACTCAATTTCATCCTTGACCGCGCGGTATTCCTGGTTGGTTTTGACTTCGGCGGAATGAGCCCGGGATTTTTCGATTTTCTGCTTCAGCTCGAGCACCTGGGCTTCGATCTGTTTGCGCTCGCCCTGCTGGGTTTCTATCGCCTGCGCGGCCGCCTGCTGGCGCTCGCGCGCGGGCTGTAATTCCTTTTCCAGATGGGCAATGCGCTGGGGCAGGGTGGTGATTTGACTGTGTAGTTCGCGGTGCCGCTGTTCCAGTTCCTGAAGTTGAAGCAATGCTGCGAGATGAGTGTCCATGCCCGGAGATAAATTGTATCACGCCCGCACACGGCCGGTGCGCGGGCGTCCGGTCTTCGCTCGCCGCTCTGCGATGCTTATCCCTGAGCGGGATCCTTTAGAGTCCGATCCTCTGCCGTTGAACGCTGCTGAGCGCTCAGGGAGAAGCGAGCAGAGCCAGGCCGAAGGAGCGAAGACACCGCAGCATACTCGGTGGTATGTGAGGATGTCGGAGCGACTGAGAACGCCGCTCTGCGATGCTTATCCCTGAGCGGGATCCTTTTGCCTCATTCCGCTCGCCGGCTGAAGCACAGGGTTCTTTGTCCGCCATGTTTCTGCCGTTGAAATTCGATTCCCAATCCGTAATGCGCTAATAGTGGCATCAGCGCCCGCAGCTTTCTTCCCGCCGAGGTGCGGAACGGGCGGAGGGGCGCGGGCACGATGGCCAGAAATTCCGCCATGTTCCCTCGCCAGGATTCATTCCGGCCTTCCATCAGCGTCAAAATGGTTTGCGCCAGCGGGCACGCTTCCAGCTCGGCATCAAACTGCCGGCCGGTGTTCCGCTGCAGGCAGATCAGGAATTGACCCTCCGGCAGCCCGCGTGCCGCGCACACCGCCATGCCCCAGGCGGCATAGTCGGCCATGCGGGGAAACCGCTCGGCCTTGATCTTCCCGGTGTGCGCCAGCGCCGCGGAAGTCAAATCGAGCAAGGCGGCTAATATCACCGGATGAACCAGCTCCAGCGCCTGCCAGATCGCCGAATCCGGCTCCCTCCGCCGGTCGTCCATTGGCTTCATTTCCAGCAGCAGCGCGCGATCCAGCCAGTCGGGTGCGCTGCAGGGAGCTTCCAGCGCGGTCAGGATCATCGGCCGCCTGAGCCGCGCCGGCGCCGTCCCCGGCCGCACCTTGGCCCGCGCCACTCCGGTCACCGACCGGCACAGCATATTTGCCTGTTCCGGCCGTAATCGGCCGATATTGTCGAAAATCGGCATCGCATGCTCCTGCAGGATCCTCGCCATCTCGCTCTCCTGTGGCAGCGCCATCACATCGGCGGTGCTGGGGTCAATCAGGCAGCGCACGATCCGGGCCAGCGTGGTTTTCCCGCAGCCTTGCGAGCCGGTCAGGCACAGCATGGGCATCATCAGCCCCGGATGCAGGCAGCCCGTCATCCACGCCAGCAGCATTTGCCAGTCCAGTTCATCCAGGGCCGGCAGCAATTCCCGCAGGACTTCCAATCCTTCCTGCAAATCACCTTTATATTGTCGGTACACCGGCGCGGCCGAAGGCGGCGCCTCGGGGTTGGTTAATTCCCGCCGTCCGCCCAGCGGCCGCGGCAGCGGCAGTTCATGCTCGGGCTGGAGAAATTGCGGCCGGCCCCGCCGGCTCAGATACCACCCCCGCGTCTCGATCACCGCCAGATGGCCATAGTCATCGGCAAAATCCAGCAGCAGCCCTTCTTTTTCATCCGCCACCCGCACGCTCAGCGGCAGCAGCGGGCCGCGGCGGGCGCGGCCATGCAGTATCCGCAGGCTTTGCAGCCGCACCGTCTCGGTCATCGCGGACTGATGCCGCTGAAAATAGCAGTCGGCATAATAATGCTGGAACGCCGGACTGTCGAGCTGGAACATCCGCCGCTGCTCCTTTTCCAGAATTTCTATGTAATGGTCCCGGCGCTGATCCCGGAAACATAACGCGCCGCTGATAAGTGACAGGGCGCGCCGCAGATCGCCGATGCTCGTTTTTTTGCCCAGGCCCTTCACCAGACTGGCCAGCATGGACGCATCCCCCTCCGGATTGGCCTTCAGTTCCTCCTTCCCCCAGCCATCGTCGTGCGTCCTGTCGTCGGCATGGGTTTCTGGCTTTCCCTGCCCGGCTCCCGTTGCGGGCTGGGCCGCCGCGGCCTGGGCTGTTGCTACGGTTGTCGTTTTCTGCGCTGGAACGGACGCGGTTTTGGATGGGTCCACTGTCTCCGGCAAAAGTCCTTCGGGCAGCGGGATCTCATGCCCGTATTTCTTCTGGGCATATGCCAGGGCCTCTAAAATCGTCATTTCCCCAAAACCCGGCGGCATGGGGTCGTTGGGATCATCCTCGATGGCTGCATCTTCATTGAATTCGGGATTTTCTATGCCCATGGCCTGGACCTTGGGCATGGGGTTCGTATCGGAAGTCTTGTCTGGCATGGAATTACCCTCCGCCTGTCATCAAAGACTTATGTCCAGAGATTGTCAATTCCCCTAAAGGGGGAGGGTACGTTTCAAAAGAGAACGATGGGGTTGATAAGACGAATTTGCTGTTTTTTCAAGACCGTGAAAAATTCATTTGTCACCACTCTATCTATCTATAAATAAAAGACATATTTTATTTTCTTTCCGCCCCTGCCGCATCCGTGATTTTTTCAAGTTGTTGAAAATAAATAGTTTATTTTTTCAAATTTTCCTTTTTTCTGCCCTGCGCCTTATTTGTCACCCATAAATGATTGCAAATAAAAGGCTTAACTGGCATGGTGACAAATGAATTTTGGTTTTTTTGCCTTTCACTTGAGTTCCGCAGCTTATAAATTATGTGCATGCCGCCATCCAAGCCCGCCGATTCCCACCATTAGCAGCACCGATCCCGCGGCCACGAAAGCAGTCTGCGCCGGCCGTTGTAGAACCATCAGCGCCGCCAGCATGAGCAGCCAGCCAGCAACCGCAAAAAAAACACTCAGTCCCTTCATCTTGGCAATCATACAGTGAGTTTCAGACGAGATGTTCTCAGTCGCTCGGACATCATCACGATGCGCTGGCCGTGTCTCTGGCAAAGCCATGCGAAATCGCCGGCGATGGTCCGGCCGCCAAATAAAAAAAGCGGACCTTCTTTTGAAGGTCCGCCATCTGAATCCATATTCCAGGTAGGAATTTACTTTTTGCCCGGAGCGATGGAATCCTTAACCGCTTTGGCGACGCGGAATTTCACCACGGTTTTGGCCGCGATTTTAATCGTTTCGCCGGTTTGCGGGTTGCGTCCCAGGCGGGCTTTGCGCTGTTGTTTGACCAGCTTGCCCAATCCGGGAAGGGTGAATACACCGGAACGCTTGGTTTCCTTGATCGCCAGGGCGGCTAGGGTTTCCAGATACTGGGCGGAAACCTTTTTGGGGATACCGGTTGCGTCCGCGAGATTGCTGACAATTTGTGTCTTGGTTAAGGCTCCTGCCATGTACCCTCCTTACAGGGTTGTGACTCAAAAGCGAATTTATTGTACACGACGCAAGCGCAAAATGCGCGGTTTTATTGCAAAAATCAAATTTTTTCCGGGCGGCGTCTCGGGATAAGCTTGTTGGGAGCGTTCGCGGCGCGCCATAACCGCCTCGCGACTGTGCCGCTTCAGGCTGCGCGAATTTGAGACCAACGCAACCGCACCCGTCCCTGCCGGGCGGTGGGAAACACTGCCATGCAGGCGCTGCCCTGGTAAACCCGCTCAAAACCGGCTTCCGATTGTGAAACTGTGTATATGGGCTGGACCCACCAGACCGCGTCCGCGGCCTCAAATTCAAGCTGAAACCCTCGCCAGCCGTCCCGCCAGCACAGGAGCGGAGCTTCAGCGACGCCGGCCCATTCGATCGGCAGGGACTGGCCGTTGAATTCCAGTCGCCGGTCGGCCGCGCCGGGAGCCAGCAGGTTGACCGTAAATTCCAGGCCCGCCCGATAGCCGCCCAGACCCGAGGCTTCGATTTCCCATCCGGTTTCGAGTTCAGGTTGGCTTGCATGGAGGCGGTAGTATTTCCGTGCCCTGCCGGGCAGGCCCTGTATTTCTCCTTCACGCCGCAGGTCCAATTCCCGCCACGAGCCTTCGGCCCGCAGGGATGCGATTGCATACGGGGCATCCGCCCAGCCCGGAATTTCGCGCATGTCCAGTGGGTGATAGCCGGAAAATTCCATGTCTGCGGGCATAAAAAATAACCTTCCGCCCGAGCGTTCATAGCGATCGTAGATCAGAGTCGCGGCCAGCATGCTCGCATCGCCCGCGGGATCGGCTTGCGCCTGGGTCAGCGGCGCGATGCTATGGCCGGCCAGTTTCTGCCGGATTTGTTCGTGATAGCGCTCGGGACGGCGGCGTATGGAATGGGTCAAATTCGCCGGCACGGCAGCACTTTCCAGCAATTTGAGTGTGCCGCCGTCGGCCGGTGCAATCAGCACGCGCAACCCCGCGCCGCGCAATTCGACCTCTTCGGCGCCGTCCAGATCAAGATCCCAGCAGCGCGTAGCGGGCGCCGCTTCCAATTCTGCCAGTAGGTGGTCCGCGGCGGCCAGATGGGTGCAGGTGGTGTTGCGCAGATGCGGAGCGTACAGTCCGCCAAATAAACCGTGCCAATACGCATCGTTGCATTGAGCGGCCAATAAGTGATCGTGGGCGATTTCCCAGGAGGCCATGCTTGTCGGCTTAAGCCTGGCTTTTTCCTCGCGCACCCGTTCCAGACGTAGGCTGAGATCCACTCCGATCTGGTGTATCAGGTTGGCTTCCGGATAGCGCACCAGAAAATTGCGCCAGGGTGCCCCGGCCAGAAAACGGCGGCTTTCCCGCAGTCCGGGATTCGCCGCGGCGGCTTCCAGTTGTTGCGCCAGCTCGGGCGGCAGCGCCCACCGCATCATTTCCTGGTAGGAAGCGGCCGGTAAATATACCCGGCGTTGCGGCGGATGTTCCCAGAGCCAGTCGCCCAACCGCACGCAGTGCACATCGGGTGAGGCGTTTTCCAGGCGCTGAAAAAAACGTTCCAGCCAGCCGTTCCGGTGCACATGCTCCCAGGTATGCGGCCAGGCGCCGAATTTTTCCAGATCATCGCCCATCACCAGCAGCGGCTGGCTCTGCCGGCGGGCGGCCTGCGCCAGATACTCCAGCGATTGCTCTTCGGGCAGAAAAGGAATGGCGTGGCGGAGAAAATGATCACTGGCCACCACCCGCAGCCGCTGACCCTGGTGTTCGGTCCAATGCGCGGCCCAAACCGCGTCTTCCGGTTGCCCCGCCAACTGCAGATGGGTATCATCCACAATCACGTATTGCAGTCCGGCCCGGGCCAGGCTGGCCGCCAGATCGGGCTCCCAGACCCGTTCCGCCAGCCAGAATCCGCGAGGCGCTGACCCAAACCAGTTTTCGATCTGGCGATTTTGACGGGCAATCTGCGCCTGCCGTTCCGGTTCCCGCAACATGGCCAAAATGGGCTCGTAGTACCCTCCGCCCAGCATTTCGATCTGCCCCGCGGTCCACAGCCGTTGCAGGCGTTCGATATATTCACCATGGCGGGCGGCGATCCAGTCCAGTAAAAAGCCGCTGTAATGCAGACCGGCGCGCACCCGCGGATGCCGTTCCAGGGCGGCGATCACGGGCTCGTAGGCGGTCTGATAAGCATCTTCGATCACGGAATCGAAGTTGCCTACCGGCTGATGCGCATGAAAAACCAGGGCCAATGCGGCTGGCAAGCGGAATTCCTTCGCGGCGGAGATCTTTTTAAGTATGCGGCAAGACGGCGCTTCGCCCGCGTTAGGGTTGTAGTTGGATGCCGCCCACCCCGGTATTCGCGTCCAGCCGGAATGCGCCGGAATTGGAGGTTGTCATTACTTGCTGCTCGACCACATGCTGCTGCACCGGCCAGGGCGAGCCGGAAATGGATCCGACTCCGGTATGCAGATGAACCACGCGATAGCGTAAAGGGTGAAGCAGATGAATCTGGATTGCGCCCACCCCCGTATGCAGGTATTCATTGCCGCTCAAGCGGCCCACCGTGATTTTCCCCACCCCGAGTTGTGCCCGCAGCGAAGTTTGGCGCGGCACCCGCAGCGTGGCGTCAATGGAGCCATGCTGGCCGCCATGGGGATATTCGAAAATCACCTCGGCGTATCTGCCCCGTACTTGAAAATCCAGTCTTGCACTGCTCAACCGGCCGGCACGCTGCCAGAACCAGGCATGCCCGCGGTGAATATGCCAGCGCAGCCGGAGGCCAGGTCCCGTTCCTGTCCGTACCCGAAGTGAACCCACGGGAATCCGAATGTTGAGTTCTCCTCCCGGCGCAAAATTCGCCTGGCGCTGGCCATAACGGGGAAAGGTCCCGGATGACGGGGCATTGCAGCCGGCCATGATCAGGCAGAATAAAACCGGCAAACTGCGGCGCACGAAAGAGGGCGGCATACGCATCGTAGAGTTGATACGTCGGCTGGCCGGAAAAAGTTCCGCATGGTGGACCTGGGTATCAGACCCCGCTGAAGGCGGAAAAGCCGCCATCCACCGGGACCACAATGCCGGTCACAAAGGCTGAGGCCGGGGACAATAACCAGGCCAGCGTGCCCAGCAGATCTTCCGGTTCGCCGAAACGGGCCATGGGGGTATGATCCATGATGCTCTGGCCACGCATGGTCAGCTTGCCCGTGGCCGCCTCGGTCAGCAGAAAACGGTTTTGTTCGGTCAGAAAAAATCCCGGCGCGAGCGCGTTCACGCGAATGCGGGGTGAATATTCCCGCGCCATATGCACGGCCAGCCATTGCGTGAAATTATTGACCGCGGCTTTGGCCGCCGAGTAGCCCACCACCCGTGTCAGCGGGCGCAGGGCGCTCATCGAAGAAACATTGAGAATAATCCCGTCCCCCTGCGCCGCCATGCGGCGGCCAAAAATCTGGCAGGGCAGGATGGTGCCCTCCAGATTCAAATCAAACACCCGGCGCAGGTCGCCATCGGGAAGATCAAAGAATTTCAGCTCCGGGCTGGTTGTCGCGCGGGGAAAATTCCCGCCCGCGCCATTGATCAGGCCGTCCAGCCTGGGCCAGCGTTCCTGCAATTGGGCCGCGGCCTGTTCCAGCGCCGTCCGGTCCAGCACGTCCGCCTGCAGCACGCAGGTGCTGCCCCGCTCCGGACCGCCGGGCAGGCTGTCCAGAAGATTCCGGGCCTTGGCTTCATCGCGCACCAGCAACGCCAGGTTGGCGCCCAGGCCCGCCAGCCCGCGGACCATGGCCTGGCCCAGCACGCCGGTGCCTCCGGTGATGACAAAATATCGTCCGCTGAAGTTGTAATCGGCGGCGATCGAAGTTCGATTCATGAATTGAGTATAGGTTCTCGAACCGCGGCGCAATTAATTTTTTGCGGGGGCCGGCGGAAAAATCTTTTGTATATGCCGCGCCCATAAATTTTCCGTCACATTCCGGGCAATCACCGGCTCTGCGGCCACGATTTGATCGAGATAGCGGGGTCCCATATGGGCCGCGATTTTGAAAGCTACGTGAATGATTTGCCGCAGGCTGGGATTGTATTCCGCGCAATCGGGATCATGCCGCAGCGCGCGCACGAAGCGTTCTCCGCTCCAGCCGCGCACGTCCGCCGGCGCGGGCAGCCGTGCCGGGTCAATATCAATCACCGCGGCATAGGGCGCGCAGAGTTCTGCGCGATGGGCATATGCCTCGGCATAAATTTCGCCCGCGATCCGCAGTCCCTCGCCGCCCGATTCCGCCAGCCCGATGACTTCTTCCAGCCAGGTGGTGCCGGCGGTTTTCAGATGTAATCCGGCGCCCGTCCGCTGGATTGCCGCTCGGATCACCGGATAGATGGAAAACTTGTCACTGCCCGAATGGATGCTCAGCTTCAGCTGGCTCGGCAGTCCATAGTGTCCGATGGCCCATGCGATCACCGCCAGATCGGCCTCGAATTCCCGGGCAAAGCGGCGCAGATCGCCCTCATAATCCACGCCTTTGTTGAAGCGGCCATGGAATTTAGGGGCAATGGTCTGCAAAGGAATGCCTTCCTCGGCCAGCCCGGCCAGAATCACCAGCAATTCCTCGGGCGATTGTGCGGCATTGGTTTCATCCATCGAAACCTCGGTCACATAGCTCCCGCTTCCTTTGTGTTTTGCGATATGCCGGTAAATTTTTCCGGCGGTTTGCACTGCGGACAGATATTGACGCGCGATCTGCTCTATCCGCTCCCGGGTCAGGTTTAACGGCTCGGGCAGCCCGGCAATCTCCAGCCTGCCTTGTAATTCCGGATGCCGCGCTGTCCAGGCCTCGATCACTGAGCGTTCGGCCGGTTTGCCAATCGCATCCGCCACGTCGAGGGTGAAAAAATCGCAGCTCTCAAGATAGCGGTCCACGGTGGCCAGATTGATATGATCGGCGTCCAAAAAATAAGGCCGCGTCCAGTGCAGTTGGCGAATGGCGGCTTCCGCGGCCTGCCGCGTCTGTTCCGGCCCGCTGCCGATAATCGTGTGTTCCCGGTTCGATTTATTCCACACCGGGGCCAGTTCGATGCCCGCCTCCAGCGCCAGTTGGCAGGCCCGCAATTGCGCCGCGGCCTGGTGGCCAAAGCGGTCGCCCATGCCAAATGAAAAGCGGGATAAATGAAGTTCCGGAGAGAATGCGGGCATATTTTTGAAAATGTTAGATCAGGCCGCCCGCTGTCAATGCAGAATTTTCCCGGCTTGGATTTAGCGGAATTGAATCGGCTGCCGCGCCGCGCGGCGCCAAGCTAAAATGACCGGAATGACCTTTGCGGATTTATGTGCGAACCTTCAGGGCGAGTGGACGGGCGCGCCGGACACGCCCATCACGGGATTGCATTATGATTCCCGCCAGATCGCGCCGGGCCAGGTCTTTGTCGCCATTCGGGGTGAACAGACAGATGGCAACCGCTTCGTCCCCATGGCTCTGCGGCGCGGCGCGGCGGGCGTCATTTCGGAATTGGCGCCGCCGCCTGGTTTTCCCGGAGTCTGGCTCCGGGTGGCCCAGGCGCGGCGCGCCCTGGCCACGGCAGCGGCCCAGTGGTATGGCCATCCCTCCCGCCGTTTGTCTTTGCTGGGGATGACCGGCACGAACGGCAAAACCACCACCGCATATCTGTGCCGCTCCGTGCTGGCCGCGGCCGGCTGGGTGAGCGGATTATTCGGCACCATCGAATATCGCATCGGCGATCGCGTGATTCCATCCCCGCATACCACGCCGGAATCGCTCGACTTGCAGGCGTTGCTGGCCGCGGTCGCGGAAGCCGTTCCGCCAGACCATCCTCACGCCGCGGTCATGGAAGTTTCCTCGCATGCTCTTGCGATGGACCGCGTCTGGGGCTGCCATTTTGCCTGCGCGGTTTTTACCAACCTTACCCAGGACCATCTGGACTTTCACGGCGATATGGAACACTATGCCCAGGCCAAAAGGCGCCTGTTTCAGGGCACGGGCGAAGGCCCGCCCGCTTGCGCCGTGGTGAATGGTGATGATCACGCCAGTCAGTTCATGATTGAGAATTACACGGGCAGAGTCTGGCGCTATGGTTTGTCGGAAGCATCTGACTTCCGCGCGGCCGATGTGCGGCAGGATGCCGCCGGGCTGTGCTTTCAATTGCATGGCCCTGGCGGCTGGCGTGCGCGCGTGCAATCGGCATTATCGGGCCGGGTGAACGTCTATAACATTCTGGCCGCCATCGCGGCCGGCTATGCCTTCGCGGTCGCTCCGGAAACCATCCTGGCCGGCATACAGGCCCTGGAACGCGTTCCCGGCCGTTTTGAACGCATTCGCGCGGGGCAGCCTTTTGAAGTCGTGGTGGACTATGCCCATACTCCGGATGCGCTGCAGAACGTGCTCGCCCTCGGCCGTGATTTATTGCGGCAATCTTCCGGGGGCCGCTTGTTAACGCTGTTTGGCTGTGGCGGAGACCGTGATCGCGGCAAGCGGCCGCTTATGGGCCGCGTCGCTGCCCAGGGCAGCGATCAGGTGGTGATCACTTCCGACAATCCGCGCCGGGAAGATGCGGAAGCGATTCTGGACGATATTATTCCCGGACTGCAAGGCGTGGAATACATCCGCGAACCCGATCGCCAAACCGCCATCATGCGCATACTTGCATCGGCCCGCCCGGGCGACCTGGTGCTGCTGGCGGGCAAGGGCCACGAAAAGGTGCAAGTCATCGGTGATCAGGTGCTGCCTTTTGATGATGTCCAGGTGGCGCGGGCCGCTTTATCCCGGCTGGGTTGGAGCGCGGCGCCAGACCATGCGGCCCAGCGCCGGGGAGCCGATTCATGCAATTAAGCCTGGCCGAAATTGCGGTAATTCTCCATGCCGAACCCCCTGCCGCCGCGGGCTGGGCGGCTGGAGCGGCGATTGATTCCCGCCAGCTGCGGCCGGGGGAGCTGTTTTTCGCGCTCCGCGGCGAGCACAGTGACGGCCATCAGCATGTCTTGGCGGCGCTCGGCGCTGGAGCTTGCGCGGCCGTGGTGGCGCGGGAGGAATTGCCGCGCTTTGCCCCCGCGTTTCGCCCGCGCCTGATCGCGGTGGATCACCCCGAGACCGCCTTGGGCCAGTTGGCCGCGGCGGTGCGCCGGCGCTGGGGTAAAAAGGTCGTGGGCATCACCGGCTCGGCCGGAAAAACCACCAGCAAGGAATTGATCGCGCGCGTGCTTGCCACGCGTTACCAGGTTTTAAAAACCGAAGGCAATTTCAACAACCACCTGGGCGTGCCCTTGACCCTGCTGCGGCTGACCCCGGCCCACGAAATCGCGGTCATCGAAATGGGCATGAACCATGCTGGAGAAATTGCCGCCCTGGCCCGGCTCGCTCAGCCTCAGGTCGGTGTGTTTACCGTGGTTGCTCCCGTGCATCTCGGCTTTTTCCCCTCTCTCGACGCCATCGCCGCCGCGAAACGCGAATTGCTCGAAGCTTTGCCCGGCCAGGGCATCGCGGTCTTAAATGCCAACGATCCGCGGGTGGCCCGCTTCGGTGACGGCTGGTCGGGAAGGAAAATCTACTACGGCCTGTCTGATGACCCCGCGCATGAGCGGGCTCCGCAGGATTGGGGCGTGCGAATCGAAAATATCATCTCGCAAGCCGAGGCAGGCTCGGAATTTACCGCCGTGGCCGGGGGGCAGCGGGAAATCATGCATCTGCCGCTGCTGGGCCGGCACAATGTCGCCAATGCCGCCGCCGCGCTTGCCACCGGGCAGATTTTTGGCGTGGATCTGCGGCTCGCGGCTCGCGCACTGGCCGGCATGCGGCCCGGGCCGGGGCGCGGGCGGGTGCTCCGGTTAGGTTCAGTAACGGTTCTCGATGACTGCTATAACGCCAATCCCGAAGCCGTCGAGCGCATGCTGCAGGTTCTGCGGCAAATGCCCGGCCGCCGTCATCTGGCGGTGCTGGGTGAAATGCGCGAACTGGGCGCCGCCAGCCGCGACTGGCATTTTAAAATCGGCCAATTGTGCGCCCGCATGAAGCTGGATGCCATATTTGCCGTCGCCGGCGATGCCGGCATCCTTCTGGAGGGCGCGCGGGCCGCGGAATTTGACGGGCCATGCGAGTTTTTTCCGGATGCCCAGGCTTGCATTCCGGCTGTGCGCGCGGCCATGCGCCCCGGAGATGTAATTCTGGTAAAAGGTTCGCATGGCGTACATCTGGAGATTTTGATCGCCGATCTGGAAAAAGACGAAAGCCCGAATGCCGGACTTGCGCGATCCGGTCCGGTTTGACATCCCGTGCGGCGGGCGCGAAAATAGACTTATTCAGACCCAATCCGGGTCGTAAAGGCCGGAAAGCCAGCCAATCCGCGGCCGGTTCTCCGGCCTTTTATTTTGGCTGCCAGGGGCGATCCTGATTATGCCGGGATGGTATGGGCGCTGGATTCAGCGCTGGGAAAGGGAACTGGTGGCTCGCGACCGCGACCGTTTTCCCCGCCCGCTTGAATGGGGCTGGGAGTGGCTGCGGCGTACCCCGGTCAATGGCTTGCCGGATCGCATTCCGGAAACGGCGGCGCTGGATTGCCTGCGGGAATGGAATCTCCGCGCCCTGTCCCGCAGTCCGGAATTTTTTTCCGCCCCCGCGGTGCGCGATTTTGAATTGCGCGGCCATTGGCTGCAGTTCAGCTCCCCCGCCCCTTCCGGCGATCCCGCCAATGACCAGGTGCGGGCGCGCTGGTTCGAACCCCAGCCCCGCCGTTCCCGTCCGCGCGCCGTGATCGTGCTGCCGCAATGGAATGCCGATGCCGAAGGTCATGTCGCTTTATGCCGGGGTTTGCAGCGGCTGGGCATTGCCGCCCTGCGCCTAAGCCTGCCCTGGCATGATGCTCGCAAGCCCTCGGGTTTGGCGCGGGCCGAATACGCGGTGGATGCCAACCTGGGCCGCACCATTCATGCCGCGCGGCAGGCGGTGTGCGACGTGCGCGCCTGCCTCGACTGGCTCCAGTCCCAGGGCTATGAAGATGTGGGCATTCTCGGCACCAGCCTGGGCTCCTGCTATGCCCTGCTGGCCAGTTCGCATGAACCGCGGCTCAAGGTGAATGTGTTTAACCACGTTTCACCCTGGTTCGGAGATGTCGTCTGGACTGGGCTGGCCACGCGCCATGTCCGCGACAGCCTGGCCGGGCAGCTCAATCGCGAACAGTTGCGCGCCTCCTGGATGGCCATCAGCCCGGCACATTACCTGCCCCGCATGGCGGGCGCGCGGAAGCATAATTTATTAATTTACGCGCGCTACGATCTGACCTTTTTGCCCGAGCTATCGCGGCAGGCCCTGGCGGAATTTAAGCGTCTCGGCATTCCCCATGAAGTCCGGGTTCTGCCTTGCGGGCACAACACCACCGGCCAGACTCCATTTCAGTGGCTTGATGGCTACTGGATGGTGCAATTTCTGCGCCGCTGGTTATAGACGGTGCTGTGCCGCTCAGATGGCGGCAATGCCGGTTACGGCCAGCACATAGACCAGCCAAAGCAGTACCACCGCCGTCAATGCCGAACCGTATTTCACCCGCGGGCCGGTTTTACTGATTCCCAGCGCCAGCAGGCCGATCACCCAGAAGCTGAAAATATCAATCCGCCCGCCGAACACCTGCAGCCAGTGGGGCGAAGTGGATGATAGAAAAAATCCCAGATTCGAGCCGACCAGATTTTGCGAATCCAGATGCCCGGGATGCGAGGCTGTCAAAACGATGGGCAAGGCCAGCAGATAGGCAATCGAGAGCGGCAGCATGGCATGGGTGGTCAGACTGAACATCTGTTTGAATTTTGCCTGCAAGCCCAGGCCGAAGTTGGCTGCTCCCAGCATGCAGGCGGCCACGATCAGCGCTACTAAAGGGGCGCCGAATATGGCGAAGAAAGGGCTGAAGTGAATGAATTTGGCGCTCATCGCCGCTTGCGTCTGAATTTGCTGGGCGCTCAGCGACTGGGCCGCCGGACTTTGCTGAATCGCACGCAGCGCAATGTTCAGGCTCCCGATGCGGCGCACAATGAACCACGTAGCCACCGTGCCGATGAGAATTTCCAGCCCCAGGCAGAGCATATAATGCGGCTCGCGGGCAATATCGGCGAAGGTGGCGTCGGGCGCGTAAAAAGTCCCCAGAATGCGCTGCCACGAAGGCTTGCGCTGGCCCGGGGCGGATTCGGCGGATACCGGTGAAAGGGAAGCCGGGGGCGTGCTCATGGTCGTCTCCTCATGCCAACGGCAATTAGCATACTCGAAATCCAGTTACGCTGCAGCCCGGGCATTTCTTTCCAAGTCGTGCCGCGCCGCTGACTGCCGTACCCTGAATGAATGTCGGATTTTCGCTTTGAGCTCCTGGCCCAGGATTCCGCCTCGGGCGCGCGCGCCGGGCTGCTGCATACTCCGCATGGCGTCATTGAAACCCCTTGTTTCATGCCTGTCGGCACGCGGGCCACGGTCAAGGCTGTGGCGCAGAACGAACTCGAAGATCTAGGCGCCCGGCTGATTCTGGCCAATAACTATCACCTGTATCTGCGTCCCGGACGGGAAATCATTCGTGAACTGGGCGGCCTGCATGCCTTTATGTCCTGGCCGCACGGCATTCTGACCGACAGCGGCGGTTTTCAGGTCTTCAGCCTGCGGGGCTTGCGCCAGGTGGAAGAGCAGGGGGTGATTTTTCGCTCCCACCTGGATGGCGGCCGGCATGAGTTCACGCCCGAGCTGGCTACCGCCGCGCAGCTCGATTTCGGCGCCGATATCATCATGGCTTTTGATGAGTGCACCGAATATCCGGCGACAGAAGAACGAGCCCGGGCCAGCCTGGAACGCACCCTCCGTTGGCTCGCCCGCTGCCGCTCCACCTGGCGTGACGCCGAATGCGGCTTGGGCGTGCGCCGCGGGTCCACTCCGCCCTACTTCCAGGCGTTATTCGGCATCGTGCAAGGCGGCATGCATCCCCAGTTGCGTGCCGAAGCCGCTCAGCGTGTGGTGGAATTGGACTTGCCCGGCTATGCCCTTGGCGGTCTTTCGGTGGGGGAGCCGCGCGAACTGACCTGGGAAGCCGCCGCCGCCGCCCTGCCGCATCTGCCCCGCGACCGGCCGCGTTATGCCATGGGCGTGGGCATGCCCGATGAACTGGCCGGCTATGTGGCGCTGGGGGTGGACATGATGGATTGCGTGCTGCCCACGCGCAATGCCCGTAACGGCCTCGCCTTTACCTCCGCCGGGCGGCTTTCCATTAAAGCGTCCGCCTGCGCCCGTGACCCTGGTCCGCTCGACCCCGCCTGCGCCTGCGGCGTCTGTGCCCGGTATTCCCGGGCCTATTTGCGCCATTTATTTCAAGTCAATGAAATATTGGCCGCCATGCTGCTCACCCGGCACAATCTTTTTCTCTACCTTGACAGCATGCGCCGGCTTCGCCATGCTATTCTTTCTGGGCAGTTTGGCCGACTAGAGAAGGCCCTCCAACCGGCGCGGCCGTAAAGGGCGGGTTTTAGTTTCAGCCGTGCTGCGCGGCGCCGGCATTTAATTTCCAGAATTTCCGCAGCGCCGTTCGCATACATTTGGATGGAGTCATCAACTTGAATATGCAAGCTTTGGCTTTGGCATCGCCAGCGGCCGGCAGTTTGCCGGGATTTGTGCTCATTCTGCTGGTCTTCGTCATTTTTTATGTGCTGTTGATCATGCCGGTGCAGCGCCGGCAAAAAAAATTGCAGCGCATGCTGAAAGAACTGAAAACCGGCGACCGGGTCATTACCACCGGCGGCCTGCGCGGCACCATTATTAGTTTGAAGGATGATGCCGTGCAATTGCGCCTGCCGCCCGATAATCTCAAGCTCGAATTCGTGCGCAGCGCCATTGCCCATGTGGAGGCGCCCGAAAGCTGAGCCGTTGAGCGGGCCTTCAGAGAAAATCGCATTGAGCTTCAGGCATTGACATGAAACGTACTCTGATGTGGAAAGCAGTCCTGATTGTGGCGCTGGTCGCGGCGTGCATCGGGGGCATTACCGGCATTCCCAAGGGCTGGAGCTGGCGGGCGTTGCGCCAGTCCACTCTGAGCCGGATTCATCTCGGCTTGGATTTGCAGGGTGGCATTCACCTGGTATTGCAAGTGCATGTCAATGATGCCGTGCGCGCCGAGCTGAGCCAGGATGTGCAGCGTCTGCAATCCGATCTGGCCAAACGCGCCATTCCCTACGCCTCGCTGGCGCTGCCGCACCCCAAATCCCATCCCGCCACGCTGGTGATCACCGGCGTGCCGTTGAACCAGCAGGCCGCCTTCCGCCGGCTGGCGCAGGCCACGTTAGGGGCGAATTTCAGCGTGCATTCATTGCCCGCCTCGGCCAATGGCTTTGTCATGCACATGCTGCCGACCGCGGTCACCACGTTGAAAAATCGCGCCCTGCAGCAGTCCATGCTGACCATCTCCAATCGCATCAACGAATTGGGCGTTACCCAACCCACGGTGCAGCAGAATGGACTGGGCGCTTATCAGATTCTGGTGCAGTTGCCGGGCGTGGATGATCTCGGCCGGGTGCGCCAGGTCATGCAGGAAACCGCGCAGTTGGAAATCACCCTGGTCAAAGCCGGTCCATTCCCCAGCCAGGCCGCCGCGCTTTCGCAGTACAACGGCATTCTTCCGGTGGGCGAAACCCTGCTCCCGGGCCGGACGCAGGGGACAACCTCCGGTCAGTGGTATCTGGTCACGCAGGCCCCCGCCGTCACCGGCAGCGATCTGCGCGACGCGACCGCCAATATGTCTTCCGCCGGTGGCTGGGAAGTGGATTTCTCGCTGACCCGCGACGCCGGCAAGCGCTTTGCTTCTTTCACCTCGGCCAACCGCGGCCGCTTGCTGGCAGTGGTGCTGGATCATAAAGTCCAGGAAGCCGCCACGATT
>JAKAZV010000002.1 GCA_021826505.1 Acidobacteriota bacterium | reverse complement strand
GCCGCCGCGAACTCCCCACCGCTGAATGGCGGCGGCCTGACCCCATCCAGCGGTTCGATCCACACAGCTTGCAAAATATAATCTCTCCACCGGCCTGCCAGGCCGGGCGGAGACAGGCACACAAACGGCAATCCAGGATGGGAGTGGGTGGTGATGACCGAGGCGAATCCTACCGCGGGCAATCGGGCAATTGAAATCTACGACACCACGCTGCGCGACGGCACGCAGGGCGAACAGGTGGCGTTTACGGTCAGTGAAAAACTGCGCGTGCTGGACATTCTGGACCGGCTCGGGATCCAGTTTATCGAAGGCGGCTGGCCGGGCGCGAATCCCCGGGACAGCGAATTTTTCCGGCAAGCGCGGAAGGCCGCTCTGCAAAAAGCCCGGCTTTGCGCCTTTGGCAGCACCGCCCATCCTGCGGCGAAGCCGGAGCAGGATGCCAATTTGCGCGCGCTGCTGGCGGCAGAGACCGAATGGGTGACCATCTTCGGCAAAAGTTGGACCTTGCACGTGGAATCGGCGCTGGGCATTACGCGCGACGAAAATCTGCGGCTGATCGAAGCGTCGGTGAGATTTTTGCATCAATCCGGACGCCGGGTGATTTTCGACGCGGAACATTTTTTTGATGGCTATCGCGCCGATGCGGAATACGGGTTACAAGTGTTGCGGGCGGCCGAATCCGGCGGCGCCGCGCGGCTAGTGCTCTGCGACACCAACGGCGGCTCCATGCCGGACTGGCTGGGCGGAGTGGTCAGCCAGGTGCGGAGTACATTGCCCGGCATCGAGCTGGGCATACACACCCATGATGACTGTGGTCTGGGCGCGGCCAACGCGCTGGCGGCGGTGCGCGCCGGCGCCACTCAGGTGCAGGGAACGTTCAATGGCTGGGGCGAACGCTGCGGCAACGCCAGTCTCTGCACGCTGCTCCCCGTCCTGGAACTCAAGCTAGGCTATCCAACGATTGGGACCGAGGCGCTGCGGGAGCTGACATCGGCCGCCCGGCAGATTGCCGAGCTGGCTGGACTGGCGCTGCACCCCCGGCTGCCATTCGTTGGCCAGACCGCGTTTGCCCATAAGGGCGGCATTCACGTCAGCGCGGTGCGGAAATTGCCGGCCAGCTACGAACATCTGCCACCCGAAGCGGTGGGGAATGTGCGCCGCATCCTGGTTTCCGATCTTGCCGGCCGGAGCAATATTCAGGAAAAAGCCCGTGAGCTGGGCTGGGAAAACGGGTTGAGCGCGGAGGCCGCGGCCCGGGTGACGCAGACGATTAAAGACTGGGAAAATCAGGGGTACGAATTAGAGGGCGCCGATGGCACGCTGGCGCTCTTGATTGAAGAGGCAATCGGCGGCGCGGCGCTGCCGTTTCAGCCCCTGGGTTTTGAGGTTACCAGCACATTAGGGCAGGAAAAGCCCTTATCGCGCGCGCAGGTGCGGGTTGCGGTGAAGGGCCGGGAATATCGCGGAGAAGGCGCCGATACGGGGCCGGTGGCGGCGCTTGATGCCGCCTTGCGTCAGGCATTGATCGGACACTATCCGCAGCTGGCGGAAGTGGAGCTGACGGATTACAAAGTCCGGATTCTGGAAGGCAGCCGTGGCACCCGGGCCCAGGTGCGGGTGCGGGTGGAATCGAGCATCGGAACTCAGAGCTGGATTACGGTCGGAGTGTCGGAAAACATCCTGGAGGCGAGTTGGAAAGCCCTGATCGCCTCCTTTGCCTGCCATTTGCGTCCCGCCGCCCGGGGAACGAAAAATTCCCCGCGCCAGGGCTAAAGTTCGGGTTCGATCAGGCGGCTATAGGCTAGGCGGTATAAAGAGGCCTGATAGGCAACCAGACCGCGCAGTTCACGCTCGAAAAAAGAGCCCCGAAAGCACCACTGTCCGGCGCGCAGAAGGCGATAATAAATACTCACCCAGAGCTCACGCCGCACGGCCACGGTGGGGGCCAGGGCTTCCAGCAAATAGCTCAGGGTGCGGTAATCCTCGTGCAGGTTTCGCGCGATGGGCATCAGGCCGTCCTGCCGCAGGCGGTCGAGTTCGCCCAGATCGGCGGCGAGCAAGCGCAGATGCGCGAACATGCACAGGGCATAAATCAGAAATGCCGCCGCGCTGAAAAAAACCACCAGCGTATCCCAGTGGTTCCGCAGGGCAATCAAAAAAGGCATCATGATGCCGCTCCTCCCGAGGTTTCGGCCGTTGCCAGCACGCTCACCTCAGGTTGCGAGGCGATTTCCAGCTCGGGTTCAGCGGTCCAGAGCGAAAAGGCCAGGAATACAATGCTGGCATTGCTGACGATCTGCACCAGCAGAGGAAAATGGGGAATGAAAATCAACTGATGCAGCGCATACAGCATGGCGCAGGATGAATACAGAATGCTGAAGGAAAGAACCACCCGCCGGAAACGCAGCCCCGGCGTCAGCAGTCCATTCATCCCGACCCATAATAGCAAACTTAAAATCATGCCCAGATAGGACATGTTCTGTTCCAGCCGGATTCCGAACCGGACCAGCGTGAGGCGGTCATAAATATATACATACCAGGCGCTGATGGTGGCTACGCCGGTAAAAAGCAGCAGCGCGCCCCGGCGCAGCCAGGTTGCCTGCATGCGGGAACGGACGAAGGCGATTTCCACCAGCCGGGCGAGAACAATGTAGCCCGCGATGATGATGGCGATATCGAATGCGTAGTAGCAAACGCTGTAGGCGTGGGAACGGTAGCCGTAACGCTGCAGGACAAAGTATTCGGAAAAGTCCATCGCCATGGCGAACAGCAGATACCATGCCAGCACCGACAGACCCCGCACCGATGCGCGCAGGAAAGCGGCCAGTCCAGCCAGCCTGGCCAACTCTCCCGCAATCGCGATCCATAGCATCAGGCTGGAGAACATATTTCAATGAGACAACCGTAAGCCTGGAGGCGGCGGCAGGGTTGAACCATCGTTCACCACTGCCATGCCCGGAGGCGGCGGCAGAGTCGAGCCATCGCTCAGAACCGCCAGACCCGCATGTCGGGCGCCCGCCCGCACCAGATTTTGCAAGCCAAAGGTTGCTGTAAGCAACAATAACACAGCCAGAAAGAGTTTTAAAAAGCTTTTCATGTCGTATCCTCCTCATAACTTTTCCGGCCCATGAATATGGCCGGCAGGTTAGGATGATTATGATTGCGGGGGTACAACTTATACAGGCGGGGAATGCATTAAAAGATATAACCGTTCCCATTTTGGGAATGGCATGGCTTTAAAACGGATTGTATTAACGGCAGAATATGCCGGAAATGAAAGGGTTCCAGCCGGTATTCCAGGTTATTGCACGTGCCGATCCCCCCGTTCAGGGGGTTGCGCTGCCTGGGATGGCGGGGCCATTGTACTTCTCCAGCATTCGGCCCCGATGGTAATAAGGTTGGGCTGTTTCTATCGGTTCTATCCGGTAAACCGGTAAAGCGGAATGGGCGTTCCGGCCCCGGGCTTGGCCGGCGGCCACTGCGCCGCCAGATTCGTGAGCCGCCGTGAAAAGTTATAAATCCCGCCGGCCTTCCAGCGCCTTCAGCATGGTGACTTCATCGGCAAATTCAATTTCGCTGCCCACGGGTATGCCCATGGCGATGCGGCTGACTCTGATGCCCAGCGGTTTGATCAGCCGGGCGAGGTATAGGGCGGTAGCTTCGCCTTCGGAATCGGGATCGGTGGCGATAATAATTTCGCGGATGGGAGTTGCTCCTTCCGGCGCGCGCAGGCGTTCCAGCAGTGAGCGGATCCGCAACTGTTCGGGACCGATGCCCTGCAAGGGCGCGATTGCGCCGTGCAGTACGTGATACAGCCCATGAAATTCCCGGGTTTTTTCAATATTTAAAATATTGGCCGGTTCTTCCACAACGCAGATGCAATCGCGCTGGCGGCCGCCGTCGGCGCAATACCGGCAGGGATCAATATCGGTAATGTTCTGGCAAACGCCGCAAAACCCCAGTTGGTCTTTGAGGGCCAGCAGGGCATCGGCAAAATTCTGCACCCGTTCCCGGTCGGCCCGCAGCAGATGAAAGGCCACCCGCTGCGCGGATTTTTGCCCAATGCCGGGCAGACGTTTCAGCTCTTCAATCAGGCGGGTCAGGGGAGCGGCGAGATCGTCCATGATTCAGGAAAAGTTGGCCATGCCGGGCGGCAGCAGCAGGGAACCGGCGAGGCCGCCCAGCTCGCGCTGCACCTGTTCATCCACGCGGCGGCTGGCGTCATTGATTGCCGCGCGGGTCAGATCGGCCAGCATTTCGGGATCGGTGCGGGCGGTTTCCGGATCGAGGTGCAGCTCGAGTACGATTTTCTGGCCATTCATGCGTACCCGGACCAGACCAGCGCCGGCGGCGGCTTCCACGCTGATGCCGGCCATTTTCTGCTGCAAAGCTTCGTACTGGCGCCGGGCCTGCGCCATCCAATCCTGCATTTGGGAAAAATCAAAAGCCATACTTCCGCCCCTCGTTCAAAAAACTTGCCAACGGCGGCTGCCCGATTCAGCGCGCGGCCTGGAGACTGCGCAACTCGCGCCGCGCGCTGTCGGCTTCCTGGGTGCGGGGATAGTGGGCGATCAGGCTATGCAGCTCGCTGGCCGCGGCGGTGCGCTGGCCCAGGCTGATGAGGGCGAAGGATTTTTTCAGCTGCGCCGCGGGAATCAGGTCGCGCGCCACATAGCGGTCAATGATGGCGTTATATTCCGCGATGGCTTTGTGGTATTGATGCTCGCGGAAATAAATATCGCCCAGGTAGAAGGCGGCGCGGGGCGCGTGGTAGTCGTTGGGATAGCCGGCGAGAAACTGCTGAAACTCGCGCTGCGCGAGCACTCGGGTGCCGGAAACATAATCACTCAGCGCATTTCGATAGAGCGTGTCCGGCGGCAGCGTGGCGGCGGCGGCCGGGGAGGTCGGGCCGGGGCCCGCGCCGCCGCTGGGTGCGGCCGCGCCATTGCCCGGCGTGGCCGCGGGCGCGGCCAGGTTCTGCTGCGACTGTTGTACCTGCTGCAGGGTTTCGTTCATGCGATTGATGCGGCCGCGCAGTTCGGCCAGCTCATCGCGCAGCGCCTGCAGCTGCTGCGCCAGTTCATCATGGCGCTGGCTGGCGGTCTGCGCCTGCAGAACCAGCGACTGATTAATGCCGTGGATGGCCAGGGTTAATTTATTAACCGTGTCGGTGTTCTGGCTGATCAGGCTTTTCATGACAGCCATATTGGTGTCCAGGTCTTTCTGCATGCCGTTCAACTGCGCCATGAGAAGCGATACCTGCTGCTGGAGTTCCATGCCCCAGCGCGGCCTCGCCCAGGCGGATGTGAACGCAAGCAGGCTGAAAAGAGAGGCGGTGATGATTTTTTTCCGCATGGCAATACCATTATGCCGCATACCTCCGGCAGCGGAACGGATGTGCGGTTGATTAACCAGAGACCCGCTTTAAACATCGTCGCTGTCGTTTTTATAGAGCTTTGTCAGCGATCCGGCAGCGTGGGTTCAAAATGGCGCGCCGGTGGGAGTTCCTGCCGACCATTCGGTAGGAATAAACCTTTATGCATCAAGGGCATAGAGTGGTACAACTGAACCAGGAGCGCGAGCTATGGATTTTTCTCTGCATCCCGATCAAATCGCTTTGCGGCAAGCCATACGTGAACTGGCGGAAAAAGAAATTCGTCCGCATATACAGGCATGGGATGAAGCCCAGACCTGGCCGGCGTCGGCGCTCGAGGCGCTGGCCGCGATGGGATGCATGGGAATATTGCTGCCGCCGGAATGGGGTGGGGCGGGAATGTCCTGTCTCGATTACGTGCTGATCCTGGAAGAGCTGGCGCGGGTGGATCCCAGCGTGGCCTTGATTGTGGCGGCGCATAATTCTCTCTGCTCGCAGCATATTTTTCTGGCCGGCAATGCGGAACAAAAACAGCGCTGGCTGCCGCGTCTGGCGAGCGGGGAGTGGATTGGATGCTGGAGCCTGACCGAGCCTCAGGCCGGCTCCGATGCCGGTGGCACACGCAGCCGGGCGGTGCGCCGCGGCGCGGACTGGGTGCTCAATGGGGGTAAAACGTTCACCACCAACGGCGGCCATGCCCAGCTCTGCGTGGCCATGGCGCTGACGGCGGAAGGACGGGGCAAACATGGCATTTCCGCCTTCGCCATCGAGCAAGGCACGCCGGGCTTTCGCGTGGGCCGCAAGGAAAACAAACTGGGCATGCGGGCCAGCGATACGGTGGAAGTCATATTCGAAGACTGCCAGCTGCCGGGCGGCGCCCTGCTGGGCGTCGAAGGCGAAGGCTTCATAGACGCCCTGCGCGTGCTCGACGGCGGCCGCATCGGAATCGCCGCACTGTCGGTGGGCCTGGCGCAAGGCGCTTATGAAGCGGCTCGCGGCTATGCCCGCGAGCGCAGGCAATTTGGCCGCGCGATTGCGGAATTTCAGGCCATCCAGTGGAAACTGGCCGATCTGGCCACTGAAATCGAAGCCGCGCGCTGGCTGACCTGGCATGCGGCCTGGAGGAAAGATCAAGGACTGCCGGTGACCCGGCACTCCGCCTTTGCCAAGCTGGCGGCCAGCGAAACCGCGGTGCGGGCCGGCAACGAATGCGTGCAGATTTTTGGGGGCTACGGGTTCGTCAAGGACTATCCGGCGGAAAAATTTTATCGCGACGCCAAGCTGTGCACGCTGGGGGAAGGCACCAGTGAAATCCAGCGCCTGATCATCGCCCGCGAAATCCTGAAAGAAACCGCCGTCTGAGCGCGGCGAGCGCTTTCCGGCGCGGACAACGGCGGCTTTTTATGGGCCGCCGAAAATTTCATAAATGAAGGCCGTAGCTGGAATCTTCTACAATGCAATACGGCCGCTCAACGCGCTATGCCACCATCGCAATTGCCGAAACACGGACCGCAGCACGAGCTGCGGCGCCTGGCGCGGATGTTGACGCTGGCGGAACGAGGTGATCCTGTCGCTCCCGAATTCGGCGGCGGGCAGCCTGCGCGCTTCCATCCTCCGGTTCTGGGCGTGACCGGTCCGCCCGGCGCGGGCAAGAGCACGCTGATTTCGCAGATCATCCGGCGGCTCCGCGCGCAAGGCGAAACCGTGGCCGTTCTGGCGATTGATCCCAGCAGTCCGCGGCATGGCGGAGCCTTGCTCGGCGACCGCATTCGCATGCAGGCTCATGCCGGCGACGCCGGAGTATTTATACGCAGCCTGGCCAGCCAGGGCGCGGCGGGAGGCCTGGCGCCGGGGCTGGGGAAAATGCTGGCGATCCTGGCCGAAGCGGGTTTTCAGAATCTGATGATTGAAACCGTAGGCGTGGGCCAGGACGCGGTTGCTCTCAGGCGCTGGGCGGATATATGCCTGCTGGTTCTGACCCCGGCGGCGGGAGATGGCATACAGGCCATGAAAGCCGGCATTATTGAAATCGCCGACATCATCGCGGTGAATCAAGCCGAAGCCGGGGCCGAGAGATTGCTGCAGGATCTGAAAGAAAGCCTGCCCACAGGTCATTCTCCCGAGCTTCATGCCAGCGTGGCTACGGAGCCTGAGGGCGCGGCGGCCTTACTGGATGCCGTGATTCGGCGCCTGCGGGAAATTCGGCACGGCCGGAATCAATAATTGGGGTTTGCCCCTCCAGTCCCCGGCCTCGGTGATAAAAACAGCATCTCGGCCGGTGTGCCGTGCCATAAGTTCTTCACATCTCCGCAACTCCGCTTTTATAATCAACTATGCCGCGCCTGGATCACATTGGAATCGCCGTGCCCAATCTGGGCCCGGCAATCACGCAATGGCAGGCGATGGGCTTCGCGGCCGGCGAGATAGAAATCGTGGCGGCTGAGCAGGTGCGGGTCGCCATGCTGGAAGGCGCGCCGGGCACCCGGATTGAGCTGTTGGAACCCATGTCCGAAACTTCTTCGATGGCCCGATTTCTGGCCCGCCGGGGTCCGGGCCTGCATCACGTGGCCTTTGCCGTGCCACGTCTCGCGGCTTGCATTGCGGAACTGCGACAGGCGGGTCTGCGCCTGCTGCCGGCGGCGGCTGCGGCCGGCGCCGGCGGCCATGCCTATGTATTTGTCCATCCCGCCTCGGCGGCGGGTGTATTAACGGAATTCATTGAAGATCCCGCGGCCGCGGTGGCGGACATCCGCCCGGTGGAAGCCGTGATGGGAAAAAAATGAATCCCCACTCAAGGAACTAGATAACCGACATGAGCAGGAAAGCACCGATTGGAATCATTGGCGGCAGTGGCTTGTACAGCATGCCGGGACTGGAAGGCATCCGCGAAATCCAGATCAACACTCCATTTGGCCCGCCCTCCGATGCGCTGGTTACGGGGACGCTGGATGGGCAGGCAGTGGCATTTCTGGCCCGGCATGGTCGGGGGCATCGCATTTCGCCTTCCGAACTGAATTTCCGCGCCAATATTTATGCCTTCAAATCCCTGGGGGCCGAACAGATCATTTCGCTGTCCGCCGTCGGCTCGCTGAAAGAAGAACTGGCGCCGCTGGATTTTGTGCTTCCCGATCAATTTTTCGACCGCACCCGCGGGCGCATTTCCACTTTTTTTGGCGAGGGCGCGGTGGCGCATATCGGATTCGCCGACCCGGTCTGCGGACGGCTGGCGCGGCAGGTCGGCGACGCCGGCGATGGGCTGGGGTTGCGCCTGCATCGCGGCGGGACCTATGTCTGCATGGAGGGGCCGGCGTTTTCAACCCGCGCCGAATCCAATCTCTATCGCGCCTGGGGCATGGACGTGATCGGCATGACCAACCTGCAGGAAGCGAAGCTGGCGCGCGAAGCCGAGATTTGTTATGTCACGGTGGCCATGGTCACCGATTACGATTGCTGGCATCCCGGCCACGATGCCGTCACGGTGGAGCAGATTCTGGCCAACCTGCAGAAAAATGCCGCCCAGGCCGCGCGCCTGGTGCGGGCGGCGGTGGCGCGGCTGGCCGGCCAGGCGCGCGACTGCGCCTGTGGCCGGGCGCTGGCGCATGCCCTGATCACCGACCCCGCGGCGATTCCGGCCGCGACGCGCGAGAAACTGCGTCTGCTGCTGGCGCGGCATGAATCCGCCTCCGGGCGTTAATTTTACAAATCTTCCGACGCGATTTTTTTTCATGAAAACATCCATTCTCCCCGTCTCCGAACCTGCGAATGTCCATGCGGCCACAGCCCAGCCGCTGCTGGCGGTGGGTTCGGTCGCCTTCGATACGATTCGCACCCCGCATGGAGTAGCCGAGCGCGTGCTGGGCGGCGCGGCGACTTACTTCGCGCTGGCCGCGCGATTCTTCACCCCGGTTCGCATTGTGGCCGTGGTGGGCGAAGATTTTCTGCCTTCTCACGAAAACCTGTTGGCCTCCCGCGGGATTGATCTTGCAGGCCTGCAGCGGCGGCCGGGCAAGAGCTTTTTCTGGGCGGGGGAATATGAATCCAATCCCGACCGCCGCCACACGCACGCCACCGAACTCAATGTTTTCGCTGATTTTCAGCCGCAAATTCCCCGCGACTATCGCGACAGCCGGTATTTATTTCTCGGCAACATTGACCCCGCTTTGCAGTGCGCGGTGCGGCGGGAACTGCCGGACGCCGCTTGCATCGGCGGCGACACCATGAATTACTGGATTGCAAGCCAGCCGGAGCGGGTGCGCGAATTCCTGCGCGGCCTGCATCTGCTGATGATCAACGACAGTGAAGCGGTTGAGCTGACCGGAGAATGGAATCTGCCCTCCGCTGCGCGCGCCATACAGGCGCTGGGCCCGGCTCACGTCATCATCAAGCGCGGCGCCCACGGCGCCACCCTGTACAGCCCCGGCGGCTGCTGTGCGGTGCCCAGTTTTCCGCTGGAACAGGTCCTCGATCCCACCGGCGCGGGCGACAGCTTCGCCGGCGGCGTCATGGGATTTCTTGCCGGTCACAACCGCCGCGATGAAGCCGGGCTGCGTCAGGCCCTGGCGTATGGCTCGGTGATGGGCAGCTTCACCTGCGAGCGGTTTGGGGTCGAGCGGCTGCTGGAGCTGACCCGCGAGCAGATCGAAGCCCGGTATCGCCAGTTCCTTGCCATCACACAGTTTCACCCCGTCCCATGAAGCGGAGCGGCCAAGCGGATGCCCGCATCGTCACCACCGCGGCCGTGGTCCTCGCCGGCGCGGTCGCGCTCTGGGGGCTGATCACGCATCGCCTGCTGCTCTATGGCGATGCCACGGCGCATTTGATGATCGCCCGGCGCATGCTCGATTCGGCCACGCCCGGCTTGAGCCAGTGGGGCAGCGTCTGGCTTCCGTTTCCCCATCTGCTGATGGCGCCATGGGCGCAGGTGGACTGGCTCTGGCGCACCGGCCTGGCCGGCTCGTTGGTTTCTCTCGTGGCCTTCGCCTGGGCGGCGCATTCGCTGTATTGCCTGACACGGCGTCTGGCGGGGCCGGGTGTCGCGGCGGCCGCCGGCCTTATCTTTATCTGCAATCCCAGCCTGGTTTATTTAGCTTCCGTGCCGATGACCGAATCGGTGTATTTGATGTGCTTTCTGGGCGTCGTCGAACGGATCAGCGCCTGGGTGGAAATATTCGCCCATCAGCCGTCCAACCCGAAAGCAGCAGGCCAGGGTGCACAGAACGGAGCTGCCGGAACAGGATCCTATCGCTACATATGGCAGGCCGGAGCCTGGGCATTGGCCGGCTCGCTGACCCGTTATGACGGCTGGTTCATTCTGCCCTTCTGCACGCTGGCGATTGCATGCGCGGCCCGGCCCACGTTTCGACGTTGGCGGGGCGCCTGGGCGGGGGTGTGGCGTTTTTGCGTTCTGGCGGGATGCGGTCCGATTTTCTGGTTTGCCTATAATGCCTATTATTTTGGCGATTGGCTGAGCTTTGCGCGCGGCCCCTACTCGGCCCGGCAGATTTATTTACGCGCGCTCAGGCATGGTGGCCAGCGCTATCCCGGCGATCATAACTGGCATCTGGCGCTGCTCTATTTTCTCAAAGCGGTTGAACTCGATTGCGGCTGGCCGGTGCTGTGGCTGGGGCTGGCGGGCTGCGCCTGGTTGGCGGCCTGGCTGTGGCGAAACCGGTCAACCGCCGGCGAGAATAACAGCCTGATCAGCTCCGCGGCATCGTGGATTTGGCTATTACTGCTGCTGCCCCTGTTCTGGTATCCCTGGGCGATGTGGACGGGTAATGTGCCCATCTTCGTCCCTCCCTACTGGCCGCACGGATACTACAACCTGCGCTACGGCATTCAACTCTTGCCCGCTCTGGCTTTGGGGCTGGGCTGGCTGTTGATGCGGGTCCGGAAATCAAAGTGGCTTGCAGAAAGGCGCATGCCGGCCGGTTGGAGCGCGTCGTGGGCGCGGCAGGCGATCTATTTTGCCCTTTGCTTCTGGTTGGTGTTGAATTATGGGTTCATGCTGCGGGGGCGCGGCCCGCTGGTCTATGCCGAAGCCAGCTACAACGCTCCCGGCCGCCTGGCGATGGAGCATCAACTGGCCGCGGTGCTGCGCCAGGTGCGGCCCGGGCAGCGTATCTTGATGTATGTGGGCACGTTTCCGGGCGCTCTGGCCGATGATGGCATCGCCTTGCATCGGGTGATCTGCGAAACCAATTACCGGCTATGGGAGCATGCGCTGGCCGCGCCGGCGCGATACGTCTCCTGGGTCGTCCTCGAGCGGCATACTTGGCTGGCGCATGATCTGAACCGCGGAGCATTGGCTCGCGGATTTCATCCTGTGGCGCGGTTGCATGTGCCGGGCCAGCATACAATCACGATTTACCATAGAACGAAGGGATAAGCATCGCATGGCGTTGTTATTCGCCGCTCGGCTCGCTTTTCCCTGCGGATTTCTGGCAATGAAGACGATTCCTTTCACCAAAGCCGAGGCCAATGGCAATGATTTTCTGCTGGTCGAGCGGGGACAGATCCCGGCGGCCGAACGCGCCGCCCTGACCCGCGAACTCTGCGACCGACATGCCGGCGTGGGCGCCGATGGAGTGGAATTCTATGCCTGGATAGAGGGCCAGCTGCAGCTCACGCTGCATAATGCCGACGGCCGGGAAGCTGAAATTTCCGGCAACGGCACTCGCTGCGCCGCCGCTTTCGCCGCCCGGCATTATCAATTTCGCGAAGGGCTGATCGTGACCGCCTGCGGACCCAAATGGACGCGGGTGACGCGGGCGGATACGGGAGACGGCCTCTGGCGGCTGGAAAGCCGATTGGGCCAGCCCGAGTTCCGGCCCGAACGAATTCCCATGAATGATTCCTCAGACCGCGTGCTCGAGCGCGCAGTCCCGCAATTGGGTGGCATCGTGACGGCGGTTTCACTGGGAAACCCCCATGCCTGTGTCGAGGTGACGGAATTTCCCGCGGACTGGCAGGCGCGCGCCGCCGCGTTTCAGGCCACTGGCATTTTTCCCCAGGGAGTGAACGTGGAATATTACCGCGTGACCGGGCCGCAGGCGATTGAAATCAGAATTTTTGAACGCGGCGTGGGAGAAACCCGTTCCAGCGGCACCGGCAGTTCAGCCGCTGCGGTGGCGGCGCTGGCGCGCGGGCGGGTCAGCTCGCCCGTGCTGGTGACCAGCCCCGGAGGCACGCAGAGCGTGAGTTGGGAGCCGGCCGGCGATGCCGTGGAAGTGCGGCTGGAAGGCCCGGCGCGGCTGATTGCCGAAGGACTTTTTTTCCGGGCGGAGACATAACGGCGCCACCGGCCGAGCGGGTTTCAACGCTGCTATGCGATGCTTATCTCTGAGCGTGATCCACATGCCCGCTCCCACATGCCACGCTTTGTATTACTGCTGATTCTCACCTGGCTCTATATCGCCATCGCGGGCCTGATCAGCCTGCCGGTGCTTTTAACGCCTTATGGTTTAACCTGGCTTTACGCCGAAGCCAGGGTGGGAGTTGGTTGTTTGTTCCGGCTGGCGGGCATCAAGCTGGAATTTGCGGGCCGGGAAGCGCTGCCACGGCATGGCCGCGTGGTTTACATGGCCAACCATCAAAGCTTTCTCGACCCTCCCGCGCTGCTGCTGGCCATGCCCGGACCGGTTTCCTTTCTGGCGAAACAGGACTTATTCCGTGTGCCCTTACTGGGCTGGGTAATGCGGCGGGGCGATTTTGTTCCCGTAAACCGCGAAGACCGCGAACAGGCCCGGCAGAGCGTGCAGCGTGCCGCGGAGCAGGTGCGCCAGGGCCGTCCCCTGCTGGTTTTTCCGGAAGGAACAAGGTCAGCGGATGGGACGCTGCTTCCGTTTCGCATGGGAGTGTTTCAGATTGCCGCGCAGGCCGAGGCCATGATCATACCGGTCACGATTCAAGGCACGCGGAATTGCCTGGCCCGCAAAAGTTGGCGGCTACATCCCGGGAGCGTGCGAATTACGATTCATTCTCCGATTCCCGCGCGTCCCGCCCCGGATCTTTCGCCGTTAGCCGAGCAGGTAAAAGATGTCATCGCCAGCAGCTTGAGCGAATCCATCGCAATATGATGACGGCTGAATTGCTTTGCGGCGTGGCCTGTTTTTTATATTCGAGAAGCCATATCCGTACATGGCCACTCGACCGTTCACGCATTCAGGGTTATTTGTTTCCGCCCTTTCGCCAGGCTTGGTAAATCTCCGGCAGCCGTGGCAGAAGGGCCATGACCCGCAGCCACTTTCCATGTTCGAAGGCAGGGCTGCCGCTATACATTTCGCCGCCCGGCAGATCGCCGTGGGTGCCGCTCTGGGCGGTGATGATGGCGCGGGCGCCGATGGTGCAATGTCCTGCCACGCCAACCTGACCGGCGAGGGTGCAGTTTTCTTCAATGCGCGTGGATCCGGCCAGTCCGGTCTGGGCGCAGAGCAAGACATTTTCACCCAGCCGGCTGTTGTGGCCGACGTGCACGAGATTGTCAATTTTACAGCCGTCGCCAATGGTGGTTTCGGCCAGCGATGCGCGGTCAATGCAGGCATTGGCCTGAATTTCCACCCGGCTGCCGATCACCACGCGCCCGACCTGGGGAATTTTTCCATGCCGGTCGCCATCGGGAGTAAAGCCAAACCCATCGCCGCCGACGACGGCGCCGGGCTGCAGGATGACGCCGTCACCGAGCCGCGTGCCTTCGCGGATGACAACATGGGCATGGACGAGAAGATCGTCTCCGGCCCAGACATCGGGATAGAGCACGGCGTGGGGATGAATCACGGCCCGGGCGCCGAGCCGGCAACCCGGGCCAATGACGGCGTAGGCGCCAATGCTGGCCTGCGGCCCGATCCGGGCGCCGGGGTCAATGCTGGCCGTGGGATGAATGCCGGGAGCGGGGCGGTAAGGCGGGCGAAGCAGCTCGACGGCCTTCGCCATGGCCAGCGCGGGCTGGGCACAGCGGATGGTGGGCCGGTCCAGGGCAGGGAAGTCGCGCGGAAGCAGCAAGGCGCCGGCGCGGCTGTTTGTTACGGCTTCTAGGTAATCCAGGCCGAGGGCAAAGGAAAGATCGCCCGGGCCGGCATGTTCCAGGCTTTGAATCCCGGTTATCTCAAAATCCGGCTGATCGCAATCGCCTTCGATCGCCTGGGCCAGGTCGTGCAATTTCATAGAACTTCATTTTCTCCGGGTTCGGCTGGAAACAGCCGGATCTGCGACGCCGCAAGCGTGGCTTTGCCGGGCTTGGGAGCGCCGATGACGCCCAGTACCGCCAGGTTCAATAGCGCCGAACGCGGCACGTAAAAACGAGCCAGCCCGCCCGGCGCGAGCAGCAAAAAGCCAAACCGCATGCAAGATAACAGATCGTTCGCCAGCAGCGCTTCCGAGCGTTCGCCAAGTTGATTTTGCAATTGCACCCATAAACCGGGCTGACGCGGACGGCTGGAAAATTTTTTACGCTCGAGCGGCAGCGGATCCTGAAAATCGCGCACGATCCAGATCTGCGATATTTCGTTCTGGCCGGTTTGCCGCAGCTGGCCTTGCAGATCCAGCCATCGTACGGGATCGTGCTCCGGTAGACCTTCGGGGTCCACGTAGCCTTGCTTCCGGACGCCATCGCGCAATAAAATCCAGGCTTTTTTATGTGTAGTGGCCATAATGACCTGATCAGTCAGCCATGATGTGGCAGGGCCACTTTGTTTGCTTCGCCATTTCCCAGGGTGTCTATCAGCCGTTAATTCGGCCGGCCGGAATTGATTGTACAACCGCTCAGGGATCATGCTAGTATGGGGCTGAATCGGCGGGCAGAAAAAATCATGTAAGTTATTGATTTAATTATAGTTCATGGACAATCTGCTACCATTTCGAAAACGTTCCGGCCAGCCAGCGGCGGGGCAAAGCCCACATGCCGACAGGGAAAGATTGCCTCCCGAGGCTGAAGCCTATTTACATTATCTGCGCGCGGAAAAAGGCTTATCAAACAATAGTTTAGAATCCTATTCCCGTGATTTGGCCGAATTAAGCCAATGGCTGGCGAAGCGGCAATTGCCGCTGTTGCAATGCCAGCCGATGGACCTGCGGCATTATTTGCTTTACTTACAGCAAAAAGGTCTGAAGCCCAGTAGTTCGGCGCGAGCCTGGGCGGCGATTCGCGGCTGTTTCAGGTTTTTGCGCAAAGACAGGTGTATTTCTCAGGATCCATCAGAATCGCTGCGGGCGCCCCGGCGCAACCGTCCATTGCCCAAAATCATCTCCGAAGCCGGCATGCGGGAGTTGCTGGAACAGGTCGCGATAAAAGCCAACCGGCCGCCGGTGGCCCGGCCGCGGGCGGAGCGCCTGACAGCGCTGCGTGACCAGGCGCTTTTCGAGTTGGCCTACGCCAGCGGCCTGCGGGTCAGCGAGCTGGCGCAACTGCGGCGCGAACATCTCGATCTGGAGCTGGGAGTTTTGCGGGTTCGCGGCAAAGGGAACAAAGAACGCCTCGGCCCGGTGGGCAAAGCCGCGCTGCAGGCGATTCGCCGTTACTGGGAAGCTGAAAAACGTCCCAGTCCCTGGGTATTTGCCGGCCCGCGCGGGCAGCCGCTGAGTCGGCAAGCCCTATGGAAGCGCATGCACGCTTGGGATCGCGGCCAGGGTCAAAAGCTCAGCCCGCATCTGTTTCGCCACAGCTTTGCCACGCATATGCTGGAGCGCGGCGCCGACCTGCGCAGCGTGCAAACACTGCTCGGGCATGCCGACATTTCCACCACGCAAATCTATACGCATGTCGCGGCCCGGCGCATGCAGCAAGTTTATCGCAGCCATCATCCCCGCGCCTGAGACGCGGAGAAAGCCAGATAGGATAAGCCGCATCATGGCCGACTATATATTTACCCTCGAGCGCCGGCTGCTGCCGGATCAATACCAGACCGTGCAGCGGCTGGAGCAGGTCTGCCGCGAACAGCAAATCAACCTTTATCTGACGGGCGGGCCCATGCGCGACCTGCTGGCCGGGAGGCCCATCCGGCATCTTGATTTCACCCTCGACGGCAACCCGCAAAAGCTGAAGAAGGCGCTGGCGCGGGAGGGCTTTGAGGTGATCTACGAAGGGGAGCGCGAGGAAAGCCTGCGGCTGCGCCGCCGTCAAACCCGGCTGCGTTTGAGCGCCGCCCATACCTGGGTTCCCGGTCCGGGCGGAAAACCCCAATGGCGGAAATGCAGCGTAATGGAGGATTTAAAGAGCCGCGGCTTTACGCTTGACGCTATCGGTCTTTCGCTCAACCCGGCTTCCCGGGGGCTGTTGCTCGATCCCACCAATGGGCTGGCGGATATCGAAGCCAGACAGATCCGCATGATTCAGCCGCTGGCTTTCCAACAGGATCCGGTGCTGCTCCCGCGGGCTTTGCGGCTGGCTACGCGCCTGGAATTTCAAATGGAAGAGCGCACGGCGGCGCGCTGGGCGGAAGCGCGCGAGGAAAACCTGCTCGCCCATGCCATGCCACTGATGCTTGGCCGGGAATTGGAGGCGCTGGCGTATGAGCCGGATCCGGCCCGCATCCTGCGCGCCTGGCAGAAAGAAAAGCTTCTGGCCCCGGCGTTTGGCAAGGCCCTGAAACTGGCGTCCATGAACTTCGCCGCCATGGCCCAGGCGCCCAAGCTGGCGGAAGACCTGAACGCGGCCGGCCTGCCCGCCGACCCGGCGCCGGCGATTTTGCAATGCGTGCTGGGACATCTGCCGGCCCGGGAGCAATCGGCGCTGGCAAAATTGCCGCTCAGCCAGCCCCTGGCCCGCTGGCGCGAACTGCCCCAGGCGGCCAAAGCGCTGGAAAAACAGATCACTTCCAGGATGGCCGCGACGCTGAGTGGCCTCTATGAGGTTTTGCAGAAAACGCCGCCCGAAATCACGCTGTTCGCCATGCTGCCCGGGTCCTTGCCGCGCTCGCAAAAGCGGCTGAAGGAATTTTGCACCGCGCTGCCCCCGCTGCGCGCCCGCTTGCCGATTTTGGCGCTGCGCCAGTTGGGCGCAAATCCCGACAGCGAGGGGTTTCAGCAGGTGATCCGCATTCTGTTCCGGCGCATGCTGCAAGGCGAGTTGAATCAAGAGTCCGAACTGGCGCTTGCCCTGCGGCAGGAAGCGGAAAAACTCCACCTGATTCCGGCCCCGGCTCCGGCGGCCGAAGCCGCGCCGTTCCGGCCGGGACGCGGCCGCGGGCGCGGCCGGCGAATCGGATAAGGGTACTGTAGAAGATTGGCGGCAACATCCTGGGGCCAGTTCGCCTGGCCTGTGCTCATCCATGGCGGATCCTTTCGTTCATCTTCACGTTCATTCTGACTACTCGCTGCTCGATGGCGCCTGCCAGGTCACGAGCCTGGTGGAGCGGGCGGCTGCCCAGGCTATGCCCGCGGTCGCGCTCACCGATCATGGCAATCTGTATGGCGCGGTGGCGTTTTATGAGGCTGCCCGCGCCCGGGGCATTCGCCCCATCATCGGCTGCGAGCTGTACGTCTGTAAAAACGAGGATCACCGCGCCGAGGGCAAAGACGATACCTACCATCATCTGGTGGTGCTTTGCGAAAATCAGCAAGGCTACCGTAATCTGGTCAAAATCGTATCGGAAGCCAGCCTGCACGGGTTCTATTACAAGCCGCGCATCAGCAAAAAATTCCTGGCCGAGCACAGCCAGGGCCTGATCGGTCTTTCGGCGTGCCTGAAGGGCGAAGTTCAGGAATGCCTGCTGGAGGACCAGCCCGAGGCCGCGCTCCGCGCCGCGGCTGAATACCAGGACATCTTCGGCAAGGGCGGCTTTTATCTGGAAATTCAGGACCAGGGGCTGGACCAGGAGAAGCGCATTCTGCCCGCGCAGGCAGAACTGGCGCGGCGCGCCGGTTTGCCGCTGGTGGCCACCAACGACTGTCATTATCTCGATCATGCCGATGCGGCCTCGCATGAAGTTTTGCTCTGCGTGCAAACCGGCAAACGCATGAGCGACAGCCAGCGGATGCGATTTTCCACCGATCAGTTTTATTTCAAATCCGCGGAAGAAATGCGGCGGGTGTTTGCGGAATTCGAGCCGGCGCTGCGGCGCACGCTGGAAATTGCCGAACGGTGCCAGCTGGAAATCGCGCCGGTCGACGATCCTTTTCCGCATTTTGAAGTGCCGGCGGGGCACACGCTCAACAGCTATCTTGAGCACCTGGCCCGGGCGGGACTGGAAGCGCGGGCCGCGCGCATCGCGGCGCGCCGGCAGCAGGGCAAGGCCTGCCCGCCGTTTGAACAATACCGGGAGCGTCTGGCGCGCGAGCTGGCGGTGATCCAGAAGATGAACTATGCCGGGTACTTTCTCATCGTCTGGGATTTTATACGCTATGCCCGCGAGAACGGCATCGCGGTCGGGCCCGGCCGCGGCTCCGCGGCCGGCAGCCTGGCCTCCTACGCTTTAGGCATTACCGATCTTGATCCGCTGGAGCATGGGCTGTTATTTGAGCGCTTTCTCAATTCCGAGCGCATCTCCATGCCTGATATTGACGTGGATTTCTGCATGGAACGGCGGGGCGAGGTGATTGAATACGTCACCCGCAAATACGGCCGGGACAACGTCTGCCAGATCATCACCTTCGGCACGCTGGGCGCCAAGGCCGCGATCAAAGATGTGGGCCGGGCCCTGGATATGCCCTATGCCGAGGTGGACCGGCTGGCCAAGCTGGTGCCGAACCAGCTCAATATCACGCTCGAACAGGCGCTGGCGCAGGAGCCGTCGCTGCGCGGTCTGGTGGAACAGGATGGCCGGGTGAAGGAATTGCTCGATCATGCCCGGCGGCTGGAAGGCCAGGCCCGCCATGCCGGCATGCACGCCGCCGGGGTGGTCATCGCGCCCCGCCCGCTCACGGAATGGGTGCCTCTGGCCCGCACCGCGCGGCAGGAAATCGTGACTCAGTACGATCTGAACGGCCTGGAAAAACTCGGCCTGCTGAAGATGGATTTTCTGGGCCTGACCACGCTGACCATTCTGCAGGAAGCGCAGCGGCTGATCGAGGCCCGGGGGCAGAGCGTGGACTGGGATGCGATTTCCGAAGAAGACCCCGCGGCTTATGAGGTTTTCTGCCGCGGCCTGACCAGCGGAATCTTTCAGTTTGAATCGAACGGCATGCGCGACATCCTGCGCCGCTACCACCCGGATAAACTCAGCGACCTGACGGCTCTCAACGCCCTCTATCGCCCCGGCCCGATTCAGGGCGGGATGATTGATGATTTTATCGACCGCAAGCACGGCCGCAAAAAAATCGAGTACGATCTGCCCGGTCTGGAACCGATCCTGGCCGAAACCCTGGGAGTGTTTCTTTATCAGGAGCAGGTGATGCGGGCGGCCCACGAGCTGGCCGGCTATTCGCTCGGCGAAGCCGATCTGCTGCGCAGGGCGATGGGCAAAAAAAAGCCCGAGGAAATGGCCCGGCAGCGAGAAACCTTTATCGCCGGTGCCACGGCCCGCGGCCTGCCGCGCGACCGGGTGGCCCGGGTCTTCGATCTGATGGAGCAATTTGCCGGCTATGGCTTCAACAAAAGCCATGCCGCCGCCTATGCCGTGATCGCCTTTCGCAGTGCCTGGCTGAAGGCGCATTATCCGCTGGAATTCATGGCCGCCCTGTTGACGCTGCAAATGGGCAATACCGACAATGTGGCCCTGTATATTCAGGAATGCCGGGCCATGCAGATTGCGGTGCTGCCGCCGGATATCAACGTGAGCGATGCGCGCTTTACCCCCAGCCCGGGAGCCATCCGGTTTGGCCTGGAAGCGATCAAGAATCTGGGCGCGAACGCGGTGCGCGCCGTCCTGGAGGAACGCGCCCGGGGCGGTGCCTTTTCCGATCTGCCGGATCTTTGCCGGCGGGTGGGTGGATTGAACCGCCGCGTGCTGGAAAGCCTGGTGAAAGGCGGCGCGATGGATGCCTGGGGGGCGCGCGCGGCTTTATGCGACGAATTGGATGGCGCGCTGGAACAGGCGCAAAAGCATTTGCGGGATCAGGCCCAGGGGCAGCACGGATTATTTTTGCAGTTTGAGGCCGCCCAGCCCGCCGCCGTCAAAGCCCGCAAGCCGGAATGGGACGCATTAACCAAGCTGCAGCATGAGAAAGATATGCTCGGCATGTATGTCAGCGCCCATCCGCTCGATGGCTATGATGATCTGCTGCTGGAACTTGAGGCCGATCGCCTGGATCAACTGCGCGAGGTGCGGGGTGAGCGCGAGCACGTGCGCCTGGCCGGCGTGATCGCCGGACTGCAGATCAAGCGCAACAAACGGGGAGAAAACTGGGCCGTGGCGCGGCTGGAAAGCCGTGAAGGAAGCATAGAATTGCTGTGCTTTGCCGAGCCGTTTCGCCGTTATGGAGAACTGCTTCGCGCCTCCATTCCGGTTCTGGTGCGCGGCCGCTGGCTGGCCGACAGCGAGGGTGCGGCCCGGCTGCAGCTCGAGGAATTAAGCGAGCTGGCGCGCGAGCAGGCCCAGCCGCCGCGGGCCATGATTCTGCGCGTTGATCTGGACCGGCTGGAGCCGGAACCCGCCCGTGCCTTGCCTGAAATTCTGAGCCGGAAGCCCGGGCCCACCCGGCTGCATTTATATCTGCGCAGCGAGCGCGAGCATTTCGAGCAGATTCTCGAGCTGCAAAACTCCATCACCGCGGATGCCGCTTTCCGCCGCGCCATACGGCATTACGGCGCTTTGCGTAAAGTGGATTAAGAATGGACTTGAACATGTCTCTCCCCTCCCATTCTCAGGGTGCGGATGCCTGGCAGCGGGTGCTGTTGGCCCGGCACGCCCAGCGTCCCTATTTTCTCGACTATATCCGCGACATCTGCACGGATTTCTGCGAATTACATGGTGACCGGCGTTTTGCCGATGATGAGGCTTTGGTGGGAGGCATGGCGGTGTTCCGCGGCCGCCAGGTGATGGTGATCGGCCAGCAGCGCGGCCGCGATCTGAAAGAACGGATGCGGCGCAACTTCGGCCAGGCCAAGCCGGAAGGCTACCGCAAAGCCCTGCGCCTGATGCGGCTGGCGGAAAAATTTCAGCGGCCGATTTTCAGCTTCATTGACACCCAGGGCGCCTATCCCGGCATTGATGCCGAAGAACGCGGGCAAGCGGAGGCGCTTGCGGTGAATCTGCGGGAAATGGCCCGGCTGCGGGTGCCGGTGTTGGCCGTCATCATTGGGGAAGGCGGCAGCGGCGGCGCGCTGGCCATTGGCGTGGCCAACCGGGTGCTGATGCTGGAAAACTCCATTTATTCCGTGATCACTCCCGAAGGCTGTGCTTCGATCATGTGGCGTGATCCGGAAAAAAAGCAGGCAGCGGCCGAGGCCTTGCGGCTGACCGCGCCCGAATTGCTGCGCCTGGGCCTGATTGATGAAGTTATCCCCGAGCCCGAGGGTGGCGCCCATCTTCATCCGGAGCAGATGGCCGCGACGCTGGCGGAGGCTCTGGAACGTAACCTGGAGCTTTTTACTGCTTTTTCAAAGATGGAACTCTATCAGCACAGAGTAAAACGCTATCGCAATGCAGGAAACTTTTTTGCTCACTAAGCCATAAACCTTACTTTTTGCCATGACCCGATAAATCCTTTTATATAAACTTCTCCATAGCGGCCGACAGGATAAACATGCCGTCTTTGGAAATTGTTTCGCAAAATCAAAGTGGCTTTGCCGGTGATTGGCGCCGGGAATTGGCTGCCGGCGTTTGCCAGGCGGGAATTCACGATCTGGCGGCCATGCTCGCGGAAATTTCCGCAGGCTCAGAGCATATACCCACCGCGCGAGCCCGAAAATTGCATGCCCGTCTGCGCCGGCTTGCGTCCATCCTGCGGGCAAACCCGCGGGAAGATGCGGTTTGTTTTTATTGGCTGGATTGCGTCCGCTCCGCTTTGGACCTTTGGGGGTGCGGCGTCGGGGCGGCCACCATGACCATTCGCTGGCAGAGTCGTCAGGAACCCTGGCTGCGGGTCGAGGGAAAGCCCGAACTCTGGCTCCAAACCCTGGCGTCCTGGTTATGGGATTTACGAGTCGCCGGAATTTCCGCGCTTTGGCTGCACACCCGCCGCGCCGGCGGAGATCGCATGGCTCGCTGCGAATTCCACTCGCTGGGAGTTGAACCAGGCGCTGGTCTGAACCCCTGCTCAGCCGGAACCCTGCAGATGAGCCGGCAAATCGGCTGGCAATTTTCCGCGTTGCCGGGCTCGGGATGGGAGATTCGCTTTCCCATAGAGCGGGCCGTGCGCCCGGCGCCCGTTCAGCCGCCGTTCCGGGCTTCCAGGCCGGGTCGGCTGCGCGTAGTACGAATTCTGACCATTACGCGGGACCATTTCTGGCGGGAATGGCTGAGCAAATGGATTGCCCCGGCCACGCTCTGCTGCCAATGGACACCCGATTTAGAACGCGCACGGCTTTGTCTGCGGTCGAGGCAATATCAGGCCGTTGTGCTGGAATGGGAACATTTGGGTGTGCATCCAGCGGCCGCTTTTTATTCTCTGCTGCGTGCCAACCCCGGACAGTCTGGCCATTGGCTGATCATGACTTCCGATGCCGGGAACCCGCAATTTCAAGCCGTAATGCGGTCGGCGCCCACGCGCTGGCTTTCTATTCCATTTGAGCCGGAGAAGGGACGTGCTCAGTTGCAAAAAATTCTCGCGGAGCAGGAAAATATTACGGCCCGGGCCGGATAAATTGCCACTTATTTCCCGCCGAAGCGGTTGAATAGCTGGAAATTCAACCTGTTTGGGTTTGGCAAGCGAAGTGCTCAATAGATTACAGACGAAGTGGCGCAAACAGGATGGATTTTCATCTGGAAACAGATGGAATCCATCCTGAATATTAATCACTCATAAACGTACGATTTTCATCAGATTCGTCCTGCCCGCCACGCCAAACGGCGTGCCAGCGACAATTGCCACGGTTTGTCCGCTTCTGAGGCCGGCTTTTTCGATTAAAACCGCTTCCGCCCGGCCGAGCATATCATCGGTGGAGTTCATCTCCGGCAAGGCCATGGCCTGCACGCCCCAATACAGCGCCAGCCGCGCCCGCGTCCGCTCACTGGGCGCCAGGGCATAGACCGGACAATGCGGACGATAGCCCGAAAGCAGCCGTGCGGTAGCTCCGGTCTTGGTAAATATGGCAATTGCGGAAAGCGGCAGGTTGCGGGCCGCGAGCGCCACCGATCCGGCGATGGTGTCGGGAATGGAATCGGGACTGGGTGTCGGAGGCAGCGCCGGCTGCTCGATTTTTTCAGCTTCGCTGATGATGCGGTCCATCATGCGCACGGCAGCTATGGGATGATCGCCGCTGGCGGTTTCCTCCGAAAGCATCAATGCATCCGAGCCATCGAGCACCGCGTTAGCCACATCGCTGGCTTCGGCGCGGGTGGGCCGCGGCTGCCGCGTCATGGAACCCAGCATCTGAGTCGCGGTGATCACCGGCAGGCGAGCCTGGCGGGCTGAGCGGATGATATGTTTTTGCAGCGCCGGCACCCGTTCCAGCGGAACTTCCACGCCCAGATCGCCGCGCGCCACCATCACCGCGTCCACAAATTGCAGAATTTCCGGGAGCCGGTCCAGCGCCTGCGGCTTTTCCAGTTTGGCGATCACCGGAGTATCGAGCCCGCGGCCGCCATGCCGGCTCGCCCACATGCGGATGCGCTCATGCAGCAGATGAAGATCGTTTTCGCTGCGTACGAATGAGAGGGCGACATAATCTACCCCCTGATCCAGGCCGAAATCCAGATCGGCAAAATCCTTTTCGGTCAGGGCGGGAACATTGACCAGTGCGCCGGGCAGATTAATGCCCTTGCGCTCGCCCAACAAGCCGCCATTTAATACCGTGCAGACAACCTCACAGGCCGGGGTCGCATCCACCCGCAGTTCCAGCAGGCCGTCGGCCAGTAGCACCGAATCGCCCGGTTTCACATCCGCGGAAAGATCAATGCTGGTGCTGAGGCGTTGGGCATCGCCGGGTTCATCACCGCAAAACAATGTGACCTTTTGCCCCGGCTCAAGCCGCACCGGCTGGCGATTAACCAAAAGTCCGGTGCGCAGCTTGGGGCCGGCCAGATCCTGAAGTATGGGAATTTCCTTGCCCAGCTCGCGGCCCACTTGCCGCACCCGGGCGATAAGCTGGGCGTGGAACTCATGATCGCCATGGGAAAAATTCAGCCGCGCCACGTCCATGCCGGCCATTGCCAGCTCGCGAATCATTGCGGGTTCGCTGGATGACGGGCCCAGGGTGCAGATAATTTTCGTTCGCCGCATGTAGAAGAATGCTTAAAACCATAATTATTATAACCAGCACAGCGTAGTGCCATCGGCTTCATCGCGAAAGCATATGAACGCCGCATCAAGCCGAAAGACAGGGTTGCCTGTTAGGTGCCGGCCCTCAGTTGTAAAACAATTCTAAGCGCTCAGGGAGAAAGCGAGCAGAGCCGAGCGGTTTCCAACGCCGCTATGCGATGCTTATCCCTGTGCGTGAGCCCTCTTTTAACTCGCCCGGGCCAGCGGATCCTCACCTTTCGTCTCACCGGTGGCCGGGTTCACCAGATAGAGTAGTTCGGCCATGTCATTCGCATGTTCTTCCTCATCGCGCAGCAGGTCTTCGAGCAGGCTGCGGGTGGAGGGATCATGAAAGGCGAAGTGGCGGATCATCTCGCTATAAACCTCAATGACCGCGCGTTCGGCGACCAGATCTTCCTGTATCATTTCGGTCAGCGACGAGCCTGCGGCATAAACCGAAATGCTGCGGGTCAGCAGATTGGCGGGATTTAAATCCGGCGCGCCGCCCAGTTGCTGAATGCGGCGGGCCAGCCGGTCGGCATGTTCCTGCTCGTTTGCGGCATGCTCATCGAATTCCCGCGCGGCGGCCTCGCGTTCAAGGCCGCTGGCCATATAGTAATGATGGCGGTAGCGCAGTACGCAGACGATTTCGGTGGCCAAAGCGGCATTGAGCAGCTCAATGGTATGCTTCACATCCCCTTGATAGGCCTCGGTCCGCGCCCCTTCCGACATTTGTCGCCGGGCCCGGGCCCGGATCTGCTCGACATCGTAGATAAATTCTCCCGCCATGACAGAGCACTCCCGTCTGGTGAGAATCCGGCTTGTTTTCCCTGGTTGCTCCCCGGCCGCAAGGCGGTCCCGTGCTTGTATTTCCACCCGGGCTCATGGGATACTGAAAAAGACGCAAGATCAATCATGGAAATCAAGCATCTGTATGCCCCTGAGCCCTGAAAACAAGCAAAACTTGATTCGCGCCTATGCTATTCATGCGAGCGACAGCGGCTCGCCGGAAGTCCAGGTCGCGGTCTTAACCGAACGCATCGCGTATCTCACCGAGCATTTCAAAACCCATAAAAAGGACCATCACTCGCGCCGCGGGCTTCTGAGCCTGGTGGGGAAGCGCCGCCGTTTGCTGGATTACCTCAAGCGCCGGGATCCGGCGCGCTATGGCAGCGTAATCCAGAAACTGGGTTTGCGTAAGTAAGCTTTTTGCGGCCGGAACAAGCTCCGGCCGCCGACATTCACCTGGATTTTTGACCCGAATGTGACGGGCCGGCCTATAGCCCACCACCCGCGCCGCGCGATCCTGCCGCGGCCAACTCGAGCCAACAATCCATTGTTCTTGAACCGGCGCGGAAAACGATCTCCGCGCGGCCGGGCCGGCCGCGGGAATATTTTCCAGCCAGCGCTGCGGCGCGAAAGTGAGGCAGATGATGGCAATTCATACAGAAACCGTGGCTCTGAGCGGCGGAAAATCCCTGACGATTGAGACCGGCAAAGTCGCCCGCCAGGCCGGTGGTTCGGTCACCGTGCGCATGGGTGACACCGTGGTGCTGGTTACCGCGACCGCGGCCGATTCGCCCCGCGAAGGCATTGACTTTTTTCCCCTCACCGTGGACTACCGTGAATATACCTACGCCGCCGGACGTTTTCCCGGCGGGTATATCAAGCGCGAAGGCCGGCCCACGGAAAAGGAAATTCTCACCAGCCGGGTCAATGACCGGCCCATCCGCCCGCTCTTTGCCGAAGGCTTCCGTAATGAAACCCAGGTCATCGCCCTGGTGCTCTCGGCCGATGAGAATAACGATCCCGACGTCATCAGCCTGGTCGGCAGCGGCGCCGCCCTGCATATTTCCGACATCCCGTTTCCCAAGCCCACCGCCGGCGTGCGCGTCGGCCACGTGAACGGAGAATTCATCGTCAACCCCACCTATGAGGAGATGCGGGCCAGCCGCCTCAACATTATCGTGGCGGGAACCGATGACGGCATCGCCATGGTCGAGGCGGGCGCGCTCGAGGCCAGCGAAGAAACCGTAGTGGCGGCGATCGAGTTTGCCCATCAGGAGATTAAAAAGATCCTGGCCGCGGTGGAAAAACTGCGTGCGAAAGCCGGCGTGCCCAAAATGCCGGTCACCCCGCCCGAAACCGACGAAGCCTTCTACCAGAAGCTTCTGTCCGGCTACGGCGCCGCCATGCGGGAAGCGCTCGACACCAGCCGCCATGTCAAGCTGGAAAGCCAGAAACGGGTCAAGGCGCTGGTGAAAGAAGCCGCCGCCGCGGTCGCGGGCGAAGACGAGGCGCTGAAAAAGAAGGCCAAGCAGTATTTCGAGCTGATGCAGGAGCGCATGTTCCGCGAGACCCTGCTGCGGCAGAAGCGCCGTCCCGATGGCCGCGCCTTTGATCAGATCCGGCAGATCAACTGTGAAGTCGGCGTGCTGCCCCGCACCCATGGCTCGGCGCTGTTTACCCGCGGCGAAACTCAGGCGCTGGTCACCGTCACGCTCGGCACCAAGGAAGATCAGCAGCGGCTGGAAACGCTGGAGGGGGAAGGCTTCAAGCGTTTCATGCTCAACTACAACTTTCCGCCCTTTTCCGTGGGTGAAGTCGGTTTCCTGCGCGGTCCGGGACGGCGCGAAATCGGCCATGGCGCGCTGGCCGAGCGCTCGCAGCTCGCCATGCTGCCCGCCGCTGAGGACTGGCCCTATACCATGCGCGTGGTCAGCGATATTCTCGAATCGAACGGCTCCTCTTCGATGGCCTCGGTCTGCGGCGCCTCGCTGGCGTTAATGGATGCCGGTGTGCCCATGCAGCGTCCGGTGGCCGGCATCGCCATGGGCCTGGTCATGGAAGGCCAGGACTATGCCGTGCTCACTGACATCGCCGGCGCCGAAGATCACTACGGCGATATGGATTTCAAGGTGGCCGGCACTGCCGAGGGCATTACCGCCCTGCAGATGGATATTAAAATCCCGGGCGTCACCGCGGTCATCATGCGCCAGGCCCTGGCGCAGGCCCGTCAGGCGCGTCTGTTCATCCTGGACCGCATGGCCGCCGCCATCCAGACGCCGCGGGAATCGGTTTCGCAGTTTGCCCCGCGCATCTTCACCATGAAAATTCCGGTGGATAAGATTCGCGACCTCATCGGGCCCGGCGGCAAGGTGATCCGCGGCATTGTGGAGGCGACCGGCGTCAAAATTGACGTCAACGACGACGGCACGGTCAACATCGCTTCCGCCGACGGTCCCGCCGCCGACCGCGCCATTCAGATGGTGCGCGATATCACCGCGACCGCCGAGGTCGGCAAAACCTATCTCGGCAAGGTGGTGCGGATTGTGGATTTCGGAGCTTTTGTCGAGATCTTTCCCGGCACGGACGGGCTGCTGCATATCAGCGAAATCGCCGAGCACCGGGTGAAGGAAGTCCGCGACGAATTGAACGAGGGCGATCAGGTGCTGGTGAAATGCCTGGCGCTCGAGGGCAATAAGATCAAGCTCAGCCGCAAGGCCATTTTGCGCGAAGAACGGGAAAAACTGGGGCTGCCCGCGCCTGAGGGAGCCACCGGCGATTCCGATTCCGGAGGCTATCGCGAGCGCGCTTTTTCCGGCGACCGTCCCGATCGCGGTGGTCCCCGCGGGCCGCGCCGGCGCCCCGGCGGACCCGGACGCCGCTAAAGCGTTCTGTGAGTATCCGAACAAAAAAACCGGCGGTAGCCCATGGCTTCCGCCGGTTTTTTATTTTGCCAAATTCATTGGCGAGGCAGCTAAAACGTAAACACCAACCCCACCGAAGGAGATGCGATCTGGGTATAACGGTTGCTTGCCAGCGCGGGTACGCCGAAGTCCGGAACTTTGAAGATCAGGCCGCGGTATTCCACCCGGGCCCCCAGATGGCCGATGTGAAAATCGAGGCCGGCGCCATAGTCGAACATGGCGCGGGTCTGGCTGGCAGCCCCGAAGGTGTTGTGGCTGGGGACAAAGACCAGCGCGCCGCCGCCGGCCAGAATAAAGGGCTGAAAAAATCCCGCCAGCCGCGGCGTGGTAATGACTTCATTGAAATCGAAGTCATTCATCTTGGAGGTAATCGCATAGGCCAGCCCGCTGCTGTTGCCGGCGGTCGCGGGAGTGTAATAACGCTGCCCGTTTTCGGTATAGCCGTACTCCACCTCCAGGGCTTCCCAGGAGTTGAAATGGTAGCGATAGCCGAATAGCAGGCCGGCGGAATTGGTTGCGATCTGGTGATTCACGCTGCTCGGGCTGCTGGTGACATTGTTGAAGTTGGTGTTTTTGGTAAAAACTCCGCTGACCTGAGCCGAGAACTCTCCCTGATGTGACTGGGCAAAGGCGCTCAGAGTAAATATCATCAGCAATGCCGTGGAAAAAAACAGAATGGAAATGCGCCGCATGGGAACTACCTTCCTTCAATAGTTTCGATGCCGGAAATATCCGGAGGTTTGTACTAAAGGGGAGGGCAAGTCCATGCCGCTTGAGTTTCCCGGTGGTATGATTTTCAAAGTTCTCAGGTTTTGTCCGGCGGCTTTGTGTATCCTGTATTCTTTATTTTATGGATGATCTCCGCATTTCGCTTTCTGAAGACGATCTTGCCGCCTCGACCCGCATAAAAGTCATCGGTGTGGGCGGGGGCGGCGGCAATGCGGTCAACCGCATGATTGACGCCCGGCTGGATGGGGTCGAATTTATCGTCTGCAACACCGATGCCCAGGCGCTGAACCAGTCCCGCGCTCCGGTGCGCATCCAGATCGGCGGCAAGCTGACAAACGGCCGCGGATCCGGTTCCGACCCCCAGGTGGGCCGCCAGGCGGCGCTGGAGGATACCGATAAGATCGCCGAAGTGCTCGAAGGCGCTGATATGGTCTTTATTACCGCCGGGCTGGGCGGCGGCACCGGCACCGGCGCCGCGCCGGTGATTGCTTCGCTGGCCAGCCAGCTTCAGGCCCTGACCGTCGCCGTGGTCACCAAACCGTTTCCATTCGAAGGCCGGCGCCGCATGGCCCAGGCGGAGCAAGGCCTGCGGGAGCTGGCCGAATCGCTCGATACCGTCATCACCATCCCCAATGAAAAACTGCTGCAAGTCGCGCAAAATGCCCCTTTTATTGAGTCGTTCCGCATTGCCGACGATATTTTGCGCCAGGCGGTGCAGGGCATCAGCGACATCATCATGATCCCCGGCATCATCAACCGCGACTTTGCCGACATCCGCACCATCATGGAAGGCATGGGATACGCCATCATGGGCACTGCCGTCGCCGGGGGAAAGAACCGGGCCGTTGAAGCGGCCCGCGCCGCCATTTCCAGCCCGCTGCTCGAGACCAGCGCCATCGAAGGCGCGCGCGGCATTCTCATCAATATCACCGGCTCCAGCAATCTCATGCTTTCGGAAGTCAGCGAGGCGTCAAGCATCATTCAGCATGCCGCCCACGAAGACGCCAATATTCTTTTTGGCGCGGTGCTGAACGAGGATATGGGGGACGAAGTCAAAATCACCGTGATTGCCACCGGCCTGGGCGAGTCACTGGACCGGCCCGCGGCGGCGCAGGAACGCCCCGCCGCGGCGGCGCGTCCGGCCGCTCCCCTGGCCGTCAAAACCCCGGCGCCGGCCGTCACGGCTTCTCCCACGCCGCTGCCGCGCGAAATCCACAATCACCACGCCGCCGCGGAACCAGCGCAGCCGCGCCTGCAGCTCGCGCCCGATGATCTGGCGGCGGAAGATGAGCCGGGCGACGATCTTGATATTCCTACCTTCCTGCGGAATAAACATACCTGAGCCGGCATGTAGCCCGGGAAACTGTCGCATTGTCGCGCCGCCGTTTTTATGTTCAGACGAACCACTTTCGAGAGTGTCCACATAAAGGGAGTTTCCATTCAGCCCATCCCGCGCCGCGGGCGGAAAGAATGGTTGCTCTTAACGGCTGCTCCGATTCTGTTCTGTATGCTTCTGGTTCCGGCCCTGGGGGCGGTCGCGATCCCCGCCATGCTGCCGGTTCACCTCATGCCGTATCCCCGGAGTCTGGTGCGTCACCGCGGACAACTGCGTCTGGGCCCTGAAGTCCGCATCCTCAACGCCAGCGGCCTGCCCGCAGACCATTTTGCCGAGCTCCAGTTGCAGCGCGGGCTCTGGCGCGTGGACCGGGTCCGGGCTCGCCTGCGCGGTCCGAATACGGCGCACCGCATCGTGCTGGCGCGGCTGCATTCTCCCGCCGGCCGGCTGCTCATGCGCCGCGCCGGGTTGCGCCATTTTCCCATGGCCGCCGCGCGCGAAGGCTATGTGCTGCTGGTCAACCGCTTTGAAGCCGCGGTCGTGGGCGACAGCTCGGCCGGTGTCTTTTACGGCGTCCAGACGCTGAGCCAGTTGTTGCGCCCGGCCCTGTCGCGGCGCGTTCATGGCCGTCTGGTTTCCCGCCATCTCGCGCTGGCGCCCTGCCTGCGCATCGTGGATTGGCCGGCGCTGCGCTGGCGCGGCGTGCAGGATGATATCAGCCGCGGACCGCTGCCGCGTTATGCCGAGCTCCAGCGCATTGTCATGCGCCTGGCCCGATTGAAGGTCAACGTTCTGTCTCTCTACTTTGAAGACACCTTCAACTATCCCGGTCTGCCGCTGGCGCATGAGCCGGGCGGCGCCATCTCACCGCGCGAGGCCCGCAGGCTCATCCGCTTCGCCCGGGCGTACCATGTCACGATCGTGCCTGAGCAGGAGTCGTTCGGGCATCTGCATCTCATCCTGCAATATCAGAAATACCAGCCTCTCGACGAACTGCCCTATGGCGACGTGCTCTCGCCGGTGGCGCCCGGCTCGCTGCGGTTGATTGGCCGCATGTTTCATGAACTGGCCGCGGTTTTTCCCTCGCCGTTTCTCCACATCGGGGCCGACGAAACTTTTCAGCTGGGGCAGGGAAGAACCCGCCCGCTGGTCCAGGCCGAAGGCCGCGGCGAGGTTTTCATCAACTACGTCCGCCAGATTGATGCCTTGCTGCGCCCCTATCATCGCCGGGTCATGTTCTGGGGCGATATCGCCGTAAAACATCCGGAACTGCTCTCTCAGCTGCCCAAAAATATGGTGGCGCTGCCCTGGGATTACGCCCCGCGCGCATCCTATGATTTCGAGATCGCACCCTTCCGCCGGGCTGGATTACCGGTATGGGTCTCCCCCGGGGTCAGCAACTGGAGCCGCATCTATCCGGATTATTCCGAAGCTCTGCCCAATATCCGGGTTTTCATCCGCGACGGCCGCGCCCTCGGCGCCCGCGGCGTGCTCAATACCACCTGGATGGATGATGGCGAAGCGCTCTTCGGCAACGCCTGGTACGGATTGGCTTACGGCGCGGCCGCCGGCTGGCAGACGCATATGAACAACCGCCGCTTCCGGGTGGACTACGACTGGGATTTCTTTCGCGCCTCAGGCCATCATTTTGAACATGAAGTCGAGGCGCTGACCCGCATTCAAAAGCTGTTGCATCAGTCCGTGGGTGCCGGTGCCATGGACTGGCTGGTCTGGCTCGACGCCTTTACCCGGCATGGCCAGGGCTATTACCGGAAAATGCGCGCCGTGGCGCCGCAAATCCGGCTCTTGGCCGAGCAGGTTTATAGCAGTGTGCTCCGCCATCGCAAACAGGCCCGGCAAAACCGGCGTCTGCTGGCGCTGACCGCGTTTTCCGCCCGCCGCCTGGACTATCTCGGCCAAAAGGCGCTCTATGCCCGTTACATCGTCAAGCTCTACCGGCAGGCGCAGAAGAATCTCACCGTTCCGGGCCGGGTGGAGGACCGGCTCTACCGGATCAACGGCGTGAATGGGCTGGTGCAGGATCTGCGCGATCACAACTTTGAGCTGCGGGCGATCTATAAAAAACTATGGCTGCGGGAAAACCGGCCTTATTTTCTGCCGAATATCCTTGAGCGTTATAACGCCGAGGCCCGCCGCTGGAGCCGGCTGGCCCGGCAATTCTCCACCATCCAGTCCCGCTATCGCCATACCCATCGGCTGCCGGCTACGATCCTGCATACGCGCGGTTAGCCCGCGGCGCTTCGCCGGGGTTCATGCGCCGCCGCGCAAGGCTTTCTCACCGGCCCTGCGCAATTGTTCTACAGGATCGCCCAGAGGCAAAAATTCCATGGCCACCTTGCGGTCGTAGTGCAAAGCGGTCAGCGCGCGATAGATATTCCGGTAGTGAATTTCTCCGGTTCCCGGCTGGTGCCGGCCCGGCACATCGGCAACATGCACCAGGCCCAGAATGGGCAGATTCTTTTCCAGCTTCTCGATCAGGTTTCCCTCCGCCACCTGCTCGTGATACAGGTCGTAAAGCATCTGCACCTGGGGATGGTTTACGGCGCGAACGATGGCAAAACCCTCGCGGCCGGATTGCAGGTAATAGTTCGGGTTTTCTTCCGGGTCTATATTTTCAATGAGCAGCCGCACCGGTTCGTCGGCAATCTGGCGGCCTTCGATCAGCCCGGCGGCCTGTTTCAAGCCTTCAATGCAACTGGCGTGCTGCAGCGAGCGAGGCATCCCGGGGACCCGGTTGCCGGAGAGCAGGATCAATGCGGGACATTCCAGCAATTCCATCGTGGCCAGAACCTGCCGCACTTCCGCCAGCAGCGCTGGCCGCTGCCGGGGGTCGGCCAGACCGTTCTTCAGTCCCGCCGTGGCATCGAAGTGTATGCCCAGTGACCGGCGGCGCCGGCTCACCCGGGCGAAATCCGATCGCGGCCAGTCTTGGTATTCCCCCACTAGCTCCACATTGCGGTAGCCCGCCGCATGCACCTTCTCCAGCCGTTGCTCAAACGGTAGATTCCGGAATACCGTCCATAACATGACAGAAAGACCATACGGCGCGCGGGAAGCGGGTACCTCCGCCGTGGTCATGCGGTTTACCGTCGGCTGGCTGAGAGCGCTGAGCGCCGCGCCGGCCAGGGTCTGGTTAAAATTTCTGCGGTTCATTTAGAGTCACCCGAGTCAGAAAACCATCATAGCAACGCATGGGCCGAGTCGCTGGCCAGGCTGAGTCACGGTGCGGCCGTCCCCGGGATTCATGCGCATCCGCTATTCTGATGAGGGATATCGAATGCTGAAAAACAGCCTGCGCTTTCTGCTTTATCTCACCTTTGTGGTCTGGCTGGGCGGAGAAATATTTTTTCCCATCACGGCCGCGGTCAGCTTTGAGACGCTCAGCCCGCATGTGGCTGCGGCGGGCGCCATCGTCGGCCATTTAATCCGCATCCTGCATCAGATGGGTCTGGTTGCGGGCCTGCTCGCGGTCATTCTGCTGGCCCTGGCGCGCCGCGCCATGTTCGGCCGGCCCCGCGCCGCGCTTGTGCCGATGGCTTTGCTGGCCGCCATGCTGGCGGCGACTGCATATTCCCAGTACCACATCATTCCCGCCATGGAGCGCGATCGCATCGCCGCCGGCGGAGTCATCCACGCGTCCCATACCGGCAATCCGTATGTCCGGAATTTCAATCGTCTTCACCGCCAAAGCGTCTGGCTGGAAGAGACCATTACGCTGCTCGGGTTCATCAGCCTGGGCCTGGTCGTCCGGGCCGATTCACCGGGCCGCTAACGGGCTGCGCACGCCTCATCTGGGTTCGGTTTAAAATAAGTAATTGGTTAGGTGTTCGTCATGGAAAATCAGGAATTTCAACTTAAAACCGGGCTGGCTGAAATGCTGAAGGGCGGCGTCATCATGGATGTCACCGACGCCGAGCAGGCCCGCATCGCCGAACAGTCTGGCGCCTGTGCGGTCATGGCCCTCGAACGCGTGCCCGCCGACATCCGCCGCGAGGGCGGCGTGGCTCGCATGGCCTCGATCCGCAAAATCCGCGAAATCATGCGGGCCGTAACCATTCCCGTCATGGCCAAATGCCGCATCGGCCACTTTACGGAAGCCCGTATTCTCGAGGCCCTGGGCGTGGATTACATTGACGAAAGCGAAGTCCTGACCCCGGCCGACGAAGCCTATCACGTGGATAAGCACGCCTTCAAGGTGCCCTTCGTCTGCGGCGCCCGCAACCTGGGCGAAGCCCTGCGCCGCATTGCCGAAGGCGCGGCCATGATTCGCACCAAGGGCGAGGCCGGCACCGGCGATGTCGTTCATGCCGTCCGCCATATGCGCGCCATCATGGCTGAAATCCGCCAGTTGTCGGTGCTGCCCGCCGAAGAACTCTACGGCCACGCCAAGCAATTGCAGGCGCCGCTGCCGCTGGTGCAGCAGGTCGCGCGGGCAGGGAAGTTGCCCGTGCCGAATTTCTCGGCCGGCGGCATTGCCACTCCCGCCGACGCCGCCCTGGTCATGCAGCTCGGAGCCGAAGCCGTCTTCGTCGGTTCCGGCATCTTTAAGTCCGATGATCCCGCGGCTCGCGCCCATGCCATTGTGCGCGCCACCACCCATTATCAGAATCCGGATGTACTGCTCGAGTGCTGTGAGGATCTGGGCGAGGCCATGCGCGGCACCGAAGCCGCCGCCCTCAAACCGGAAGAACAATTGCAGTCCCGCGGATGGTAAATCACAACCCAACGACGCCTATCCGAAACCAATTTCTTGCCGTCGGCGTCAACTTTTATGCGCATTGGAATTCTGGCCCTGCAGGGCGATTTTGCCGCTCATGCCCGCATGCTTGAGCGGCTCGGCTTGCGCCTTGATCCCAGGGCCGGCCAGGCGCCCAGTCCGGGCGATCATTATGCCTGGGTGCGCCAGGGCGAAGATTTGCAGGGGTTGGATGGCCTGATTCTGCCCGGCGGCGAAAGCACGACCCAGTTGCATTTACTGCGTCGGCAAAACATGACAGATCAATTGAGAGAATATGCCGCAAGCCACTGTGTATTTGGGACTTGTGCCGGCGCGATCCTGCAGGCCATGCGGGTAATCCATCCCCGGCAGGAAAGTCTGGGCACACTCGATATCGAAATTGAGCGCAATGCCTATGGCCGCCAGATTGACAGTTTCGCGGCCTCGGGCCAATGGCGGGAAAAGCTTTTGCCGCCGTCAGCCGCGCCGGCGCCGGAGATGATCTTTATTCGCGCTCCCCGCATCCTCACCTGCGGGCCAGAGGTCGAAGTGCTGGCCCGGCTTGATCAGGAGCCGGTGCTGGTGCGGCAGGGCCGCCAGCTGGCGGCAACTTTTCATCCGGAATTAACCACCAATCCCCGCCTGCATCAGCTATTTTTAAATATGGTTCACGATTCCCTGAATCCCGGCCGGCGCGAAGCCGGGCTTCTGGCATAGGATTCAGATAGAACGGGCAGCAAGGCAGGCAGAGAGGACGGTTGGGGTTATGGCCGCAGGCAAAAATCGGCAACGCATCTTGGCCCTGGTCCTGGCGGGCGGTAAAGGCGAGCGCCTGTACCCGCTCACCAAACACCGCTCCAAGCCCGCTGTCCCGTTTGGCGGCCGCTACCGGGTCATTGATTTTGTTCTCAGCAATCTGATCAATTCCGGCATTGATTCCATCTACGTGCTGACCCAGTACAAGGCGCAGTCGCTGATCAGCCATATTCAACGCGCCTGGTCGTTCGTCGTCGGCGCCCGCGATGCCTTTGCCACCGTGGTTCCGGCCCAGATGCAGGTCGGCGACGTCTGGTACCGCGGCACCGCCGATGCGATTTACCAGAATCTCAATCTGATTGAACAGTTCAATCCCGATGCCGTCGCGGTCTTCGGCGCCGACCACGTTTATAAAATGAATATCGGGCAGATGGTGGACTATCATTTCGAGCACGGCGCCGCCGCCACCGTGGCCTCCCTGCCGATCGAGCGCCGTGAAGTCAAGCCCTTCGGCGTGCTGGATATTGACGCCAGCTTCCGCATCCGCAACTTCGTGGAAAAGCCCGACCCCGCCGCCGCGCCGGTCATCCCCGGGCGCGAGGACTGGTCGCTGGCGTCGATGGGAAATTATATTTTCGATACCCGCGTGCTGGTGGAAGTGTTGCTGCATGATGCCTTGCAGGGCGGCGCCCATGACTTCGGCCGCAACATCTTTCCGTATATGGTCGAGCACATGGATGTTTATGCCTATGACTTTTCCAGCAATCGCATCCCCGTGCACGGCGGCTATGAGGTCGAACGGCCCTACTGGCGCGATGTCGGCACCATCCGCGCCTATTACGAGGCCAACATGGATCTGCGGAAACCGGATTCGGAGCTGAATCTCTACAACTGGGCATGGCCGATCATGAGCTCCAATTTCAACACGCCGCCCTCCAAGTTTATGTATGACGGCGAACGCGGCAAGGGCGAAGCCATTGATTCACTGGTCATGGGCGGCTGCCTTCTGGCCGGGGGCCGGGTGCGGGAATCGGTCCTGAGCCGCAATGTGGTGCTCGAAACCCGCTCCGAGGTGGAAGCATCCATTCTGATGGATAACGTCTATATCGGGCCCGGCGCCCGCGTCCGCCGCGCCATTCTCGATAAAAATGTCCATATCGCCGCCCACAGCACCGTCGGCTTTGATCCCGAATCCGACCGCGCCCGCGGCTATCACGTGGACGAAAGCGGAATCACCGTGGTAGCCAAAGCCGCGGAAACTCCGGAAAGCCGGGCCCGCTACTGGTAGCTTCGCGCCCCGTCCCCTGATGCCGCGGAGTCTTTTTCGGCGTATAGGCAAATAGGCCGGTGCAAGCCGCTTGCCGGTAGTTTGTTTTGCATATGAACACACGCTTATTCCAATTTTCTGGCCGGCATCGGTCCGCCAGTCTATTGTTAACATTTTTAACCCTGACGATCGCGGCTTGTTCGCGAACCTCCGATGCTCCCGCCAAACCCTCCCACGGCATGATGGGCCCGGTTTCGGTGCTCACCGCTCCGGTCATCCGGCAGGATGTGCCTTTCGTCGTCCAGGGGTTGGGCACCGTCGCGGCCGCCAATACCGCCGTTGTGCGCACGCAGGTGAATGGGCCGCTGGTGCGCATCGTCTTTCATCAGGGACAGTTTGTTCATAAAGGACAGTTGCTGGCCGTGGTGGACCCGCGCCCCTATCAGATCGCTGTCCGTCAGGCCCAGGCCGCGCTGCAGCGCGACCAGGCGCAGTGGGCCGACGACAAAATTGACCTGCAACGCGATCAGGCCATGTACCGGCAGAAAATTCTGGCCCTGCAGCAATTGAATTTACAACAGGCGCTGGTGGGTCAATTTACCGGAACGGTGGCCCTTGACCGGGCGGCCTTGAAAGCCGCTCAGTTGAATCTCGCCTACACCCACATCACCGCTCCGATCAGCGGCATCACCGGACTGCGGCAGGTGGATTTGGGCAATATTGTGCAAACCACCGACACCACGGGCATCGTCATCATCACCCAGGTCCAGCCCATCGTCGCTGTCTTCACGCTGCCCGAAAATCAGGTCACGCCCATCCGGCAGGCCATGGCGCGGGGCCCATTGCCAGCGACGGCTTATGGCAGCGACAACAAAACCCGTTTGGCGCAGGGCCGTCTGCTGGCGATGAGCAATCAGATTGACCCCACCACCGGAACCATCCAGCTCAAAGCCATCTTCTCCAACCGCGGCAATAAGCTCTGGCCCAATGAATTTGTCAATGTTCATCTTCGCCTGCGTGTCTTGCGCCAGGTGCTGGTCGTGCCCTCGGCCGCGATCGAGCGCAATTCCAGCCGCACCTTCGTGTTCGTGGTTGAGCCCAATCATACCGTGCGCATGAGCCCCGTGCGGACGGGCTACGTGACCGGCCTGCGAACGGTAATCCAAAAGGGGCTGTCGGCGGGCGAAGCGGTCGTGACCGACGGGCAAAATGAGCTCCGCCCCGGTCAGAAAGTCACGCTGCGGCGGCCCTGATTGCGGCCCGTAACCGGCTTTTCCAAGGCAACATGAGTCCCTCGCGCATTTTTATCCTGCGGCCGGTCGCCACCTCGCTGATCATGCTCGGGCTGCTGCTGGTGGGCTTTACGGCCTATCGCCAGCTTCCCGTCTCGGCGCTGCCCGAGGTTGAGTATCCCACCATCCAGATTGTCACTTCCTACCCCGGCGCTGGCCCCCGGGTCATGGAATCGGCGGTGACCACGCCGCTCGAGCGGCAGTTTGGAGAAATTCCCGGCCTGAGCCAGATGACTTCGACCAGTTCCTATAGCAGCTCCGTCATCCTGCTCCAGTTCGATCTCAGCCAGAACATTGATGTCGCCGAGCAGGAGGTGCAGGCTGCCATTAACGCCGCCAGCAGCTATCTGCCCGCCGATCTGCCCTCGCCGCCCATCTACAGCAAAACCAATCCCGCCGATGCCCCGGTGCTGACGTTGGCGCTGACTTCGTCGCGGCTGCCATTGTCTCAGGTGGAAAATTTCGCCGATACGCTGCTGGCGCAGAAAATATCGCAGCTTTCCGGCGTGGGCCTGGTCACCATCAGCGGTGGTCAGCGCCCGGCGGTGCGGATACAGGCCAATCCCGGCCAGATGGCCAGCTACGGGCTGAGCCTCGAAAACCTGCGCACGGCCATTGATGCCGCCAACATTGATCAGCCCAAGGGAAATCTCGACGGCCCGCGGCAAAATTACGCGATCTCGACCAATGATCAGCTCACCAGCGCCCGCCAGTACCGGCGCCTGGTGGTGGCCTATCGGAACGGCGCGCCGGTGCGTCTGGACAGCGTGGCCACGGTCGTCAACAGCGTGGAAAATTCCCAGCTCGCGGCCTGGCAGGATGCCCAGCCGGCGGTGCTGCTCAATGTCGAGCGCCAGCCCAATGCCAACGTGCTGGCCGTGGTCGCCCGCGTCAAGGCGCTGCTGCCGCAGTTGCGGGCCGCAATTCCGCCGCAGCTCAAAATCGCCATCGTCTCCGACCGCACCAACACCATCCGCGCCTCGGTGCGCGATGTGCAAATGGAGCTCCTGCTGACCATCGCGCTGGTCGTGCTCGTGATTTTCCTGTTCCTGCGGACCATTCCCGGCACCTTGATCCCGGGCGTGGCCGTGCCGCTTTCCATCGTGGCCGCCTTTGGCGTCATGTATCTGCTCGGCTTCAGCCTCGATAATCTTTCGCTCATGGCGCTGACCATCTCGACCGGTTTCGTGGCCGACGACGCCATTGTCATGACCGAAAATATCGCCCGCTTTCTCGAAGCCGGCGAACCCCCGCTGCAGGCCGCCCTGCGCGGCGCCGAACAGATCGGCTTCACGATTATTTCGCTCACCGTCTCGCTCATCGCGGTTCTCATTCCGCTTTTGTTCATGGGCGACATCGTCGGCCGCCTGTTTCGCGAATTTGCCCTCACCCTGGCCGCCACTATCGTTTTTTCCGCGCTCATATCCCTGACCCTGACGCCCATGCTGGCGGCGCGCCTGCTGCGCCCGCCCGAACAGGTAAGCCGCGGGCGCTTCTATCACCTCACCGAACGCTGGTGGCAAAAATGCGTTGACGGTTACGCCGCCCTGCTGCGCCGGGTCTTGCGCCATCAGCCCGCCACGCTGGTCGTCACCGTGGCCACGCTGGGGCTCACGCTCTGGTTGTTCTGGATCATTCCCAAAGGGTTTTTCCCGCAGCAGGATACCGGCGAAATACTGGGGATTTCCCAGGCGCCGCCCCAGGTTTCGTTTCCCCAGATGGCGAAGCGCCAGCAGGCGCTGGTCAAAGTGCTGCTCCGCAATCCGGCGGTGGCCAATGTTTCGTCATTTATCGGCATTGACGGCGTCAATACCACCCTCAACAGCGGCCGCATTCAGATTAATTTAAAGCCGCGCGCCCAGCGTTCGCTTTCGGCCATGCAGATCATCCGCCAGTTGCGCCCGCGGCTGGCGCGCGTGCCCGGCATTCAGTTATTCATGCAGCCGGTGCAGGAGCTTACCGTCAACGATCAGGTCAGCCGCACTTTGTATCAGTATGCCCTCGATGACGCCAATGCCGCCGAGTTGGCCCGCTACGCGCCCCGCGTGCTGGCGCGGCTGCGCCGGCTTCCCGCCCTGCGCGACGTGGCGACCGATGAGCAGCCCGGCGGCCTCTCCGCCCGCATTGACTTTGACCGCGCCACCGCCGCCCGGCTGGGCATCACACCCGCCGCCATTGACAATACCCTCTACGACGCTTATGGACAGCGCCAGGTCTCGACCATTTTCACCCAGGATAATCAGTACCACGTGATTCTGGAAAATGCCCATCGCTTCAGCCGGAATCCCGGCGCCCTGGGGTCGCTCTACGTGGGCGCGGCCGGCGGAGCCCAGGTGCCGCTGGCCGCGTTTGCCCGGGTCCGGCTCGAAACCCAGCCCCTGGTCATCAGTCACTATGGCGAGTTTCCCGCCGTGACCTTGTCGTTCAATCTGGCCCGCGGCGCCTCGCTGGGCCAGGCGATTACGCAAATTCAATCCGCCATCGCCGGCTTGCATCTGCCTTTCAGCCTGCGCGGCCACTTCGAAGGCACAGCGCAGGCGCTGATTAACTCCCTCGCCAACGAGCCCTGGCTGATTCTGGCCGCCATCATCACCGTCTATATCGTGCTGGGCATTCTGTACGAGAGCTTTATCCATCCCATCACGATTCTTTCCACTCTGCCCTCGGCCGGGGTGGGCGCTTTGCTGGCGCTGATGCTGTTTCACCTCGATCTCGATATTGTCGCCATCATCGGCCTGATTCTGCTGATCGGCATCGTGCAAAAAAACGCGATTATGATGATTGATTTCGCCCTGCAGGCCGAGCGGGATGAAAAAAAACCCGCGCCCGAGGCCATTTTCCAGGCCGCCGTGCTGCGCTTCCGGCCGATTCTGATGACCACCATGGCGGCCATGCTGGGCGCATTGCCTTTGGCGCTCGGCCGCGGCACCGGTTCGGAGCTGCGGCACCCGCTGGGCATCACCATCATCGGCGGCTTGATGGTGTCGCAGGTGCTGACCCTGTTCACCACCCCCGTGGTCTATCTGGCCTTTGACCGCCTGGCGCGGCGCTTCGACGTGCCCGCCGGCGAGCCGGCGCCCAGTGAGAGTTGAAAATCGCAGTCGGGGCAGGGAATCGCCATGCGCAAAACTCCCGCCTCGCGTTGAGTTAAGCCTGTGAGCTTCAGTGAAATCTTTATCCGGCGTCCGGTCGCCACCGCGCTGCTCAGCCTGGCTTTGCTGCTGGCCGGCATCGGCGGTTACTGGCTCCTGCCGGTGGCGCCGTTGCCGCGGGTCGAGTTTCCCACCATCTCGGTGGGCGCGGGCCTGCCCGGCGCCAGCCCCGAGGTCATGGCCTCCTCGGTCGCCGCCCCGCTGGAACGTCAGTTCGGCCGCATCGCCGGGCTCACCGAAATGACCTCCAGCAGTTCGCTCGGCAGCACCAATATCACCCTCCAGTTCGCCCTCAGCCGCAATATTAACGGCGCCGCCCGCGACGTCCAGGCCGCCATCAACGCCGCCACCGCCAATCTGCCCGCCGATCTGCCGATGAAGCCCACCTACCGCGAGGTCAACCCCGCTAATGCGCCCGCTCTGCTGCTGGTGCTGAGCTCGCCGACTCTCGCGTTGCCGCAGATTTATGACGCCGCCGACAGCGTGCTGGCGCAAAAAATCGCCCAGGTTCCGGACGTGGGCGAAGTCTTCGTCTCCGGCGCCGCCCAGCCCGCCGTCCGCGTCACCGTGAATCCGGCCCGGCTGGCCAGCTACGGCCTGAGCCTGCTCCAGGTGCAGGCGGCGCTCTCGGCGGCCAATGTGAATCTGCCGAAGGGCATGCTCTGGAACGGCCGCCATAGCTATACCATCTCCGCCAACGATCAGCAGGTGCGGGCCGCCCAGTATCGCGGCCTGGTGGTCTCGTATCGCAACGGTTCGCCGGTGCTGCTGAAGGATATCGGCACGGTGCGCGACAGCGTCCTCAACACCGAGGTCGCCGGGTTGGCCAACGGCCATCACGCCGTGATTGTCTTCATCGTGCAGCAGCCGGGCGCCAACATCGTGCGCATGGTGGATCGCATCAAGGCGCTGCTGCCCAGCCTGCAGGCCGCCATTCCCGCCGCCATTCACATGCGCGTCTTTTCCGACCGTTCGCTTGAGATCCGTTCATCCGTCCGCGACGTCGAATGGACGCTGCTGGTCGCCCTCGTGCTGGTGGTCCTGGTGATATTCTTTTTCCTCCGCAATCCCCGCGCCACTGCCATACCCAGCATCGCGCTGCCGCTTTCGGTGATGGGCACGCTGGCCTTCATGTACCTGCTGGGCTACAGCCTCGACAATTTATCGCTCATGGCGCTGACCATTTCCACTGGCTTCGTGGTGGATGACGCCATCGTGGTCATCGAAAATATTGACCGTTATCTGGACGCCGGCGATACGCCTTTTCAGGCCGCCTTGCACGGCGCCCGTGAAATCGGCTTTACCGTGCTCTCGATGAGCACTTCGCTGATCGCGGTCTTCATTCCCGTGCTGCTGATGCGCGGCATCGTCGGGCGTCTGTTTCGCGAATTCGCCGTCACCCTGAGCGTGGCCATTCTGGTTTCCCTCTGGCTGTCGCTGACCACCACGCCCATGCTCTGCGCCCATTTTCTGCAGCAGGAAAAAGGGCGCCGGCATAACTGGCTGTACCGGGCCGCGGAAAGCGGCTTCGAACGGCTGCGCAACGCGTATGCCGCAGCGTTGCGCTGGGTCCTGCGCCACGCGCCGCTGACCCTGGCCGTCACCATCGCCACCGCCATTCTCACCGTATATCTTTACATCGCCGTTCCCAAAGGATTTTTCCCCCAGGAAGATACCGGCCGCGTGATGGGCATGGTCCAGGCGGAGCAGGATATTTCCTTTCACGCCATGGCCCGCAAGCAGAAGCAATTGGTGGATATCGTGCTGAAAAACCCCGCCGTGAAAACCGTTGCTTCGTTTACCGGCGGGGGCGGGGGACTGAACATCGGCCGGATGTTTATCCAGCTCAAGCCGCTCAGCCAGCGCAAGATCAGCTCGGCAGCCTTTATCGCCCAGATGCGGCCGCGCCTGACCCGCATTCCCGGCGTGCGCCTGTTCATGCAGCCGATTCAGGACATCAACATTGGCGGGCGCCTCACCGGTTCGCAATATCAGTACACGCTGGAAGATGACAACCTCACGGAGCTTCGGCAGTGGTCACCGCGCATACTCGCCGCCCTGCGCAAGCTGCCCATGCTCCGCGATGTGAATACCGATCAGCAATATTCCGGCCTGGAGCTGCGCCTGATCGTGAACCGGTCTCTCGCCGCCCGGCTGGGTGTGCCCATGCAGTCGGTGGATCGCACCCTGTATGACGCCTTCGGCCAGGCCGAAGTCTCCACCATCTACACCGGCCTGAATCAGTATCATGTCGTGCTGACCGTGCCGCGATCTTTCCGCCGCGATCCCGGCGTGCTCAGCGAGCTTTATGTGCCGGCGAGTTCCGGAACGATGATCCCGCTGAAGGAGTTGGTGCGGGCCGTCCCCAGCAATACCGCCCTCCAGGTCAATCATCAGGGGCAATTGCCGGCGGTGACTTTATCGTTCAATCTCGCCCGTAAATCCTCGCTGGGCGCCGCGGTCACGGCCGTCACCGCCGCCGAGGCGCGTCTTCATCCGCCGCCGGGATTAAAAGCCAGCTTTGCCGGTACCGCCCAGCAATTTCAGGTTTCGCTGGCCAATGAGCCTTATCTGATCGCCGCCGCCCTGATCGCGGTTTACCTTGTCCTCGGCATCCTTTACGAAAGCTATATTCACCCCATCACCATATTGTCCACGCTGCCTTCGGCCGGCGTGGGAGCTTTGCTGGCGCTGCTGGTGTTTCATCTCCAGCTCACGGTGATCGCCCTGATCGGCATTTTGCTGTTGATCGGGATTGTAAAGAAAAACGCCATCATCATGATTGATTTCGCCCTCGATGCCGAGCGCAAAAAGCAGCGCTCACCCGATGAAGCCATTTATGAAGCCGCCGTGCTGCGCTTCCGGCCCATCCTGATGACCACGCTGGCCGCCATGTTCGGAGCCTTGCCGCTGGCGGTGGGCACCGGCATGGGATCGGAATTTCGCCAGCCGCTGGGGGTGACCATCGTTGGCGGTCTGCTGGTTTCGCAGTTGCTGACTTTATTTACCACCCCGGTGATCTACCTGTACATGGACCGTTTGCGGTTGTGGGCGCTGAAACACCGCCGCGTGAGCCCCCCAATCCCGGCCCCGGCTAAAAGTTAACATAATACATATTATCGGACATTAAAGCCGGGCGCCTGTTTCCCTGAAATTTGCCCCTGCCTCCCTCTTTCAGTGGCTTACATTCCTGGCCGGCTGCATTGGAATGGTCTGCGGAATCGCCGGCGAGCGTTCGATCGAGGGTTCCCGCTGGTCAATCTGGGCCACCATCTGGTCGAACTTCATCCGTTGCGCCGGGGTCAGTATGGCGCGGATTTGCTGCCGTCCCCGCTCCCGCACCGCCGCAAACTGCGGTGAAACCTGCTTTTCAATCAGCAGATAGGCGTGCACGGTGTGGCGCAGAATCCGGTCCACGGCCGCCTGCTGCGCCGGATTCAAATCCAGCCGCTTGGCCATTTCGCGGGCAATCCGCCGGTGCTGGCGAATATCCACTTCAGAACGCGGAATCTTGTGCAGCCAGTTGTGTTCGGCTAAATCCATCAAAGTGGCGCCGATCAGCAGCCCGCAGGCGAAAATCACGAGCAGATAAATGATGTTGCGTGTTTTCATCGCGTCATCACACTCAGCAGAACGTCTTCCGGTTTGCGCTGATGATCCAGATAGGGATGGCGGGCATGCACATGCGGCGCATCCAGGGCAATCGCCTCGCCCATGCTCGGCGTTTCCAGCCGTTTGACATTGTAGGTAAACACGCCGGTCAGCAGCAATAAGGCGGCGGCGGCCATCACCAGGTCCCGGGTAAAGACCGGAACCCGCAGCCAGCTTTTCCATTCCGGCTCCGGCGGCTGGCGCAGGCGGGCTTGCAGCTGCAGCCAGAAATGCTCCGCCGCGTTCTCATCGCGCTCCGGCCGGCTCTCCAGCGACTGCAGCCAGGACCGGCTGATCAGCCAGTCGCGGTAAGCCGAGCGGCATGCTGCGCAGGAATCGGCATGCGCCTGCAGCGCGGCGGGCAGGCGCGCTGCGCCGCTGGCTTCATTCCGGCTTTCGATTGCGAGGCGAAACTTTCGGCATGTCATGGCTGCATCCGTTTAAAACCGCTTGCGCCGGGCGGTTTGCAGCAGTTTTTGCCGCGCCCGGAACAGGCGCACTTTGACGGTATTTTCGTTAATCCCGATGATTTCGGCGATCTCATGCACGGGATAGCCTTCCACTTCCTTCAGCACCAGCAGAATGCGGTCTTCTTCCGGCAGCCGGCTCATCAGCTTTGCCACTGTATCCCGCGCCAGCATCTGGGCCTCTAAGCGGGCCGGGCCGCCGGTTCCCTGCCAGTCGGTATTCTCCAGCCGGGCCACTTCTTCTTCGCTTAAATCCGCCTGGTTAACCGCTTTCCGCACCTTCTGTTTGCGCAGATGATCGTAGCATTCATTGACCGTGATTTTATAAACCCAGGTGCTCACGGCGGAGCGGAAGTTGAATTTTTTCAGCGAAAAATAAATTTTGGTGAAAACCTGTTGCGCAATATCTTCCGCATCGTTGCTATTGCGCAAAATGCTGTAAATGACCGAATGGACCCGGCCATGGTAAAACTTGACGAACTCTTCAAAGGCGCCCGCTTCGCCCGCCTGGCAGCGCCGCATTAACTCTGCCTGGCCGGCATGAGTTGCGGATCCTGCTGGCGCCTCAGCCAAGACGTACCCCTGCAGCACGGCTTCCATACTTTATCCGACGCGGCGCGGCGTCTGTGCGTTTCGAAAATAGTTTTCGCCCGTTCACGTCTCTAAACAGTATGCCAATATACAAATTCTTGCATGCCCTCTTTTAGAGCCGGGGCTGGAGGCTGCAATGGCGAGGCAAAAAAGGCGGCCGGCCGCGCTACTCCCACTCGATCGTCGCCGGCGGCTTCGAGCTGATGTCATACGCCACGCGATTGATGCCCGGAACTTCATTGATGACGCGGTTCGAGATCACTTCCAGCAGCTCATGCGGCAATCGCGCCCAGTCGGCGGTCATGCCGTCTTCCGACTGCACGGCCCGCAGCACGGCGGTATAGCCGTAGGTGCGAAAATCCCCCATCACGCCCACCGAGCGCACCGGCAGCAACACCATGAACGACTGCCATAAGCTGCGGTACAGACCGGCGCGCTTGATTTCCTCGCCGGCAATGTCATCGGCCCGCTGCAGCAGTTCAATTTTTTCCCGGTCCACCGGACCCAGAATCCGCACCGCCAGCCCCGGTCCGGGAAAGGGCTGCCGCCAGATCAATTCTTCCGCGATGCCGAGCTCCAGCCCGATGCGCCGGACCTCGTCTTTGAATAAAAGCCGCAGCGGCTCCAGCAGTTGAAAGCCCATCTTCTCGGGCAGTCCCCCGACGTTGTGGTGGCTCTTGATCACGGCCGAGGGGCCGTGCACGGAAACCGACTCGATCACGTCGGGGTACAGGGTTCCCTGCACCAGAAATTCCGGCGCGCCCGCCGCGCCAGCCAGCTTCCGGGCTTCTTCCTCAAACACCGCGATAAACTCGGCGCCGATGATTTTTCGTTTCTGTTCTGGATCGCTGACCCCCTCCAGCCGCCGCAAAAACCGCTCCTCGCTGTCCACCCCGATCAGGTTCAAGCCCAGGCGCTGGCGCAGGTTCTGCTGCACTTTCTCAAACTCCCGCAGCCGCAGCAAGCCGTTATTGACGAATACGCAGGTCAGCCGGTCGCCGATCGCGCGGTGCACCAGCATGGCGGCCACGCTCGAATCCACTCCGCCGCTCAGGGCGCAGAGTGCGCGCCCGCTGGGGCCCACCGTGGCGCGAATGCGCTCGATCTGCTCGCCGACAAAGGCATCCGGCGTCCAGTCCGGCCTCAGCTTGCAGATGTTGAACAAAAAATTCGCCAGAATTTGCCGGCCATGTTCGGTATGTCGCACTTCGGGGTGAAACTGCACCGCCCACATGCCCGCGCCGGGATGCGCGATCGCCGCCACCACTTCCCCGCTCCGCGCCAGCACCCGGAAACCCTCCGGCAGTTTCTCGACCGAGTCGCCGTGGCTCATCCACACGCTCTGTTCGGCCGGCAAGCCCGTAAACAGCGGCTCTGTTTCTAAAATCTCCATGCGCGCGCGGCCATACTCCCGCTGCCCGGCGCCGCGCACCACCCCGCCGAACTGCTGCGCCATATACTGCAGGCCATAGCAAATGCCCAGCACCGGCACGCCCGCCTGAAATATTTCCGGCGCCGCCTTCGGCGCTCCGGCGTCATAGACCGAAGCCGGGCCGCCGGAAAGAATGATGGCGTGCGGGGCGCAGGCTTGAATTTTTTCCCACGCCGCGGTGCAGGGCAAAATCACGCAATAAACGTTCAACTCCCGCACCCGCCGCGCGATCAGCTGCGTGTACTGGGCGCCGAAGTCGAGAATGACAATCGTCGAGTGCTGGGCCATGGGGTCTTCAAGGGGGCCGGTCAGGGCCGAATCACGATATTGACCAGCCGGCCGGCAACGGCAATCACCTTCGCCGGAGTCCGGCCGGCCAGCGCGGTCTGCACCGCGGGCAAAACAAGCGCCCGGCGTTCCAGCTCGGCCGCGTCACTGCCGGCCGGCACGCGCAGGTGCGCCCGTACTTTGCCGTTGATTTGTATCACAATCTCGATTTCATCTTCCGCCGTCCAGGTCGAGTTCGGCCGCGGCCAGGCCTGGGTCGCGGGCGTTCCCTCAAGTCCCCACGCCTGCCAGATTTCGGCGCAGACAAAAGGCGCAAACGGCGCCAGCATCAGCATCAGCAGGCGCAGGCATTCCCGCCAGGCCTCGCCGCGGATGCCGCGCCCGGCTTCCGGCTCCAGTTCGTAAAATACATTCACTAATTCCATGATCGCCGCCAGGCAGGTGTTGAAATGCCAGCGGCTTTCAAATTCCTGGCTGATGCGCGCCAGGGTCTGGTGCGTCTTGCGCAGCAGCGTCCCTTCTGATTTCTGCGGCTCAAAATCCGCAGGCAGACCCGCGGCGTCCATGTCATGCCGCAGCGCCAGCCGGTACACCCGCCCCAGAAAACGGTATAAGCCTTCCACTCCTTGATCATTCCAGTCGAAATCCCGCTCCGGCGGGGCGGCAAAAAGAACATAGGCGCGCGTGGCATCGGCCCCATAACGAGCGATCAGATCGGCCGGGTCCACCACATTGCCCTTCGATTTCGACATTTTGGCGCCATGCCGGGTAATCATGCCCTGCGTGAACAGTCGTTGAAACGGCTCATGTACTTCGCACAGGCCGAGGTCGCGCATCGCCTTGGTGAAAAAGCGGGCATAAATCAAATGCAGAATGGCATGCTCGATGCCGCCGATATATTGGTCCACCGGCATCCAGCGCCGCGCTTCTGCGGCATCAAACGGCGCGCGGTCGCAATGCGGGCTGAGATACCGGTAAAAATACCAGGACGAATCCACGAACGTGTCCATGGTGTCGGTCTCGCGCCGGGCCGGCTTTTGGCATTTCGGACAGGTGGTTTCGACAAACTCCGGAATGCCGGCCAGGTTGGCCACGCCCTGCTCCGAAATCGGCACATTCTCGGGCAGCCGCACCGGCAGTTGATCTTCCGGAACCGGAACCAATCCGCATCCCTGGCAATAGACAAACGGAATCGGCGTACCCCAATACCGTTGACGGGATACACCCCAATCCTGCAAGCGATACGTGATGGTTGCCCGGCCCTGCTGGCGCGACTCGATCCAGGCCGTCATGCGCTTGCGTGCTTCCACGCTGTCCAGGCCGCTGAACTCGCCCGAATCAGCTAGCACGCCTTCATCGGTAAAGGCGGCATCCGCGGGCGCTTCCGCATCCTTCTCGCGGGGCCGGATCACCACGGGAATCGGCAGGCCATATTTCCGGCAGAAATCAAAATCGCGCTCATCGTGCGCCGGCACGGCCATCACCACCCCGGTGCCATAGCCCATGAGCACGAAATTCGCGGTCCAGACCGGCACCGGCTTTCCGGTAAATGGATTGACGGCATGCCAGCCGGTAAAAAACCCTTCTTTTTCCGCTTCCACGCCCAGGGGAGCAGCTCCGCGTTCCGGCTGCAGTGCATGGGCGCGCGCCAATTCCGGAGCCGCGAGCATCCCAGTCAGTGCCGGATGCCGGGGCGCCAGCACCAGCGCCGAGACTCCGAAAATCGTGTCAATCCGGGTGGTAAATACCTTGAGTGAGGCGGGCGCGGCATGAACCGCCGCCGCACCCTTGCTTCCCTGCCCTGGCGGCCGCAGTTGAAATTCAACTTCCGCGCCGTGGCTTTCGCCGATCCAGTTGCGCTGCATCGCCCGCACGCGCTCCGGCCATCCGCTCAGCTTTTCAATATCCCGCAAGAGCTCGCCCGCAAATTCTGTAATACGGAAGTACCACTGTTCCAGCTCGCGCGACTCGACCGGCGTATCTTCATGGCGCCAGCAGACTCCTCCGGCCACCTGTTCGTTGGCCAGCACCGTGGCGCACTGCGGACACCAGTTCACCCAGCCGCGCTTGCGATAGGCCCAGCCGCGCTCATAAAACTTCAAAAACAGCCATTGGTTCCAGCGGTAATATTCGGGCAGGCAGGTAGTGACTTCTCGCCCCCAGTCATAGCTGAAGCCAAAACGCCGCGCCTGTTCGCGCATGTGCGCGATATTCGCCAGCGTCCATTCGCGGGGATGCCGCCGGTTTTTAATGGCGGCATTTTCGGCGGGCAGGCCAAACGCGTCCCAGCCCATCGGGTGCAGCACGTCAAAGCCGCGCATGCGCAGCTGCCGCGCCACTGCGTCGCCGATGGCGTAATTGCGCACGTGTCCCATATGCAGCGCCCCCGAGGGATAGGGCAGCATCTCCAGGACGTAATATTTCTTCTTTGTCTCCTCCGGCGCGGATGCCTCCGCCCGGGCCCAGCGTTCGGCCCACCGTTGTTCAAACTGTTCCGGTTGATATTCGCGTTCAGGCATCGTCATCCATTCCGGGTGGTGCGGGCGTGCCGGCCGCGGGTCGCAGCAAGGGCGGTTTTTCCGCGGCGCGGCCGCTTCTCCGCTGCGCGTGCCGGCGCCGTGGCAGCCTCCGGCAGCGCGCCATAATGCGTGAAAAAATTATCCAGCAGCTGCTTGCCGGCATCCGTCAGCACGCTTTCGGGATGAAATTGCACTCCCTCCACCGGCCAGGCGCGGTGCCGCACCGCCATAATCACGCCGTCTTCGCTGCGGGCGCTGATTTCCAGGCATTCGGGCACGTGCGTCGGTTCGATCACCAGCGAATGGTATCGCGTGGCCGGAAATGGCTGCGGCAAGCCGCTGAAGATGGTGCGCCCGTCATGATGGATCAGGCTGGTCTTGCCGTGCATCACGCGGGGCGCGCGCACGATTTTGCCGCCCAGTGCCTGGCCGATGCTCTGGTGCCCCAGGCATACTCCCAATAGAGGAATGTCCTTCCCGAATTCCGTCACCACCGCCAGGCTCAGCCCGGCTTCATTGGGCGTGCACGGGCCGGGCGAGATCACGATGGCCTGCGGCCGCAGGCGGCGTATTTCTTCCAGCGAAGTCTGATCGTTGCGCCGCACCTCGGCCTGATGTCCCAGTTCGCCGATGTATTGCACCAGGTTATAGGTGAACGAATCGTAGTTGTCGAGCACGAAAATCATGCTTCAAAGCCCCTGCCCGGCGAGTTCCAGGGCCCTCACCACCGCCTGCATCTTGTTCAGGCATTCCTGATGCTCGCGCGCCGGACGCGAATCGGCCACAATCCCGGCGCCCGCCTGCAGATGGGCCCAGCCGTTTTGCAGCACCGCCGTGCGGATCGCGATGCATGAATTCAGGTTACCTGAGAAGTCCAGATACATCACCGAGCCGGCATACAGCCCGCGCCGCGTCGGTTCGAGTTCGTCAATAATCTGCATGGCCCGCACCTTGGGCGCGCCCGAGAGCGTGCCGGCGGGAAAACAGCTGGCCAGCAGATCGAATACATCGCGTCCCGGCCGCAGCCGGCCCTCGACCGTGCTCACCAGATGCTGTATATGCGAGTATTTGTCCACCTCCAGCAGATGCGACACCTTCACCGAGCCGTAGCGCGCCACCCGTCCCACATCATTCCTGCCTAAATCCACCAGCATGATATGTTCGGCCCGCTCTTTGGGGTCTTCCAGCATGGCGCGGGCCAGCCGTTCATCCTCGGCGGGCGTGGCGCCCCGTGGCGCCGAGCCGGCGATCGGTCGGTACGTAATGGCGTCTCCCCGCAGGTTCACCAGCATTTCCGGCGAGGCTCCGACGGCCTGCATCTCGCCCATGCGCAGCAGGAACATATACGGCGAGGGATTAATGCTGCGCAGGGCGCGGTAAATCTGGATGGCGGGCAGCCGGGTGCGCACATCCTGGCGCTGCGACAGCACCACCTGAAACGCGTCGCCCGCCCGTATATATTCCTGAATCCTCCGCACCCGGGCCTGATATTCCGCCGGCGTCTGGTTCACAACCACCCGCGCCCGGCCGCTTGCGCTTCTCCGCGGCAGCGCCGGCAGCGGCTTGCGCAGGCAGGCTTGCAGCCGGTCCAGTTGCCGCCGCGCCGAGGTCCAGGCCGTGCGCGCGGGTTGGCTGGCATCGGCGCAGGCAATCAGGTGAATCTGCCGGCGCGCATGATCAAAAATGATCTGCCGCGAAAAAAACATGAATCGCGCGTCATCCAGGCCGAGATCGTCCTTGCTATGCTCCGGTAACGGCTCCCACTGCCGTACCATGTCATAGCCCATATAGCCCACCGCGCCGGCCAGAAACGGCGGCGCGCCCGGGACTTCGGGCAGGCGGTGGGCCTGAACCAGTTTCCGCAGATGATCAAACAGACTGCCCGCGACCGGCTTCCAGTCCAGGCTTCCGCCGCGGTCGCCGCGGGCTTGTTCCACCCGGCCCTGGCGTTGGCGCACAATCAGAAAGGGATCGGCCGCGATATAGGAATAGCGGCCAATGCTTTCCCCTCCCTCAACGCTTTCCAGCAGGCAGGAGTAGGCGCTGCCTTGATCCTGCGTCAGCTTCAAATAGGCCGTGACGGGAGTTTCCAGATCGGCCAGAATGGTGCGCAGCACCGGCGTCAGCGGCGCCTCGCGGGCCAGACGGCGAAAATCTTCCAGACTGGAATCGGCAAACATGCGGGATCATTGATTTTAGCTTATCCATGACTTCATTCCAGCCAGATCTAACCCCTTCGCGGCGCCTGTTGCTGAACCTGGCCGGGTATCTGGGGCCGCCCGCCATCGTCGCCTGGGGCGCCACTCTGCGGGTCAAATTGCCCGACGGTCTGCCGCCGCCCTTTGTCCATCCGGAACTGGGTCCCGCCATTTACGTCTGCTGGCATCAGTGCCTGTTGCCCATGACCTGGTACTGCCGCGGCCGCGGCATCGGCACGCTGATCAGCCAGCATGCCGACGGCGAGGCCATCGCGCGCGCCGTCTCCCGCATGGGCTACCGTCCCATTCGCGGCTCCAGCACCCGCGGCGGCGCCGGCGCCATGCAGGAAATGACCGCCGCCGTCCTGGCCGGATCTTCCATGGCCATCACCCTCGATGGCCCGCGGGGCCCGTGCTGCGTCGCCAAGCCCGGAGCCTTGTATCTGTCCCACGCAACCCAGGCGCCGGTTTACGCCATTCACGTTCGTATGCCCCGTGCCTGGACTTTGAACAGTTGGGATCATTTTCAGCTTCCCCACCCCGGCAGCGCCATCACCGCGGTCTGGAAAGGCCCCTACCGGGTGCCCGCCGAAGCCGGCAAGCCGGAAATCGAAATTCTGCGCCAGCGCCTGGAAAACGATCTCAACCAGCTCCGTCTGGCGCCGTTGCCGGACGCGCCGCGAAGTTGAAGGTTCTATGCCCTCCACTCCTTCCATCCAATGGGTTTGCGGCTCCAGTCCCGAGCATGCCCGGCAGTTGTTCTGGCAATCGCTGGCGCAATGGGCCCGGCAAAATTCCGGTCACGGCCCGCTCTCGCTGGCCCTCACCGCGGGTTCTTCAGCCCGCCGGTATTATCAAGGCTGGCGCCGCGAGCTGGAGGCCGCTCCGCCCGATATTCGCGCGGCGTTCGGTGAAAACACCTTGTATTTCTGGAGCGACGAGCGGCTCGTGCCGTACGCCGATCCCGACAGCAATTACGGCATGGCCCGCGAAGTCCTGTTTTCCAGCCCGGTGTTCTCGTCCGCCAGCATTTTTCCCGCTCCGGTCGCGGGACCGCCCGTTGATTGTGCCCGCGCGTATGCCCAAACCATTCGCCGGAGCCTCTCCGGCGCGCCGGTGCCGCGCTTTGATCTCATCCTGCTTGGCCTCGGCCCCGACGGCCATACGGCATCGCTGTTTCCCGGCACCGATATTTATGCCGAAGATGATGCCTGGGTGCGTGCCGTCAGCGGCGCCGCCGATCATCCGCATGACCGCCTGAGCTTTACCCCGAGCCTCCTCAATGCCGCCCGCGAGGTTTGGTTTCTGGTTCTGGGCGGCGAAAAACGTGATGCCGTCGCAAGACTGCGGGCGCGGCGTCACTCCCCGCGTGAGCTTCCGGCTCTGGTGGTGGATCCGGCCCGTACCGCCGTTACCTGTTTTCTCGATGCGGCCGCGGCGGAAAACGGATAATAATATGATTCGCGGCGGCTCTGCCGTTGCTCGTTCAATGACGCCCGATCCCGTCCCGGAAAATCCGGTTTCGCCCCGCCCCGCGCACCCTCCCCATTGGGAGTTCAGCCGCGCCGAGCCGGTGCTCATCATCAGCGACATCCATGCCAATTGGGAAGCTCTGGTCGCGGTGCTCGATGCCACCGAAGGCCAGTGGCGGCATTGCATCTGTCTGGGCGACGTCGTGGGCTACGGCGCCAATCCGGTCGAATGCAGCCTGTGGGTGCGCGATCACTGCGAAATCATCGTGCGCGGCAATCACGATCGCGTGGCCGCCCACCCCGAAGGCCTGCAGGATTTCAACTGGCTGGCCCGGCGCGCGGTTGAATGGACGCGCGAGCAGCTTCCTCCCGGCATGCTGGAATGGATCGCCGGCTTGACCCCGGGGCCGGTGGACTATCAAAGCTGTGAGCTGGTGCATGGCTCGGTCCGCGATGAGGATGAATACATGCTCAGCCTCGAGCAGGCGGCCGATTGCCTGCCGCTTGCTTCTTCCACCCTGACCTTCTTCGGCCACACCCACGTGCAGGGCGGCTATCAGCAGGCGGCAAGCGAGGTTGTTGCCCTGGAAGGCGAGTTGAGCAGCGAGCATGACGCCCGCACCCTGGTCCAGTACGTGGATATTCAGCTACGGCCCGACGTGCGCTATCTGCTCAACCCCGGCTCCGTCGGCCAGCCGCGCGACGGTGATTGGCGGGCGGCATTTGCGCTCTGGGCCGGCGAGCGTCTGCGCCTCGGCCGCGTGCCCTACAATCTTCCCCTCACCCAGCGCAAAATCCTCTCTGCCGGTTTGCCCGCGCAGTTGGCCCAGCGCCTTTCCGCCGGCCAATGAAACGCCGCGATGGCGACGCAAAAAAAAGTGATTCCGCCGCGTCTCCTTGCGTAACCGGCTGCTTTCCGTGAATATAGAACTTTACGGCTGTTTCATTTCAGGCAAGCCTATTCAAAGGAAATCACTTTGGCATCTACCCGATCCTCCGCGTCTTCCGCCTCCGTCCCTCCCACGATTGAGCCTGCCCGCGGCAAATTAGGCATCTTGCTGCCCGGCCTCGGCGCGGTCTCGACCACCCTGATTGCCGGTGTCGAAGCCGTGCGCCGGGGCTTGGCCGAACCCGTGGGCTCGCTGACTCAAATGGGTACCATCCGGCTGGGCCGGCGCACCGACCGGCGCTCGCCGCTGATTCGGGAGTTTTTACCCTTGGCCGGCTTGAAAGATCTGGTCTTTGGGGGTTGGGATATCTATGAGGCGGATTGCTATGAGGCGGCCCGCACCGCCGAGGTGATCGAGCCTCAGTTGCTGGAAAAAGTCCGTCCCTATCTGCGCAAGATCCATCCTCTGCCCGCCGTCTTTGACCAGAATTATGTGCGCCGCATCAGCGGTCCCAACGTCAAGCGCGGCAAAAATAAGCGCGATCTGGCCGAACAGGTGCGCGAAGATATCCGCAAGTTTCGTAAATCGAGCGGCGCCAGCCGCGTGGTGGTGCTCTGGTGCGGCTCGACCGAGGTTTTCCTCCGGCCCGGCGCGGTGCATCAAAGCCTGGCCAGCTTCGAAAAGGGATTGCAGAAAAGCGATCCCGCCATCTCGCCCAGCATGATCTATGCCTATGCCGCGCTCAGCGAAGGCGTGCCCTTCGGCAATGGCGCGCCCAATCTGACCTGCGACATTCCGGCCCTGCTGGAGCTGTCGCGGCGCAACCAGGCCCCCATCTGCGGCAAGGACTTCAAGACCGGGCAGACCCTGATGAAAACCATTCTCGCGCCCGGCATCAAGGCCCGCATGCTGGGGCTTTCCGGCTGGTTTTCCACCAATATCCTCGGCAATCGTGACGGCGAGGTGCTCGACGATCCCGGCTCGTTTAAAACCAAGGAAGAATCCAAACTCTCGGTGCTCGAGCATATTCTGCAGCCCGAACTCTATCCCAAACTTTATAAGGATTTTTATCACAAGGTGCGGATCAACTACTATCCGCCCCGCGGCGACAACAAGGAAGGCTGGGACAACATTGACATCTTCGGCTGGCTCGGCTATCCCATGCAGATCAAAATAGATTTTCTCTGCCGCGATAGCATTCTCGCCGCTCCCATCGCCCTCGATCTGGTTCTGTTGCTCGATCTGGCCCGGCGTTCCAGCGCTCTGCGCGGGTTGGGCATTCAGGAATGGCTGTCGTTTTATTTCAAAAGCCCCATGACCCCGCCCGGTCTTTATCCCGAGCACGATTTATTCATTCAGCTCAAAAAGCTCAAAAACACCATGCGCTATATCAAGGGTGAAGAGCTGATCACGCACCTGGGCCTGGATTATTACGATTGATGAATTTTGGGTGCGGCTTTAATTGACGGTGACCGTCAGCGTCACCGGCGCCACCGTCACCGCCACGGGATTGGCCCCGGCAGTGTCGGAGGCGGTCGCGCTCAGCGTCAAGGCATAGGTGCCCGCTGGCGTTCCCGGTATGGTGAATGGCGCGGGCGCATAATATGCTCCGCCGCAGCCGGCTAAAATCACCAGCCAGGGCAGGAGCACGCCCCAGGCAAGCCGGCGCCCCCGCTTCCTCCGCCGCGCCAGCAGAATAATTCCCAAGATCAACCCTCCCCACATCGGAAAATTTCCGCAGGGAATCTGCGGCAATGCGCCGCTGCTCGCGGCCAGCGTGGTTAACGAGACGCTGGCCGCGCCTGCGCTCGTGCCCGTGATATTCACCGGAATCGGCGCCGGCGTGCAGCTCATGCCGTAGGGCATCGAATTATTCCCATAGGCGCAGCTCAGCGTGACCGTGCCGGTAAACCCGTTGCTTGGCGTCAGGCTGACGGTAAATGTCTGGGCCCCTCCGGCGGCAAGCGTGGCCGAGGTCGGTGTCGCCGCCATCACGACCGCCGGTGCTGTCACCACCAGCGCCGCGCTGGCGGTCTGTTGCAGTGATCCGATCGTGCCGGTAATTCCGATCACATTGCTGCCCGTCGCGAGCGATCCGGTGGCCACGCTCACCGTCGTCGTTTGTCCCGGCGTAAGCGTGCCTTGCGTCACCGTGCATCCGGTGACCGGCTGCGTGCAGATCAGTTGTATGGGCTGGCTTTCTCCGCCGATGGCCTGCGTTGTGAGCGTATACGTCGCGGTCGAATTCCAGTTCACGTTTTGCGTCGCCGGAGACAGGCTGAGCGCGAATCCCGGCGCGGCATTCGCCGTCTCGCTCCAGGTCACCGCCGGCAGCTGCGTCTCGCCGCTCGCGGACGTTGCGGTTACGGTGACCGTCCCCGGCGTCGCCGGCAGTGTATAAACCACCGAGGCCTGTCCGTTCGGGTACGTCGTCGCCGCAGCCGTGGAAAATCCCCCGCCCGCTCCGCCGTCGCTGAAATTTACGGTATATCCGCCGACCGGATTGCCCTGGCTGTCCTCGACCATCGCCACCAGCGGCTGCGGCAGCGGCTGGTGCACGGTGCCGCTCTGCTGATTCCCCGCATAGGCCAGCATCTGCGCTGCCGCCGCCGCCTGCGCGGTGGCGCTGAAGCTGGCGCTGGAAAATACCGTCCCGCTGGGCACGCTGGCGGTGAGCGTCAAGGCGCCGGCCGTGTTGGGCAGCGTATATGTGTTGCTGGTCTGCCCGCCGGCATCGGTCACCGTCTGCCCCACGGCAAATTTTCCTCCCGCTCCATTGTCGGACCACGTGACGGTTGCCCCCGCGACCGGGTATCCGAAGGTGTTTACAATCTGTGCCGCCAGTGGGGATCCGAGCGGCATGCCCACCGTGCCGCTCTGCCCGCCTCCGCTGACCGCTTGCGCGTTGCGCGCCTCTGTCTCCAGCGGCCAGCTCCATAATCCGCGCCCGGCCGTTCCTGCCAGCAGGAGCCTTCGCGCGGGCCGTAACCGCAGCGCCCGTATCTGACTCTTCGGCAGTCCCGTTCCCAGTTCAACCCAGGTCGCGCCTCCATCGGGAGTGCCATACACCCCCGCTGTGGTTGCGGCGTAGATGACATTGGCATCCAGTGGGTCGGCGGCGATGGCATAAATCGCGCCGCCCGGCAACGCACCGGTTGTTTGCGACCAACTGCTTCCATTCCAGCTATATAGACATGGAGAGTTTGCGTTTCCGTTGACCTGTTCGCAGGCAGCAAAAACGTTGCTTCCCGTTCCGGCGGCGATTCCGGTAATCTCATCTCCCGTCAGTCCGGCTCCCAGGCTCGACCAGCTCGCGCCCTGGTCGCTCGATGTCATCACTTCCCCCGTCGCCGACCCCAGCAGCATCTGCGCTCCATTCCAGGCCATTGCGGTAATCGTGGTGTTTTGCGTGGGGTTGGCCAATACGCTCCAGCTCTGGCCGGAATTGGTGCTTTCCCAAATCTCATCCGTGCCTGTAAATAAGGTTCCCGGGCTTGCTGAATCACCCAGCAGCGGAGGCAGGAATGCCGCCGTCGCCGCATCCTGGCCCGGGTTGGGCGTGGTTGCATAGAGCGGTGAAAAGCTCAGGCTGCCGTTGACCGCCACTTCCAGGCTGGCGGCATTCGCGCCCATCGCCCACAGCGTCTGCTGGCTGGCGTCATTCAAAATGTTGCCCGCCGGCGCGGCCGCCACCACGTTCCATTGCGTCTGCGGAGACCCGGCAAGAAATCCCTCCTCCAGCGTCCCCGCCGCCAGCGTATTGCCTTCCACCGCGATGGCGTCAATGCCCTCGGCCCAGAGTGTCGGATTGAGATTGATAAAACTGCCGCCCTGATTCAGGCTCAGCCACGCTCCGCCGTCATTCCCCAGCCAGAGATTGCCGTTCGCGTCAAACGCCACGGCATGCTGCCGGGCCGGCATGGTGCTGGCCGTGCCCAGGCTCGAATTGGTAAGATCGGTCCAGCTTGCGCCGCCATCCGCCGAGTGCCATAAATCCACGCCGCCGGCATAAAGGCCGCTGGAATTTCCCGGGTCGGCGGCCAGCGTCATCGCATATTCGCCCGTTCCCTGTCCGCCGCTATTCGCTCCAAAAATGCTGTTGATAAAATTCGCGGGCAGCGTGACCGCGCTCCAGCTTGCCCCGCCGTTGCCGCTGAAATAGAGTCCCGCGCAGCCGCCCTGGGCATTGGCGAATAAGGCATAAATGTCATTGCCATTGGCCGGCTCGGCGGTAAATGCCGCTCGGCTGAACCCCGTGGGCAATCCGCCGCTCGCGGCCGTGAAAGCCCCTCCCTGGCTCGAATATTTCACCACCCCGGCCACGCCCGCCGCGATTTGCTGGCTTGCCGGCTGCCAGGCAAAGCTCCAGACCGCTCCCTGCGCCAGTTGCGTCCAGCTTTGACCGCCATCGCTGCTTTCAAACAGGCCGCCCGTGCTGGTTCCCTGCACCGGCACGGCCGAAACCAATAAATGATCCGCTTGCGCCGGGTCCACTGCGATTTGCGTAATGATGAAACCCGCCAGTACCGCCTGTCCCTCCAGCGTCCAGCTTTGGCCTCCGTTCTGGCTGGCCAGAATGCCGTCGCCGGCAATGCCCGGCTGGCTGGCCGAAAGCGCCGGCGCGCCGGTGCCCGCGTAGATCGTCGAAGCATTCGAAGGCGCAAACGCCAGCGCGCTGATGGCCTGCGTCGCGGCTGCGTCGGTGATCGGCGTCCAATCCGCTCCCGCGTCCAGGGTTTCCCATATCCCCGCATCCCAGGCCGCCGCCAGCGCGGTCTGGGATGAATTGGGAGCCATGGCAAACGCTAATACCGGACCCCCGACAGCGCCAAAATTGCCGTTCAGATTGTCATACAGCGGCGTCGGGCCTTCGAGCGTCCAGCTCTGGCTCTGATACGGCAATGTCTGCCCCCAGGCCGCGCCGGCGCTCATGCCTGGCCAACCCAGCGCCAGCAGCAGAATGGTGGGAAAAACTGACCTGTGCAGCCGCAAGCGATGCTCCGTGAACGAAGCATGCCATGCGGCGGCAAAAATTCATTCCCCCTCTTTGCGGGGTTTTCAATTTCCCAAAACGGGATTTCCGCGATCACGCAACGGCCGAGTTGCTGGCAAAGCTATGCGAAGCTTATCCCTATGGTTTTATCTTTATCGGCGGGTTTTGAGCGTTGTCGTCCCATCCACTTCAATCACACAGCTCGCCTGGCACAGTCCATACTGCGCGCGAACTAAATATCGCGCCGTAGCGTTTACTCCCTCGATGGAGCATTCCAGGGTCGCCGCGCCATCCGCTTCTGTAATCTGTTCAGCCAGGCAATCCGTATGGGTTTCGCCGCCCGCCAGCAGCACCCGGGCCAGCTTGAGCGGCATTCCGGCCCAGTGCGTTCGGGCTTCGATCTTCAGCCGATTTTCGGCCAGCGCTTCTTCGCGCACCGCGCAATCCAGCTTGAAGTCCTTGGCCGAGGCGCGCAGTTGCCCGCTCCGCAGTTGCTCTATGATCTGCGCATGTGATTGCCGCACCAGCGCGCCCGCGGCGGGTGACGAAGCCGCATGGGGCAGCGGCGCGCGCCGGGCCAGTTGCACCAGCCCGCGAAAAAATATGCTGCTTTCAATCGCCGGCTCGCCGCGCCAGCAGGCTTCGGTCTGCACATGATAGACCGCTTCGCCCAGCATCACATCGGTGTTAAATCCCAAAGGCATACTCTGCGAATCCATCATAAAACGGATTTGTGAGCTGTCGCGTTTTGCGACAGCCGAATCCCGCTTTTGGGACGAATTCGTAAAAAATCAATCGTGCATTCCTCTGTAAATGGTTGAATTAAAACCCATGGAGCCAAATCGCGAATTTGGCCTCAGACTTGCAACGTATGAACGTATGCTAACTGGATTTTGGTCTGACCTCCGCCTCGGCTACCGCCGCCTGCTCAAGCACTGGGGCACATCTTTATTGGCCATCGGCATTCTCGCTCTGGGCATTGGCAGTACGGTGGAAATGTACAGCTTGGGCCAGGCCATTCTGAGTCCGCCGGTGCGCCTGCCGCGGCCGCGTCAGCTCTCGGTGCTCTGGCAGTACCGTCCTAATAATTATTGGCCCACGGTCTCGCCCGCCAATTACCGTGATTTCAAAAAACTGGGCCGCCATCTCGCGTCCCTGGCCGCGTTTCGTTATCTCAGGGCCGTGATGCGCCTGCCCGGCCGCATGCCGCTGCAGACTCCATCCCTGCGGATTTCTCCCAATTTCTTCCATGTTCTGGGTGTTTCCACGCGCTACGGCCGGCCGTTCCTGCCCTCGGAATTTCAGCCCGGCCCCGCGCCGGCGGTGATTTTGACCTACGGCTTCTGGGCCAAACGCCTTCACCGTCAGGCCGGCTTGATTGGCCGTGTCATTCATCTCAATGGACACCAGGTCGTCATCGTCGGCATCGCCAGCCCCAACCTCGATTTCCCGCTCAAGCAGGGCATTCTGACCCCGCTGACCTTGACCGCCCGGCAATGGCGCATCCGCAAGCGCGGTGATCTTGCGCTGGAAGCTGTCACCCGCCGCCGCGCCGGCGTGACTCCGGCCATGGAATTGGCCGGCTTTCAAGCCATAGCCCATCGCCTGGCCGCCTTGCATCCCAAATCTGACAAAACCCTGCAAGCCGCGCTCATCTCGCCCGCTGAGCTTGTGAATGGCAATCTCACGCCGGTTTTCGCTCATATTCTTCTCGCCGGCACGCTCATGCTGCTGCTGTTGATCTGCGCCAATGTCGCCAATCTCCAGTTGGCCCTCGGCCTGCGCCGCACCCGCGAGCTGGCCTTGCGCTCGGCGCTGGGCGCGCATCGTCCGCGCCTGTTGCGTCAAGCCCTGATGGATTCCATCCTGCTCGGCCTGCTGGGCGGCGCCGCGGGCATCTTCACCGCCGCCTGGCTCTGCGCCCTGCTGCGCAATTCCCTGCCCGCCCGCACCGCCGATCAGGTGCTGGGCTGGTCTCGCATCGGCATCAACGGCCACATCATCGTCTTTGCTTTGGTTTTAGCCATCGCCTGCGGTTTGGCCGCGGGCCTGGGGCCCGCATGGTTCGCCTCGCGTCCCGACGTGATGGAAGTTTTGAAGCAGGGCGGCCAGCGCGCCACCGGCGGCAAGCACTGGCTGCGCAAAGCCCTCATCATCGGCCAGATGGCGCTCGCCTTCACCCTCCTGGTTGGAGCCACGCTGGCGGCCAAGGGCTTTCACCAGCTCACGCGCCAGACCGCCGCCTATCACGGCGCCCGGCGTCTGACTTTTCTGCTCAAATTGCCGGTCAAAACCTATGCCACGCCCCAATCCCGCCTGGCATTCCTGCAAACTCTTCTGCCCCGGCTCGGCGCCATTCCCGGCGTCCGGCAAGCCGCGCTCACGGAATGCCTGCCTTTTAGCAACGGCCATGGCTTTCAAAGCTGGCTTCCCGTCACCACCGCGCGTTTCCAGCGCGAAAAAAAATCCGCTCCGGTCGTCGTTGCCCAGCCGGTGTCCGGCAACTTTTTTCATCTCATGCGGCTGAGCCTGCTCGCGGGCCGGAATTTTACCGCGCAGGACGGTCCCCATGCGCCGCTCGTCGTCATCGTCAGCCCCAACCTGGCCCGCACGTTATGGCCCGGCCAGAATCCTCTCGGAAAAATTTTGCGTGAGCCGGGTAAGGCTAAATCCGTGGTGCCGCTTACCGTCGTCGGCGTCGCGCCCGCCATTTTTTACAATATTTTTAACTCCAAACCCGATATGGCCATTTATTACCCCTATGCGCAGGCCATCAGTTCAATTCAGAATCCCCGCGATGTCCTCACCCGCTTCGCATTCGTTCTGCAATCCAGAATCCCGCCCCTGGCGCTGGCGCGCTCTGTTCGCCGCGTCGTCGCCCGTCAGGATCCTTCTCTGGCCCTGGCGCGCATGAAAACCCTGGCCGGCTTTTTTACCTATTCCAACACTACGCTGCGCCTGATTGACCGCAAGATGGCCGTGCTCGGTCTGGAAGCCCTGTTCATCGCCGCCGTGGGCTTGTTCGGCGTGATCGCGGCCTTCATGGTCGAGCGGCGGCGCGAAATGGGCATCCGCATGATCCTCGGCGCCGAGAGCAAAGCCATTCGCGGTCTGGCCTTCCGTCAGGGTCTGCGGCTGACCCTTTGGGGCATGCTCATCAGCGCCCCGCTGGCCTGGATCATCAATCGCTATCTGTCTCACTTTTTATTCGGCATTGCCCCGCTCGAATGGCCATTGATGCTGCTCGTCGCGCTCCTGCTCGCCCTGGCCACGCTGACGGCCTGTTATGTTCCGGCCCGCGCCGCCGCCCGCTATGACCCGATCAATGTTCTGCGCTCCGAGTGAATGCGGCCTTCGGTGCTTTATACGGTCCGCTTCCTGGCGTCCACGGTCTCAAATTCTCGATTCATTTATTGATTTCAGACAAAAAAATGGCTCTGCCGTCATGTTTCGGGCGCCCGGCATCTCCGCCGCATCTATTTATAGTTAAAATGGCCGCAGAGGTGATTTATGGCCGCCTCGGCTCCCGCGCCGTTCGCTTTCTCCGACCGGGAATTGATCGAAATTTCCGCTCGTAATCCCGGCTTCAAAATAGAATCCATGCCCTCCGGTGAACTCATCATGAGTCCCACCGGAATCCTGGCCGCATACCAGGAAGGCCTTTTATATGCCCAGTTAAATGACTGGGCTCGGGACAGTGGATCTGGCCTCGTCTTTAGCTCCAGCGCCGGCTTCCGGCTGCCCGATCATTCCGTGCGCAGTCCCGACGCCTCCTGGCTGCGGCGCGAGCGTTGGGACGAATTGACCGAAGAACAAAAGCAGGGCTTCGCGCCCTTCAGCCCCGACGCCGTCTTCGAGCTGGCCCGCTCCGGCCATGCGCCGCACGCGTTGCGGGAAAAAATGCGCATGTACTGCAATTGCGGCGCCCGCATCGCAGTGCTCCTCGATCCCGTCAGGAATCTCGCCGAAATCTATCGCCCCGGTCTTCCGGCCGAAGTTTTTCTTTCTCCCGGCCGGCTATCCTGCGAGCCGGAAATGCCCGACTTTCTTCTCGACTGCCCCGCCATCTTTTATCCCATCCTCTGAATAGACCCTTCTTTTAACAGCTCGTGGCTTGGGACTCCCGCCTGTTCCTGCCGCGTTGACATTTTTTACATCTCCGCTTCTTCATGCGGTCCACGTCCCACCGTCTGCGGTCCATCTTCTGGGTCCAACACCCGAATTGATTTCATTCTCTGGTCAATGTTTTCACGCTTCGCCTTGACACCCTGCCGCGCCGAACCGGATAATTATTTTTCAGATGTTGCCCGAGATTCTCTTTCCTTCTGCCTTAGAGGCCGGTCCCTCGAACGGCGGAGCAAAAAACGTGGCCCCGCCGCGTTAATTCGAGATCCATGAACCTGCTGGCCGCCGTCAATCCGAACTCCCTGCCCGCCGGCGCGCCCTACATTCTCCATTACGTTCCCCTCCTGATTCAGTTCATCTTCGCCATGGCCTTTGCCGGTCTGGCCATCGGCGCTTCCTGGCTGCTCGGCCGGCATCGCAACACCCGGCGCAAGCTCTCGCCCTACGAATGCGGCATCACCCCGGAAGGCGACGCGCGGCACCGCTTCGCGGTCAAATTTTATCTGGTGGCGATCGTCTTCATTCTCTTCGATATCGAAGCCGTCTTCCTGCTGCCCTGGGCGGTCGTCTATCGCGGCCTGGGCTGGTTTGGCTTCGCGGAAATGGCCATCTATCTGGCCATCGTGATGACCGGCTTCCTCTATATCTGGAAAAAAGGCGTGTTCGACTGGAACACGCCGGAAAGGGCGGAATGAGCGCCGAACCTCCCGTTCCTCCGGCTCCCTCCAGCGAACCCGCGCCCCCCGCTCCCCCGGATGTCGTTGCCCGGCTCGAAGCCGCCTTGCCCGGCGCGCTCGAGCGTTTCGAAGACCTGCGCGGCGAGCTCAGCCTCTGGATTCACTCCCCGCGCCTGCTTTCCGTTTTGCGGTTTCTGCGCGACGATCCCGGCCAGCAATTCGATCTTCTCGTGGACCTGACCGCGGTGGACCGGCTCGGCGCCGTGCCCCGCTTCGAGCTGGTCTATCAGCTTTATTCGACCCGCCGCGGCGTCTGGCTGCGCATCCTGAGCGGGGTCGAGGAATCCGATGCCGTCTCCGCGCCCGCTCCCGTCTCCTCGGGTCCCGCCCATCTGCCCGAACCCATTCGCGAAACCACTCCCGGTCCCGGCATCGCCTCTTCGGTTTATTCCCTCTGGCCGGCGGCCGATTGGTTCGAGCGCGAAATCTTCGATATGTTCGGCATCCGCTTTGCCCATCATCCCGACCTGCGCCGCATCCTGATGCCCGATGACTGGGAAGGCCACCCCTTGCGCAAAGACTATCCGGTGGAGGGTTACCGATGAGCGCGTTCGCCTCCGGCTCCGTCTCCGGCTTCGATTCTCTGCTTGAACCCGGTCAGGCTCCGCGTGCCGGCCATCTCATCCTCAACATGGGGCCGCAGCATCCCTCCACCCACGGCGTCCTGCGCCTGGTGCTGGAAATTGACGGTGAAGTGGTGGTGCGGGTGCGGCCCGTCATCGGCTATCTGCACACCGGCATCGAAAAAAGCTGCGAGTCCAAGCTCTATCAGCAAGTGGTCACCCTCACCGACCGCATAGACTATCTCTGCCCGCTCACCAACAATCTTTGCTACGTTCTGACGGTCGAAAAACTGCTGGGTCTGGAAATTCCCCGTAAGGCGCAATGGGTCCGGGTTCTGCTCAATGAGCTGACCCGCATCAACAGCCATCTGGTCTGGCTGGGCACCCACGCTCTCGATATCGGCGCCATGACCATGTTTCTCTATACCTTCCGCGAGCGGGAAGAGATCCTCAAAATTTTTGAAATGGCCAGCGGCCAGCGCATGATGACCTCGTATTTCCGCATCGGCGGGCTGGCCCTGGAGCCGCCGCTCGGCCTGCTCGAGCGCGTCCGCGCCTTCATCTCCGGCTTCTCCGCCAAAATTGACGAATACGAAACCCTGCTCACCCGCAACTCCATCTGGATGGGCCGCACCCGCGGCGTGGGAGTGATCAGCGCCGCCGACGCCATCGCCGCCGGTCTCACCGGACCCTGCCTGCGCGCCGCCGGCGTCCCGCTCGATCTGCGCAAAACCCAGCCCTACTCCGGCTATCAGGAATTTGACTTCAGCGTCCCGGTGCGCACCGAAAGCGACGTCTATGCCCGCTATCTGGTGCGCCTGGCCGAGCTGCGGGAAAGCGTCAAAATCGTCACCCAGGCCATGGCCGGCCTGCCCGAAGGCCCCTTCAAGGCCCAGGCGCCCGGCATCGTGCTGCCCGACCGCGACAAGATGAAATCCGAGATGGAAGCCCTCATCTATCACTTTAAAATCGTGACCGAGGGCTTCCGCGTTCCCGCCGGCCAGGCGTTTCAGGCGGTCGAGTCGCCGCGCGGCATCATGAGCTATTACATCGTCTCCGACGGCACTTCCCGGCCGTACCGCGTTCACATGCGCTGCCCCAGCTACGCCAACCTGCAATCCCTGGCCCGCATGGTCGAGGGCCGCCTGCTCGCCGACGTCGTGGCCGTCATCGGCAGCCTCGATATCGTTCTGGGAGAAACCGACCGCTGAACCGGCCCGCGAAAACGCTATGCAGCCTGGCCCCAATCTCGACATGCTCAGCCCCGCCCTGCGGGCGCGCTTCGACGCCATGATCGCGCATTATCCGGTCAAGCGCTCGGCCCTGGTGCCCATGCTGCTCTACGCCCAGGACGAGCTGGGCCATCTCACCCCTGAAGTCATCCGCGGCATCGCCGCCCGGCTCGAGCTCGACGAGCTGGCGGTGCGCGAGGTCATCGGCTACTACTCCATGCTGCGCCTGCATCCCGCCGGCCGCTACCATGTGCAGGTTTGCACCAACATCAGCTGCCAGTTGCGCGGCGCCGACCGCATCTGGGATCACTGCCGCGCCCGGCTCCAGCTCGAAAATCATCAGACCACCCCCGACGGCGTTTTTTCGCTCGAAGAAGTCGAATGCATCGGCGCCTGTTCCTGGGCGCCGGCGATGCAGGTCAACTACGATTTTCACCAGCAGCTCACGCCTGAAAAAGTGGATCAAATCCTCGATGGCTACCGCCGGAAAGGCGCCTCCGGCGATTGATCATGCCATCATCATTGGTTCTGTATCCGAGGATGTCTGAGCGGCGAACAAAACCGAAGGTTTTGTTAAAAGTTATGCTCAACGAAGCTATGCGACGCTGATCCCTTGGCTGAACGAATCCATGCCTCATCCTGCTGAAATCCGCATCGTCAGCCGCCGCTTCGGCAACCCCGAGGCGCGCACGCTGGCCGGCTATCTCGCCGACGAGGGCTATCAGGGCCTCGAAAAAGCCCTGGCCATGACGCCCGAGCAGATCGTCGAGGAAATGAAGGCCAGCGGCCTGCGCGGCCGCGGCGGCGCCGGCTTTCCCACCGGCATGAAGTGGTCCTTCGTGCCCAAACAGTCGGCCAGGCCCAAATACATTCTCTGCAACGCCGACGAGAGCGAGCCCGGCACCTGCAAAGACCGCCTGGTCATGGAGTGGGATCCGTTTTCGATTATTGAGGGCATGACCATCGCCGCCCGCGCCATCGGCTCCCGGCAGGGCTACATCTTCATCCGCGGTGAATACCGCTATCTTTTCGCCATCGTGGATCGCGCGCTCGAAGAGGCTTACGCCGCCGGCTATCTCGGCAAAAACATACGCGGCTCGGGCATGGACTTCTTTCTCTATACCCATTCCGGCGCCGGCGCCTACGAGTGCGGCGAGGAATCGGCGCTGATGGAATCGCTCGAGGGCAAGCGCGGCCTGCCCCGTCTCAAGCCGCCTTTTCCCGCCATCGTCGGCCTCTACGGCGGTCCCACCGTCATCAACAACGTCGAGACCCTGGCCACCGTTCCGCACATTCTGCGCGGCGGCGGCGCCTGGTACGCGGCCTACGGCCCGCCCAAAAACGGCGGCACGCGCCTGTTTTGTCTCAGCGGCCACATCAACCAGCCCGGCGTGTACGAGCTGCCGCTCGGCTTTCCGCTCGAACGCATGCTCCAGGAAGTCGGCGGCGGCATCCTCGAAGGCAAGCCGCTCAAGGCCATCGTGCCCGGCGGTTCTTCCACTCCGATTCTGACTGCGGCGGAAACCGCGGGCCTCAACATGGACTACGACTCTGTCGCCAGGCTGGGCACCTTTCTCGGCTCCGGCGGCGTCGTGGTCCTGGCGCGGGATACCTGCATGGTCAAGTTTGCCCTGCGCATCATCCGTTTCTACCGTCATGAATCCTGCGGCTGGTGCGTGCCCTGCCGCGAGGGCACCCACTGGCTGGCGCAGGCCATCGGCCGTTTTCATGCCGGCCAGGGCCGTCCGGCCGACATCAAGCTCTTTGAGGATGTTGCCTCGAACATTCTGGGCCGCACCTTCTGTCCGCTTGGCGATGCCGCCGCCATGCCCATTCTGGCCATTGTGCGCAAGTTCCGCGCCGAGTTCGAGGCGCATGCCGCGACCGCCGCGTGCCCGGCCCCTGCGGCTCTGGAGCCGCAATCGGCCTGAGATCGCGAATTTGAATCCTTATGCCTGAACCGCCGCAAATGGTTAACCTCACGATTAACGGCCGCCCCGTCCAGGCGCCCGCCGGCTCCCTTCTCATCGAAGTCTGCCGCGCGAACCAGATCGAAGTTCCCTCCTTCTGCTATTACCCCAATTTTTCCCTCCAGGCCGCCTGCCGCATGTGTCTGGTCGAGATCGAAAAAACCCCCAAGCCGCAGACCGCCTGCACCGTCACCGTCACCGAAGGCATGGTGGTCAAAACCGATACCCCGGTTGTGCATCAGGCCCGCAAGTCCTCGATCGAGTTCATTCTCACCAACCATCCCCTCGACTGTCCCGTCTGCGACGCCGGCGGCCAGTGCGAGCTGCAGGACATGACCTTCCGCTACGGCGCCGCCGAAAGCCGGTTCGAGGAGCCCAAGGCGCATCGCGACGAGCAGCAATGGTCTCCGGTCGTCTACTTCGATCGCCCGCGTTGCATTCTCTGTTACCGCTGCGTGCGCGTCTGCGGCGAGGGCATGGATGTCTGGGCGCTGGCCCTCGGCGGCCAGCGCGGCGTCGGCTCGTCCATCATCCCCAACCGCCAGGACCATCTCGAGTGCGAAGAATGCGGCATGTGCATAGACATCTGCCCCGTCGGCGCTCTCACCAGCGGCCCCTATCGCTATAAAACCCGGCCCTGGGAAATGCGCCACACCGGCTCGATCTGCACTTTCTGCGGCGATGGCTGCAAGACCACTCTGGGCGTGCGCAACGGCCAGATCATGCGCGGCGACAACCGCGACAAAAGCGGCATCAACGGCGATTTTCTCTGCATCAAGGGCCGCTACGGCTTCGATTTCACCCGCGGCGAGGCCCGTCTGCGCCAGCCTCTGGTCCGCCGCCAGGGCGAGTTGCGTCCCGCCAGTTGGGCCATGGCGCTCGAAGCCGCCGCTCAGGGCCTGCTCGCCGCCCGTCAGCAGCAGGGCGTGGGCGTGCTGGGCTCAACCCGCCTGCTCAATGAAGAACATTATCAGCTCCAGAAACTCGCCCGTCTGGCGCTCAAAACTAACCATCTCGACCACTCCCGCTCCGCCGATCTTCCCGGCTTTCTGGCTGCGCTCGCGCGTCACGCTTCATCCTCCGCAACGCCCTGGGCCTCCAGCCAGGATCTTAAAACCGCCAAAGCGGTGCTGCTCGTCGGCGGTGATCCCACCCAGGAGCATCCCTTGCTGGCCTGGAATCTCCGCTGGGCCTATCGCCTCCACGCCTCCCGTCTTTATATCCTGAATGCCGGCGATATCAAGCTGCGCCGCCAGGCCCATCGCTACGCCCAGGTCGCGGCCTCTGGTTTCGATGCCGCGCTCGCCTTTCTCGCCGGCTCGGGTGCTGCGCCCGCCGCGCAGCTCACCTCCGTCCCTCCCGCCGCCATCAACACCTGGCCCATTACGCCGGTATCGCCCATATCGCAGCTTCCTGACGGCCTGCCGGAATTTCTCGCCGCCCTGCGCCAGGAATCGGACGTCATCATCGTCTTCAGCCCGCAGGTGCAGGCCGCCGCGCTCGCTTCGCTGGTTCAGCTCGGCGCTTCCCTCCCCGGCCAAACCCGTTATATCGCGCTCGCGCACGATGCCAACTCCCGCGGCGCATCCGACATGGGTCTTTATCCCGGCTTGCTTCCCGGCTACGCTCCCTTGAGCTCGCCCGCCGCCGCGCAATGGGAGCGTCTCTGGGGTGGGCCCTTGCCTTCTGAGCCGGGCCTGGATGCCGCCGGCATGCTCGACGCCTTCAATCGCGGCGATCTTGACGGCCTTTACATCGTCGGCGCCAACCCCCTGCGCCGCCATGGCTTCGACGCCGCTCCCGGCCGGCGCAAGGGCTTTCTCGTGGTGCAGGATCTGTTTCTGACCGAAACCGCCGCCGCCGCCGATGTTGTGCTGCCCGCTCTCTGCGCCTATGAAAAATCCGGCACCCTGACCAACACCTGCGGCGAGGTGCAATGGCAGCGCCGCGCCGCGGATTTCGAGGGCGCCAAAAGCGATCTCGAAATCATCCATGAACTGTCCGCCTTGCTCGGCCATGATCTGGGCACTTCCAGCCCGGAGCGCATCTTCCAGGAAATTCGTGCCCATGTCCCCGGCTACGATGTTTCCTGGGTCCAGCTTCACTCCGGCGCCGGCGCGCTCAGCCATCTGCCGCCGCAATCTTCCGTGGATGCTTCTCCGCTGGTCCGGATTTCGGCCACGCCCTGGACCCGCTCCGCCGACGGGCTCGCCCGCGGCCAGACCTTATTCACCGATGGCGAGCTGGCCCGCCGCAGCGTTTTGTTGAACTCCGTCATGGAACGCCATGAGACAAACGACGCCCAATGAGCCTGATGAATGACCATGAGGATTGCCGGGCGACGAATAACACAGCTATGCGAAGCTTATCCCTTCGCCCTTAACCAATGCAGATGCCGCTTAAGATCTATCTACTGATTGCGCTGATCAAGACCGTGCTCTCGCTTGCGGTCATGGCCTCGCTGATTGCCTACGTGCAGCTCGCCGAGCGCCGCATTGTGGCCCGCATGCAGTCGCGGGTCGGTCCCACCCGCGTCGGTCCCTGGGGCCTGCTCCAGCCTTTGGCCGACACCTTCAAGCTGCTGCTCAAGGAAGATATCACCCCCAGCCAGACCTCCTCCGGCCTCTATCTGCTCGCTCCCGCCATTTCGGTGACGCTGGCGCTGCTTTCAATCGCGGTCATTCCCTTCGGCCCCGTCATTCACATCTTCGGCTACACCACTCCGCTGCAGATCACGAACATCAACGTCGGCCTGCTCTTCATCCTGGGCGTAACCTCGCTCGGCGTTTACGGCATCGTGCTCGCTGGCTGGAGCTCCAACAGCAAATATTCCCTGCTCGGCTCGCTCCGCGCCGGCTCGCAGATGGTGAGCTACGAACTGGCCCTCGGCCTGGCCCTCGTCGGCCCGGTTCTTCTGGCCGGCAGCCTCGATCTGCGCAAAATCGTCGCCGCCCAGGCCGGCGGCCATTGGTTCATCCTGCCCGAGATCGTGGCCTTTCTGATCTATCTCACCGCCGCCTTCGCCGAAACCAACCGGATCCCCTTCGATCTGCCCGAGGCGGAAGGCGAGCTGGGCGCCGGCTACCACACCGAATACAGCGCCATGAAGTTCGCGCTGTTTTTCTTCTCCGAATACGCCAACATGATCACGGTGAGCTGCGTGGCCACGCTGGTTTTTCTCGGCGGCTGGGCCGGGCCGGTCTTCGGCCCCGTCTGGCTCAGCCGGATCGTGCTGCCGCTTTTCTGGTTCTGCCTCAAGGCAGCGTTCTTCCTGTTTCTGTTTATCTGGGTGCGCGGCACCCTGCCCCGCTTCCGCTACGATCAGCTCATGGCCCTGGGCTGGAAGGTGCTGGTGCCGGTGGCGCTCGCCAATGTGCTGATAACCAGCCTGGTGGTGGCCTGGAGATGACGCCATGCTGAACCTGCAGCTCATCCTCTTTCTCATCTTTGGCGCCCTGGCCGTCGCCGGCGGCATCAATATGCTGCGCAGCCGCTCGCCCATTTACGGAGCGCTTTCGCTGATTCTGGTCATGGGCGCGCTGGCGGTCCTCTATCTGCTGCTCGGAGCCGAGTTCATCGCCTTCGTGCAGATTCTGGTCTACGCCGGCGCCATCATGGTGCTCTTCGTCTTTGTCATCATGCTGCTCAACGCCCAGCCGCTGCCGCCGCATGAGCGCGCGCGCTTCGCCCGCCGCCTCGGCCTGCCCGCCATCTTCATCCTGCTCGGCATCCTCGCGGCCGCCTTCGCCCTGCGCTATTCCCGCGCCCGCCTCGCCGCCGGCAGCCCCATGTTCCATGTGCGCAGCATCGGCCAGGCGCTGTTTCACCAGGGCCTGCTGCCCTTCGAGGCGACTTCGGTATTGTTTCTGGTTGGCATCGCCGGCGCGGTCCTCTTGGCCGCCCGCCCGGAAACTCAATCCTCCGGCACGGATACGCCTGCCGTGAAAGCGGCTGACAGGAGCGGTCTATGATTCCCCTGTCTTATTACTTGATCCTCAGCGGCATATTGTTCACGCTCGGCGTCGCCGGATTCATCGTCAAATCCGACCTCATCTCGGTCTTCATCTCAATCGAGCTCATGCTCAATGCCGTCAATCTGTCGCTCATCGCCTTCAGCCATTACCTGCGCGACATGACCGGCAACCTGTTCGTCTTTTTTGTCATGGTGGTGGCGGCTGCCGAAGCCGCCGTGGGCCTGGCCATCATCATCGCCGTCGTCCGCAATCGCCAGACCCTCAGCCTCGATGAAATGGATCTCATGAAGCATTAACGGTTCAATCACTCATGCTGGAACAAATATCCAATTCGAGCACGTTTTTTTCTTGGGAGCAGCGATCCATTAATTTCAGCAATTCCGCAGGAATTGCTCTAATAAAGCCCGGCGTTGGGGGCGAAGCCCCCAAGGAGCGCGTAAGCGCGACGGGCCTGGCCATCATCATCGCCGTCGTCCGCAATCGCCAGACCCTCAGCCTCGATGAAATGGATCTCATGAAGCATTAACGGTGATCGCGATTGGATACTGGTTTGTTCGCATGAAATCGAAATGCCTATAAATCTCCATCTTTGGCTCGTCCCTGGCCTTTGCCTTGCCGGCTTCCTGCTGAACCTCGTCTTCGGCCGTCTCTGGGGCAAATCCATCGCCGGCGCCGTCGGCGTGGGCTTTTCCGGCCTGGCATTGCTGGCCGCGCTCTGGGTGGCGCATCGCTGGTCCGGCGCGCCCTATATCGAGCCTCACGCCACCTGGTTTCTGGCCGGCCCCCTGCGCGTCTCCTTCGGCCTGTTTCTCGATCCGCTCTCGCTGCTGATGATGCTCATCGTCACCGGCGTGGGCTTCCTGATTCACCTCTATTCGCTGGGCTACATGTCGGAAGAAGGCGGTTTTTACCGCTACTTCTCCCTGCTCAACCTGTTCCTGTTTTTCATGCTCACGCTGGTGCTGGCCGGCAACTATCTGTTGCTCTTCGCCGGCTGGGAGGGTGTGGGCTTTGCCAGCTATATCCTGATCGGCTTTTTCTTCCGCCGCGACGCCGCGGCCCGCGCCGGCATCAAGGCCTTCGTCGTCAACCGCATCGGCGACTTCGGCTTTCTGCTCGGTCTGTTCCTGATCTTCGCCCGCTTCGGCAGCTTCAACTACCAGACCGTCTTCGCCCGCGCCGCAACCCTCCCCGTCGAATCCGGATGGCATGGGCCGCTCACTGTGATCGCGCTGTTGCTGCTCGTCGGCGCGCTGGGCAAATCGGCCCAGCTTCCGCTTTACATCTGGCTGCCCGACGCCATGGAAGGTCCCACCCCGGTCAGCGCCCTCATCCACGCCGCCACCATGGTCACCGCCGGCGTTTACATGATCGCCCGCTCCGCGGTGATCTACGATCATTCGCCCGCCGCCCGCTCGCTGGTGCTGGCCATCGGCGCCCTGACCGCCATCTTCGCCGCCTCCATCGGCGTATTGCAGCGCGACATCAAGCGCATTCTCGCCTATTCCACCATCAGCCAGATCGGCTACATGTTCATGGCCTGCGGCGTCGCCGCCTACGGCGCCGGCGTCTTTCATCTCATGACCCACGCCTTTTTCAAGGCGCTGCTGTTTCTCGGCGCCGGCAGCGTGATTCATGCCATGCACGGCGAGCAGGATATTTTCCGCATACGCTCCCTCGCTCCCGGCGGTCTCAAGCGCTACGCGCCGATTACCTTCTGGACCTTCGTGATCGCCACCTGCGCCATCAGCGGCATTCCCGGTTTTTCCGGCTATTTCAGCAAAGACCTCATCCTCGAGCGCGTTTTTGCCGCGACCTCGGGCGCGGGCCGCATCTGGTGGGCGCTCGGCCTTGTGGCGGCTTTTCTCACCGCCTTTTACATGTTCCGCGCCCTCTTCGTCACCTTCTTCCCCGCGCCCGCGGGCGCGCCGGAATCCGCCGCTCACCCCACCGGACAGGAACCGGCGGGCGCCGCCGCTGCGGGCGGTCACGGCAATCCGGAAAACGCTCCCCGTCATGCCCTCCCGCACGAATCTCCGGCGGTCATGACCATTCCCCTGCTCGGCCTCGCCGTGCTGGCCGCGCTCGGCGGCTATCTGAACTGGGGCGACCGTCTGCTCCATTTCCTGGCCCCGGCGTTTTCGCCCACCCCCAACGCCGTGGCGTACCGGCCGCTGCCGCCGTTTCTGACCGCGGGCGTCCAGCATGCCCTCATGGCCCTCACCATCGCCGTCGCGCTCGGCGGACTGTTGCTGGCCTGGGTTCTTTACCGCCGCCGGCCCCGCGCCGCCGCGCAATGGGCCGAGGCGGTGCCGGGGCTATACCGGCTGGTCTTCAACAAATATTGGGTGGACGAGTTTTTCGATGCCGTGCTCATCACCCCTCTGCGGGCCATCTCGCACTGGGTCTTGTGGCGGGGCGTGGATGACGGGCTTATCGCCGGCAGCCTGCGCGGCATCGGCGGCGGCCTGCTCAAAACCAGCGATGGACTGCGCCGCCAGATTTCGGGCAGCCTGCGCTCCTACGCCGCCTGGATCGCCGCCGGCGCCTGTGCCGCCGTCATCTACATGGGCTGGCTGACGCTGCGCTGAGAAATTTTCTGCGGATCTTTTTTGAGGTTGCAAATTTGTTTTATGAGTCCAGGGAGAAGCGAGCAGATCGAGGCTGAAGGAGCGAGGACACCGCAGCATGCTTTGTGTGCATGTGAGGATGTCCGAGCGACGGAAAACAAAGATATGCGACGCTGATCCCTGGACTTTTAAGCGATGAATCTACACAACACAATTCTCACCTGGCTCCTGCTGATTCCGCTCGCGGCGTCGCTGCTGATCTTTCTCGTGCGCTCGGCTGCCTTCGCGCGCGTCTTCAGTCTCCTGGCGAGCCTCGCTGTGTTCGCGCTCAGCCTCTATCTGCCTTGGCGCTACAACTCCTCGCTCGGCGGCATGCAGTTCCGCCAGCGCCTGCGCTGGATTCCGGCCTTCCACATTCATTACTCGCTCGGCGTGGACGGCCTCGGCCTCTGGATGGCCGTGCTCACCGCCCTGCTCTTCGTGATCGCCCTCTGGCTCGCCTGCCGCCGTTCGTCCTCATATTCCCACGGCTTTTTTGCCCTGCTGCTCCTGCTCGAGGCCGCCATGCTGGGCGTCTTTTCCAGCCTCGATCTCATCCTTTTTTACTTCTGCTGGGAATTTTCCCTGGTGCCCATGGCGCTGCTCATCGGCATCTGGGGCGGGCCGGCGCGCCGCCGCGCCGCCGTGCGATTTTTTCTCTATACCATGCTGGGCTCGGTCTTCATGCTGGCGGCCATTCTCTGGCTCTATCATCTGACCGGCAGCTTTGGCTGGCAGACGCTGCATCGGGAGCTGGCGCTGCGCTCCTCGACCCTGGCCTCGCCGCTGGCCTCCTCCGCCGCGCTCTGGCTTTTCCTCGGCTTCTTCATCGCCTTTGCCATCAAGACTCCGGTCTTTCCCTTTCACGGCTGGCAGCCGGAAGCCTACTCCGAGGCGCCCGACGAGGCCGCCGTCGTGCTCGCCGGCGGCATGTCCAAGATGGGTCTTTTCGGCATGCTGCGCTACTGCGTGCTGTTGTTTCCCTTCGCCGCTCGACAGCTCGCCACGCCGATTCTGGTTCTGGGGCTGATCGGCATCGTCTATGGCGGCTTGGTGGCCTACGTCCAGACGGGCATGAAAAAGCTCGTCGCCTACAGTTCGCTCAGCCATCTCGGCCTCATCGTCGTCGGCATCTTCACCTTCACCCAGCTTGGCGCCGAGGGCGCCATCTATCAAATGCTCAGCCACGGCATCATCGCCGCCGGCCTGTTCTGCCTCATCGGCATCCTGTGGCAGCGCCGGCAAAGCTGCGAGCTCGCGGACTACGGCGGCGTGGCCGTTTCCATGCCCGTCTTCGCCGGCTTTTTCATCGTCATCATGCTCGCCGCCGCCGGCCTTCCCCTGCTCAACGGCTTTGTCGGCGAATTCCTCATCCTGCTCGGCTCTTTCCTGGCCCGCCATGGCGTCGCCGCCATCGCCGCCACCGGCGTGATTCTCTCGGTCATGTATCTGCTGCGCTGGACCCGCGCCACGCTCTGGGGCGAACCCTCCGCGGCGGTGCAAAAAATGCCCGGCCTCGGCTTCCGCGAGGGACTGCTGCTGGCGATGCTGGCTGTGTTAATGCTGGTCATGGGCGTGGCCTCGCCCTGGTTCCTGCGTCCCATCGCTCCGGTCGCCGGCGAGCTCAGCCAGACCAGTCTCACGGCCACGGCCCTTCGCCGTCCCTCGGCCTCGCCGGCCGGCTGGGTTGAAGCGCGCGCTCCTCGGCGCGGCATGAGAGGAGGCCGCTGATGCCCACCTCCCTGATGGACTATCTCCGGATCTTGCCCGAAATCATCCTCACCGTCTTCGGCGCCTTGATCCTCCTCGTCGAGGGCGCGGCCCGCGGCGGCAGCCGCGGCCGGATCGCCGGCGCCCTGGCTTTCATCGGCTCGCTCCTGGCTCTCGCCGCCGGCATTTCCCTCATCCGCTATCCCGGCACGGCCTTTGCCGGCATGGTGCGGGTGGATTCAGTCTCGATTTATTTCCATATCCTCATTCTCGCCACCGTCGCCGTCGTCACGCTCCTGGCCATGGATTTCCTTCGCACCGACGGGCATCCGCGCGGCGAGTTCTACGCCTTGTTGCTGTTTGCCGCCGTCGGCATGGGCTTCATGGTCAGCTCGGACAATCTGATCCTGACCTTCATCGGCCTCGAGATCAGTTCCATCTCGAGCTACGTTCTCTGCGCGTACCGCCGCCATGCGCCCAAATCCACCGAAGCGGCCTTGAAATACCTCCTGCTCGGCTCCTTTGCCACGGCGTTTTTCCTCTACGGCATCACGCTGCTCTATGGCGCCAGCGGCAGCGTCAGCCTTCCCGCCATTGGACAGTCCCTGGCCGGCAAAATGGCCGCCGGCGGCCTGGCCCTGGGCAGCCTGATTCCGCTCGCCGCCGCCCTGATCTTCGTCGGCCTGGGTTTCAAGGTTTCGGCGGCGCCCTTCCAGGTCTGGACGCCCGATGTTTACGAAGGCGCGCCCGCCCTCGTCACCGGCTTCATCTCGACCGCGGCCAAGGCCGCCGCCTTTGTCATTCTGCTGCGCGTCTTCTACGTCGCCCTGCGGGGCTATAGCCAGCAATGGTTCTGGCTGATGTGGGTTGCGGCCATTCTCTCGATGACTTTGGGCAACATCGGCGCCCTGCGGCAGACCAGCCTCAAGCGCATGCTGGCCTATTCTTCCGTCGCCCAGGCCGGCTACATCCTGGTCGCCTTCGCGGTCATCGCGCAAAATCCGGCGCCGCGTGTGCTGCCCGGCCATGCGCCCGTCTCCGGCATTCTCGCCGGCCCGGGCGTCGGCGCGATCCTGTTTTATCTGACCGTATACACCGCCATGAATCTGGGCGCCTTTGCCGTCATCGCGCGGGTGGCGAACCGCGGCGAGCGTTTCACCTCTCTCTCTGACTTCGCGGGCCTGGGAAAACGCCATCCCGGCCTGGCGCTGGCCATGACGCTGTTCCTGCTTTCGCTGCTCGGCGTTCCCTTCACCGGCGGTTTCCTGGCGAAGCTTTACATCTTCCAGTCCGCCTTCCAGGCCCATCTCATCGGCCTGGCCATCGTGGCCCTGGTCAACACCGTCATCGCCGCCTGGTATTACCTGCGCGTGGTGGTGTACATGTATATGCGTCCGCCCGAAGGCGAGCTCCCGCCCATCGCTTCTTCCCCCGCCTGGACCCTGGGCGCGGCCTGCTGCGCCGTCGTGGTCCTGTGGCTCGGCATCCTGCCCGGCCATTTATTGCACTGGCTGGCGAAATAAATAGGGAATCCTTAGCCAGATCATTCAGCCTGCCCGTGCCCATCATTCAGGCTAGGTAAGAATTTAAGTTGCAACCAGACTGTCCCTGGGACCGCAGTCCTCCGGACTGGGCCGGGGACCCCATTCCGCATAGCGGAACGGGGCGGATAGCAACCGCCCTTCCTTATTTCTTTACCTCAGTCAGGCAAAGAGCCCTGACCCGGTATAGAACAACTCCATGCGCGGGAACAAGCGCGCTGATGATGCTCATGGTTTTCTCGGTCTTGCCAGTCCACAGGTTTTTGACGAAATAGCCGTTTTTGTTTGCGGGAAGACCCGCGGCTCTTGCCGCAATGGCGAC